>RPQN01000019.1 GCA_003819715.1 Ignavibacteriota bacterium | reverse complement strand
GGCAAATTGTTCTTCAAGAATATTTGTAATTTCCGTTTCGACGACGCTCGGGCTCGCTCCCCGGTAAAACGTGACGACCGAGACAATCGGCGGATCGATATCGGGGTATTCTCTCACCGGCAGCCGCAGAAAGGAAATGACACCAAAGAGTACAATCGCAAGACTCAATACCGTTGCGAATACCGGACGCTGTATGGAAATATCACTGAGTTTCATAAATCGCTCTTCAAGATTGAGGTGGATTCGCTCTTTAATTAATCCATCGATTTGGCTGGTGAACTAATCGGCATGACTCTTGCGCCTTCAAAGAGTTTCTGATATCCGGCTTTGACCACTTCTGTTCCCGGCGTCAGGCCCTGGACAATCTCGACGACATCGGTCATGCGTGTCCCCAGTGTGACCGGGACCCGAGCTGCCGTGCTGTCGGATTTTACAACATAGACAAACGATTGATCGCCGTTAGCGAATACCGCTTCATTGGGGACCGTGACGGCGTCCGGGCGTTCGTTGAGGACCACCGAAACGGATGCGGACATCCCGGGATGGAATTTTCTTCCCGGATTTGAAACCCTTGCCACCACACGGGCGCTTCGCGTACCGGGATCGAGGACCGGTTCAACGGCAATGATTCTTCCGGGGAGTGCAATACCCGGATAGGCGATCGTTGATACCAATACACTCGCTCCGCGATTCAACAGGGGAAGATATTTTTCCGGCGCCGAAAAATTCACTCTGATTTCATCAATATTGGCGAGTTCTGTAATCGGCATTCCGCTGCGGACAAAGGTACCGACGCTGACTTTGCGGGCGCCGATGGTTCCGTCAAACGGTGCGGTGATCCGTGTCTTTGCAAACCGGGATTTTGCAAGCGAGAGATTTGCTTCGGCCACTTTCAAATCTGCCGCCGCATCGTCCAGGTCCTGCGGCGCCCCCGCTTTTTGATTGACGATCACCTGGACACGATCGAAATGCGTTTTGCTCTGTTCCATCAATGCTTCAGCGCGTTTCAGTTCGGCGGCAAGCTGCGCATCGTCCAACTGTGCAATCAACTCTCCTTTCCGGATAACGCCTCCTTCCGTAAAAGGAATCCGGATGATGGTGCCGTCGATTTCCGACACGACGGTAATTGCTTCTATCGCCTCAATGGAGCCGATCACTCCGAATTTGTCTTCCACCTTTTGCTTCAGTGCATGGGTCACTTCGATCGGCGTCGGAGGCATGGAGAATTTTCCGCCGCCCGCCTGCGGATTCGAACTGCACCCAGCAGCACCCAGTACGACGCCGGCTGCAGCCATGGCGCTGATAAAACTTTTGCGGCCGGAAACGGTAACTCTTATGTTGTTCATGATCGTCAAGCTCCTGATTGGCTATTGCGGATACCATCCTGAAGTGAGTTGTTTGAGAATGGCCGCTGCTCGCGCTGTCCGGATGAGTGCTGAGGAATATCTCTGCTGGGCGACAGCAAGATCTTCCCGGAGCCGCACCAGTTCAAATGCGGTCGAGCGGCCGTTATGAAATTCTATCATTCCGATTCTGACCTGCTCGTCTGCTGCCTCGACATCCTGCCGCGCAAACTGCAGTCTTTTTTTTCCGTTGGATAATTCCAGGTACGTCGTTCGTACGTGCTGCTGGATCAGACGGGATTGTTCAATATAATTTTGCTCCAGTTCGCGTACGACGGCTTCCGTGCGGTCTTGTTCCCCCAGACCGCTCCTGAGTCCGAGAGGAATGTTCACATCGACACCGAGACTCCAGTTTGGATAATCGCGTTTCCCCACCTGGTTCAGGGCGTTACTCCACGACGCCGTGCGGGCAACAGGAAGAGTATCGTTAAAAATAACGACCGTATTCCCCGTTCCCGCGAGGCCGTTGCCGCCGAGGGAACCGACGAGATCGACACGGGGAAGAGCTTCCCAGCGGGCCGCATTCGCAAACGTCTTTGCACTCTCGATATCCTTTTGTGCCGCCAGAAGATCCAGATTGCGGGATAACGCATGCTCCACCAGAAGTTCTTCCGGAGCTTGAGGAAAATCTTCTGCCGGTTCATCCACAGGAATAAACCGGGGCGGGACACTCTCCGGGCGGATTCCGATGAGGGCGGCCAGTTGTTCGGATTGCTGTTCAAACTGTTCTTCCCGTTCGATGAGGAGGAGTTCCTGTTCCGCAAGAAACGTTTTTGCGTTTGCCACCTGGTTCGGTCCGATGAGTCCCGTCTGGGCCCGCAGCTGCGTCTCTTTGAGGAATTCCTCGGCCCGGTCCCGGGTAAGTTTCTGCACTGCATAATCGCGTTCCGAGGCATAGAGATTCCAGTATCTCAGTTCCACATCTGTTTTCACAGACAACGATGCCTGATCGTAGCGGTCTTTCGCTGATTCAAGCTGCTGTTCGGATTGTGTCAGCCGCTTCCGGGCGGATGCCGCAAACCCGCCCAGGAGGGGTTGACGAATGCTGAGCGTCCCGACCGCGTCATATTCCGGATTCAAGAACGCAAGCGTGCTGTTTGTTGAGATACTCCTCGTGTCGAGCGCTAACTGCAGCTGGGTACCGATGGGAAGAACGATCTGGAGACCGGTTTGCACGTTCGTCTCCTGTGTGAAAAGGACCGGGGCTCCCGAAAAAAATGAAGCAGTAGGCTGCTGCTGATCCGTGTGGTTGAGAGAGAAAAACAGCTGGGGGTCGAATGCACCGGATTCTTTTTTGACAGAACCCCCGGCAGCGAGAACCTTCGCTTCGAATTTCCGGACGGAGGTTGCATTGGTCAATCCGTACTGAACTGCCTGAGCGAGAGTGAGTGAAGTCCCCTGCATGCCCCCGAGGATGCCGGCAAGAGAACTATCCCGGTCCGTCTGTTGTTGAGACACAGCCGGCTGGATGAGACTCATTATGAACACAACGTGTAAACAGCCTTTCATGGTTGTCACGACTCCTTCACGACTCATCAGAATGAATTGCATGCCGCGGGTGATAAAATGAGGTTTTAAGTTAAACCGTAGTCTCTCTAATGAATGAGGTTCCGCAGCCTGATATCTTGTTTTCTTTCAGTAATATTGGTTTTAACAAGTGAATAATTGAGTTTAGTTCCCGGGGAAGAGTCGCGGGGAGACAGCAGTACATGATATGATCGTATGTATTGAATGGGAGGGATGAATAATATTTTGTTCATCGTTCTTGCGGAGGCATGTGGTGCGGAATGATCATGAATCCAAAATGTTTTCTCGTTTCTGTTCTCCATAAAAAAGATTTACGATTGACAGAAATTGTGCAGGAGATCGTTCAATATTGAACGAGAGAATAGTGCTGTCATCGTTGAACAATCGAAGTACGTTCATTGTTCTCTTATCAATTGAAAATGTTTTCCCTTGCGTTTGTATGGATGCTTATTTATGTTTGACAGGTCGTTTTGGAAAATATGCAAGACAGATGAGAAATGAGGCGAGAAATGCAATTTGCTCGAAGTAGCGGAATTCTGTTGCACCCCACATCGTTGCCGGGCCGGTTCGGATCCGGAGATCTGGGCACTTCAGCATATCAATTCATCGATTGGTTATCTTCCGCAGGTCAATCGCTCTGGCAAATGCTTCCCCTGGGGCCCGCCGGCATGGCGAATTCCCCTTACATGTCATTTTCCGCGTTTGCAGGAAACCCCCTGCTTATTGACCTGGAGGAACTGCTCTCCCATGGCTGGCTGGTGCCGCAGGATCTTGAGTCATTTATCCAGAGTTCAAAAATCCGAGTCAAGTATCATGAGGTCACCGTCTTTCGCATGAACATGCTCTGGAAAGCGGCGCAGACCTTTTTTGAACAGGGGAATAAAGCGGACCGGCAGCAGTTCGACTCATTTTGCAAGGAAGAAAAAAACTGGCTGGACGATTATGCCATGTTCCAGGCGTTGAACGACCATTACGGCGGAAAAGAGTGGATTGTCTGGGACCGCGACCTGGTCCATCGAAAACCGTCGGCCCTCAGGCACGCGGCAGAAGAACGAAAAGCGCAGGTGAATTACCATAAATTTATGCAATGGTGCTTTTTCCGGCATTGGAAGAAATTGAAGAAGCATGCGAACGATCGAAATATCAAATTGGTCGGCGATATTCCCATCTTCGTCGCAAATCACAGTGCGGATGTTTGGTCCAACCAGGAGGCATTCACACTGGACAGGGATGGAAAGCCGTTCGTCGTTGCAGGTGTTCCACCGGATTATTTCAGCGAAGACGGCCAGCGGTGGGGGAATCCCTTGTATCGCTGGGATGTTATGAAGCAGCAGAAATATCAATGGTGGATTGAACGGTTCAGGAAAACATTTGAGCTCTTTGACATTCTCCGGATCGATCATTTTAGAGGATTTGAAGCGTATTGGAGGATTCCGGCGAAGGAAAAGACAGCGCGTGTTGGAAAATGGGTCAAGGGTCCGGGAGGGGACCTCTTCAACGCCATCATCAAGAAACTGGGAACATTGCCGATTATTGCAGAAGATCTGGGCGTGGTGACGCCGGAAGTCACCGCTCTGCGTGAATCATTTGGTTTCCCCGGAATGAAAGTGCTGCAGTTTGCATTCTCCTCCAATCCCCAGGACAATTTCCTTCCGCATACCTATCAGAAGAATTTTGTTGTCTATACCGGCACGCACGATAATGATACGACCCTGGGATGGTACGAAAAAGCGACGGAACATGAACGCGATTTTGTCCGGCGGTATTGCAAGACCAACGGCACTGAAGTTCATTGGGATTTAATGAAGCTGGCGCTTCAATCGGTTGCGGATATGGCCATTATCCCGTTTCAGGATGTCCTGGGATTGGGGAGCGAAGGCCGTATGAATTTCCCCGGCACCGTTGATGGAAATTGGGAATGGCGGTTTACGTGGGAACAGGTTGAACCGTGGGCGGCATCGCGGTTATATGAACTGTCCGCGTTATACGGGAGAACCAATTCGGACCGGTTAAATCTGGCGCCGGTCAAGTAGTCCTCATTCCCGGCAGTTCTTTTTCTTCTGTTGTGAAATAAGCACGTCGAAATAAATTCCCTTGTTCTAAGGAAAGGGAATTCTCCGAGTGTGTAAATTATACACAGTTCATTTCTTCGTCCGGCGGTCGTCCTTTCTCTGGAACACCATTTGCTTTGGTTCATGAGAGAAAAAATTATTTCAAATAATGCTTGACTCTCGTCATGAATATTCGGATTTTTTGGAAGCGCTTCCATTAATTAGACGAGACTCTATGACATGACGGCTACGATTTATGATGTTGCAAAGCAGGCAAGTGTGGGAATCGGAACGGTGTCGCGTGTCCTCAATAAGCATGCAAGCGTCTCGCAGAAAACCCGGAAACGCGTTCTGCAGGTTGTTTCAAAATTAAATTACCGGCCTCATCCCTTTGCCATCGGACTTGCCCGTCAGCGGACCAATTCCATTCTCTTCACCATTCCATTTTTTGCCACATTTTTCTTCCTCGAAATTCTCCGCGGAATTCAAAAACGACTGTCGGATCTCGACGTCAGTATTATTTTACTCGGGATCAATCACCCGGATCAGATTACCGAAACGCTCCGCAACAATATCCATCGTCATCGCGTCGACGGCATCGTCCTCTGTTCCATGAAGATCCCGGACCAGCTGGCGAAGATTGCGCTCTTCAAGAAGCTTCCCATGGTCCTTGTGGATACGTACCACAAAAAATTCGATTCCATTGCCGTGAATAATGTCCGGGGCGGGTACACCGCCACAAAACATCTCCTGGACCTGGGTCATACGAGGATCGCCATGCTGAATGCAAACCTGAGAAGCGTGCCGGCAAAAGACCGGTTCAAGGGGTACCAGATGGCGATGATGGATGCGCATAAAAAAATTTCCAATTCGCTGGTCCTGAAAACGAAATCGGAATACCTTGACGGATTTACCAGAGAGAACGGTTATGAGATGATGAAGGAGCTGTTGAAACTTGGTCCGAAGCGGCCGACTGCAGTTTTTGCAGCGAGCGATATTCAGGCGTACGGTGCGCTTGCCGCAATTGCCGAGATGGGTCTGCGCTGCCCGCGGGATATTGCCGTTATCGGATTTGACGATCTGGAACTTTCCGGCCCGCTCGGTTTGACCTCGATGCTCCAGCCGATGTCCGAGATGGGCATGCTGACGGTCGAACGGCTCCTGGACCGGTTCGAGAACCCGGGTCTTCCGATTTATCATAAAACGTTCGAACCGACACTGATTGTCCGCAGGTCGACGCTTCCCATGGGCAAGATCACAAAGTTGGTTTAAATGAACAGGTCCACGACACAAAATTATATTCAATTTGAAACAGGAGAATCATGTCCACACGCATAGCGCATTCTCTTTTGCTCGTCGCGCTGATTTCGTCGTTCGCGCTCGGGGGCTCCACGGGTAAGATCACCGGGGTCGTGAAAGATAAAAAAACCGGCGAACCGATTATCGGGGCAAATGTCCGGCTCGATGGAACATCGCTCGGGAGTACCACCGACATCGAAGGGAAGTATTTTATGATCAACATCCCGCCAAGAGAATACGATGTGGTGGTGACTCTGGTCGGTTATACTTCGTCAAAAGTCACGGGTGTCCGCGTTCAGGGCGACCTGACCACGACCATCGATGTGGAAATTTCAGAGACCGTTCTCCAGGTGGGTCAGGAAGTGGTCGTCGTTGCGGAGCGCCCGCTCGTGCAAAAAGACCTCACCGCAACAACAGCGATTGTGAGCGGCAACGATATTGCATCATTGCCGGTGTCTGAGATAGGAGCGGTGGTCAATTTGCAGGCAGGGTTTGTCGCAGGAAGCCTTCGCGGCGGGCGGAGCGGTGAAGTGGCGTATTTTATCGACGGTGTTCCCGTGACGGATGCATATGATGGCGCCCAGGTCGTCGAAGTAAACAAGAGCCTCGTCCAGGAACTTCAGGTAATCTCCGGCGCGTTTAATGCAGAGTATGGTCAGGCCATGTCGGGTATTGTGAACATTTCAACAAAAGAAGGGAACGAAAAATATTCAGGGGGAATCGGCCTTTACGGCGGTGATTATGCGACGGCGGACAAAACACTTTTTCCGGGCCCGGGATTCAAACCAACGAATGTTCGCAATATCGAAGCGAACCTCAGCGGCCCGCTGCTCAGTAACGACCTGACCTTTTTTGTCAACGGACGCGCTATTTATTTTAATGGATATCTCAATGGATACCGCCGGTTCAATCCGAGCAATATTTCCTACACCGACAGCGCCGGCGTTTTTCATTTATCTCGGGATGTCTCCGGCATGGGCGACAGTTCGGTCGTGCCCATGAACTGGAGCAAACGAAATTATGGACAGGGAAAACTGACCTGGAGAATAACGCCGCTGATCAAACTCACGACAAATTATATCTATGATTATTCAATCGCCAAAGCGTACGATCGCGCATATTTTTATAATCCGGACGGCATTGGCAACAACTACAATACCAGTAATACCGTCATCGCCCAGTTGAACCACTCGTTGAGCAACTCCACCTTCTATACATTAGGCGGTTCTTACTTTATCAAGGATTTTAAATACTATCTCTATGAAGATATTCATGATCCCCGGTATGTTCACCCGAAACTGTTCCAGAGCAATGATTCCTACAGCGCGCTGACCGGCGGTACCGATCTCGCCCGGTTTCACCGCGAGACCACCACGGCGCTGTTCAAGTTTGATCTGACCAGTCAGGTCTCTGAGACCCATATGTTCAAAGTCGGGGCCGAATACCGGAACCACCATCTGACGTACGAAAACATCCAGCTTCAACCGATCCAGGCGCAATCGGATATCAACCTCGCCACGGCGAGTCCATTTATCCAGACCCAGGTCCTCGATGTTTCTTCCACATCGCATGACGTCTATGATCATCGTCCCACGGAGTTCTCGGGGTACATTCAGGACAAAATGGAATTCAAAGACATCATCGTCAACCTCGGCGTCCGGTTCGATTACTTTCAGCCGGACGGCGTCGTCCTCGCGGATCCGACGGACCCGAGTATTTTCAATCCGATCAAGCCGAATAACCGCTTCCATGATGTCAACGGCAACGGCGTGCAGGATCCCGGAGAGACGGACAGGACCTATGAAGAGCGCGCAGCGTACTGGTACAACCGCGCCTCGGCGAAGTCCGCAGTCAGTCCGCGGCTCGGCGTATCGTTCCCCATTACTGCCCGCGGGATCGTTCATTTTTCTTACGGCTATTTTTTCCAGGTACCGCGGTTCGAACTGTTGTATGAAAATCCGTTTTTCAAAGTCTCTCAGGGGAGCGGCAATCAGGGGATCATCGGCAACGCAGACCTGAAACCTGAACAGACCATTAACGGTGAACTTGGCGTTCAGCAGCAATTGACAGAAGATCTTTCAATCGATGTGACAGCGTATCTGCGGGACATCCGGAACTTAGCCGGAACACGGGGGGAGGAACTGCTCGTGTTTGGGACGGCAACCAGATACAGCCGGTATGTGAACAGCGATTTTGGTTTTGTCAAAGGCATCGTGCTCACGATGGATAAACGGATTTCTTCCGGAGTAAGCGCCCGGCTGGATTATACCTTCCAGGTGGCAAAGGGCAGTGCATCGGATCCTCAGGAGGCACGTAATGCGATCGCAGGAGGGGCCCGGCCGGAAGTTCAACTGACGCCTCTGGGATGGGATCAACGCCACACGTTGAATGTCTCGGTGAACTATTCCGGGAAACACTGGGGGGTCAGCACCATCGGCAGTTACGGGAGCGGCACACCCTACACCCCGAGGAATACGCAGGATATTTCCGCCATCCTGACCAACAGTGAAATCAAACCGAACTATTTCAACATCGACCTTCGTTCATTCTATGAGGCCGATATCAGTTCGGTGCGGGTTGTGTTTTTTGCCCGCGTCTTCAATCTCCTGGATACGCGCAACGAAGTCAATGTGTTTAACGATACAGGCCGTGCGGGATTTACCACGGATGAAGCCACTGCGCGCGCATCGAATCCCCACGAATATGTCAATACACTCGATGAATTCTTTCGCATTCCAAGATTTTATTCGGAACCACGCAGAATCGAATTCGGCGTGAACCTGGAGTTTGGATCATGATGAAAAAAATTCTGTTCCCTCTTTTTATCCTCTCGGTCGTTCTCGGAGAACTCTGCTCAACGTCCTACGGCCAGAGCGGTCCCCAATTTCAGCGAAGTGCGTATATGAACGGCAATCAGGTGAGGACGGTCTTCGGGAACTGGGGAGTCATTGGACAACCTGCGGCCAAGGGCAAGCGCGGTGCGTGGAGGAATGACAACGACGGATATATCGGCGACGTGACGCCGCTCGTCGGTGCTGAAATTAATTACGCCGGCAAAACGTTTCATTCGGTTGCCACATGCTTCGTCGAGAGGCCTGCGCAGATTCAGGACCAGGACCCGTTGACCAGCAAGTGGTGGACGTTCCAACCTGACGGCGGATATTTCAATACCAATCAGCAAAGCGTGGCGATGAGCAACGATCCGAACTCGTGGCCTCCGTTCTGGCCCGACAAATTAAATGATACAAAAGATCCCGGATGGAGAGGCTCCTGGAACGGCTATTTCGGAAAGCGGGCGAATGCCGACCTTGAAACGTACTTTGTGATGGATGATAACAATGATGAGCGGTTCAATAAAGCATCCAACAACACGCTCGGAGTTGCATTTAAACCGGATTCCACGAAGCCGCAGCGCAACGGGATGGCGCTGGTTATGAGCGTGCGGGCAATGCAGTGGAGCCAGTTTCTTGCCAAGGATAATATTTTCTGGCTGTACGAAATCACCAATACCGGGACGACAACGTATAACCGCGCCGTGTTTGGAATGCTGGTCGGCACGTACGTCGGCGTGACTTCTACGGAAGATTATCGCGAATATGCAGATGACTGGTCGTTTTACAGCGCGAAAGATAATATCACCTATACCGGCGATTACGGAAGACAAATTTTAAATCCGTTGTGGGTCGGCACCGTCGGCATGGTCGGTTATGCATTTCTCGAAAGTCCGGGCAATCCGTTTGACGGCATTGACAACGACGGCGATGCCGATTCGTCCGCCGTGGGACAGCTCACGCCGAAATTTACGTCGGCAAGTTTTGATTCGACGCTCATTACTCCCGGCATGCAGCTGGTTCTTATCCGGAATGATTACAGCAGGTTTCTTTATACGGTTCCGTCGGTCGCTCCTGGAGATTCTCTCCTGATCACCACCCGGGGATTGTCGACCTGGATCAAACCCGGAATAACAAAGGTTGCAGAAGGCAACGTGCTGCAGAGGACCGTGATTGATCCGACCTTTGGCGCGATCAAGGTGGACTATGTCAATCCGAATGCGTACGACGGCGTGGATAACGATTTCGACGGCATTATTGATGAGAATTATTATGTCCACTATCGCCAGCTCAAACGCTCGAAGAATCCGGCAAATCCTCCCCTCATTGATCAAACGAGGCCGCTGCATTACACCGATTTTATAACAGGGAATGGGACAAGCCCGACCAGCATGATCGATGAGCGCCGGAATGACCTGATCGATAATAACACGAATTGGAATATTGCTCACGACGATGTCGGCAGAGATGGAATTCCCAATACCGGTGATCTCGGAGAGGGCGACGGAATTCCGACCTCCGGCTATGATGCCAACGGCAACGACACGGGATTGCCCGGCGAACCGCACATTGACAAGACCGATGTCCGCGAATCGGATCAGATCGGTTTGACGAACTTCTATTACTTTGCGCCGTCGAACCAGGTCCGTCTGGGTGATGACGAATCGATGTGGACGAATCTCGCTCCGGGATTTTTCGATGTTCCTGCGTCCATCGTGAACAACAGACCGACAGCCGGCGAGGACGGTGATTTTATCTATGGATCAGGTTATTTTCCGCTGCTGTCTCATTCGACAGAACGATTTTCTCTCGCGCTGGTGTACGGCGGCGGCAGAGGCGGCAGCGTCGACGATGACATTGCCGATCTTCTGAAAAATAAGCAAACCGTTCAGCAGATCTACGATGCGAATTATCAATTCCCGCAGCCGCCGGATAAGCCGACGCTGACCGCAGTCGCCGGCGACAAACAGGTAACCCTCTACTGGGATCGAAAGGCGGAAGCATCGGTGGATCCTGTTCTCCTCACGAAAGACTTCGAGGGGTACAAACTTTATAAATCGACCGATCCGGATTTCAGAGACATCTACACGATTACCGATGGATCGGGATCGCCGCAGGGATACCGTCCGCTGGTGCAGGTCGATATCGTCGATGGAGTCCAGGGATATTTTCAGGCAACCGGAGATGCGTTCACCGTCGCAGCGGGTTATGCATTTTATCTGGGAAGCGATAATGGGCTGCAGCACAGTTATGTTGACAATGATGTCCAGAACGGCAGACGGTATTATTATGCCCTGGTCGCGTATGATAAAGGAGACAATTACCTCGGCATTTTCCCGTCGGAGAATTCAAAGTTCGTCACAATTTCCACGAGCGGAGAAATTACACACGACCCCAATGTTGCCGTTGTTGTACCGAATACGAAGGTTGCAGGATATGTTCCCCCGCCGAATGGAGTAAAGCTGAGTGCCACGGTGCACTACGGAACGGGAGATATTTATTCAGAAGTACTCGATCCCAATAAAATAACCCGGGATACATACCGGCTCGAATTCCTCGATTCGCGGATCGATGGCATTGACAACAACGACAACGGATTGATCGATGCGTTTGATTCCACCGAGGCAACGCGGACCACGAGTTTCTATTCCGTCAGGGATATGAACGATATCACCGAAATCTTTTACGCGCTCGATACCACGCTCGTGACCCTGGAGCGCACGAACCTGGTTCGTTCATCGGTCGTCGTCAGGAACAGTTCCAGCACGGCGATTCCGGCTTCGAATTATATTCTGGATACCTTGCGGGGCAACATCCGGGGCGCCTCTCCCGGGAGTATGCCTGCAGGAAGATATACCATAACGTATCAGTATTATCCCGTTTATCGCAGTTCCAATATCTACGGATCGCCGTACGTCTCAGAGGCCAAGGACGCGGATATTTTCGACGGCATTCAGCTTTCATTCAGAAACCAATGGCAGGCGCAGCGCATTGATTCATTGTCGGTATGGACAGGGAAAGATGCCTATCGCTTTGGATTTACTCCGCTCAACGTTCAGGTGGGAAATAAATTCTACAAGGGCATCCAGAAACCGAGTGATTACTCCATTATTTTCTCAAATTCGATTGTCGACACATCGACCGGCGATCCGGATCTTCAGCCCGATGCACTGCCGGTGAATTTCCGTGTGTACAACGAGACGGACAGTACATTCATAAAATTCATTTATGCGGATATCGATGCGAATGGGAAAGTTTCTCCTCAGGATGAGCTGGTGTTCCTGGAAAAAGAACCTCTCGGAAATTACATCTATACCTGGGATATAAAATTTTCCAACAAACAAAACGATCCGATCGATACCGTTTATGCGCTGGGAGCCGGAGATAAACTGTCGATCAAGACGACAAAGCCGTTCCGTCAGGGGGATAATTACCTCTTTACTCCTGTGCCGGCGAAAGTGGACGAAGCGGCGGCGTCAGCCAGTCTTCGCCGGGTAAGGGTGGTGCCCAATCCGTACGTCACGGCGTCGACATTTGAATTGCCCCTGAATCCGGGCGTGACCAGCGGCCGGGGCCAGCGGAAAATTGACTTCATCCATGTTCCGTCCCAGGCATCCATTCAGATATTTACATCCCGGGGTGATCATATTATGACGCTTCGTCATGATGGAAATATCGAAGACGGAACTGTTTCGTGGAATGTGAAGACGAAGGAAAATCTCGATGTTGCCTACGGGGTGTACTATTACGTGGTTGAATCGACAGCGGGAACCATGACCGGTAAATTTGCAATTATAAAGTAGAGAACACCATGCGAATAAAGACCTTATACCACCTCCAGCGGTTTCTCCTTCTTGCGATTGGTGCGGCATCGACCTTCTCTCCCGTCCAGGCGCAATCAAAAGTGGGAACCACCGCAGCTCAGTTTCTTGGCATTGCCGTCGGGCCCCGGGCGATCGCCATGGGAGGGGCCTATGTGGCCTCTTCTGAAGACGTCACGTCGC
This sequence comes from Ignavibacteriota bacterium, assembly GCA_003819715.1. Classification (GTDB taxonomy): domain Bacteria; phylum Bacteroidota; class Ignavibacteria; order UBA10030; family UBA10030; genus Fen-1298. The sequence goes on along the minus strand of RPQN01000019.1, from coordinate 33,587 downwards.
TGTTCTGGAATCCGGGAGCAGTCTCGCAATCCACTCATTCGGAATTTGTGTTCTCAAATTCCGAATGGCTGGTCGGATCAAAATTTCGCTGGTTTGGATTCATGGTCAATTTTGACGGGGCGAACAGCGTGGGGGTAAGTCTCACGCAGCTCGATTACGGCGAAGAAGAAGTCACGACCGTCGATGCCCCGGACGGCAACGGCCAGCGGTGGTCTGCCAATGATCTTGCGATCGGCCTCACCTATTCGCGCCGGTTGACGGACCGGTTCTCCATCGGCGGAACCGCAAAATATGTCAGCCAGCGCATCTGGAACGAATCGGCGAGCAGTATGACGTTTGATCTGGGCCTTCTCTTCGTGACCGACTTTAATAACATGAGACTTGGAATGTCGATGTCGAATTTTGGCGGTGATATGACGCTTGACGGAAAAGATTTATACCAGCGGATCGACATCGATCCGGCACATTCCGGCTCGAACAAAACACTCGTCGGAAAACTCAAAACCGATCCCTGGCCGATGCCGCTGCTCTTTCGTGTCGGGACGGCAATGGATGTCGTGAAAAATGAAGACATCACGTTGACCGTCGCCGTTGATGCGCTGCGTCCGAACGACAATAACACGTCCATCAATATTGGCGGTGAGGTGGTGTGGATGAATATGCTTTCCCTGCGCTCGGGTTATGCCTCCGTCCTGACGGACGGCGGAGGATACGCGCAAAGTACGAACCAGCAGGGCATCTCCTTCGGAGCCGGATTTCGCTATTCACTGGAAGGATTGGGGGCGTTGGAAGTTGATTATGCCATGAACAAATTCGGTTATTTTGGAAATCTTAATACGATAGCAGTATCAATCAGGTTTTAATATTTCACTGGGGTATAAAATGTTTATTGATGAAAGGAGGAGGGAAGAGTCAGGCATCAACAAATCATTTTCTTTTAATAAACACATCAATTAACAAGGCTCTCTCATGACTCGTGGTTCCGTGAGACGGTCGTCATAGAAAGGAAATATCTATGAAACACATTTTTTTATTTTTCACCGTGCTGATGGTGCTGCTCCTCTTTGGAGTTCCGGCATCAGCACAGGTACTTTTCCAGGAGAACTTTAATTACGCTCCTGGACAATTGACAGTTGTCAACGGGGGAAACTGGACTGCCTTTAGTGGAGCAGGGAACCTTGCCATTCAGGTTTCTGCCGGGGATTTGACCTATACAGGATATAATTTCCCGGGTACCAATGATGGTAAAATTACACTCACGGCTCCTTCTGCAAGTGCGGAAGATATCATGCGCGAGTTTACATCGCAGACATCGGGAACAGTGTACGCAGCGATGCTTATCAACGTTGTTGATACCGCAAAGCTTGCTGTAACCACTTCGTCTAGTGGTGAGTATTTTTCAGGATTTTTCCCAACTGAAAATACAACCGCATACGTTGGAAGGCTTTGTATCAAAAAAGGTGCGACAAATGGTTTTCTGTTAGGTATTCGAGTTTCTGGTTCGCCAAGTGCAACGTGGGCACCCACGGAATATATGCCAGGGACAACCTATCTTGTCGTATTTGATTATGAATTTGTCGATGGTGCGACGAATGATACCTCTCGATTATGGATTAATCCAAGTCTTACCGGCGGCATGCCTGCTGCGGACGCGGTATCGTTTTATTCTGGTACGCAGGCCGAACCAGTTACGAATATCACGCGATTGGCATTCAGACAAGGAAATGCTACTGGTACTGCAACACCGAGCGCAGATATCGATAAAATCCGGGTGGCAACACATTGGGCTGCAGCACCACAATATAGTGCAGCTCCCACTGCGTCAAACCTCACATTTGTGGTCAATACTGCAACCGTACCAGATACCGTCAACTCGAGTTATAATGTCGTGTTGGTGGGCAGCGGCACGGGTTCCGCAGACACCGCTCTGACCGGCTGGGGCTCAGGAAAGGCCCTGACCAATATCGGCGGCGACTATTGGAAGACCACCTTCAAGGTCAATGTCGGCGATACATTGAAATACAAAATCAGGATCGGCGGCGGCGGATGGGAAAAAGATCTTTCTGATGGCTTCCTGAACCAGGGCCATCGTAACTACATCGTGGCTGCGAAAGACACGACGTTCCCCGTTCAATTCTGGAACAATGCGCAGACACCGCAGCCGCAATATTTCAGGCCGTGGACTGCTGCACCGGATTCGTTCATCAATGTGTATTTCCGTGTGAATATGCAGAACGTCATGAATAACGGCTCGTTCGGCTGGACTGCAGCGGATAAGGATTCTGTCGGCGTCCGCGGCGGCGGAAACGACGGCGACGATCTCTCGTGGGGAAGCACGTTCTATCTGAAACAGGAAATTCCTCCGGGCGATGGCGGCGGACAGTATACCATTCCTCCGGGCACGTTTTTCTCAGGCCGTCTCAAATTCAGAAAGAGTGCGGTCACGGTCGGACAGAAAATCGATTATAAATTCCTCATCGGCTGGAACTGGGGCAATGATGAATTGCAGGGCGGAAAACCAAACCGGCAATTTTCTATTCCGATAGGGAAATCCGATACGACGCTGCAATGGGTCTGGTACAACAATGACAAACCCATCGCGCGCGCAAATGCCGATACGATCAATATCACATTTAATGTCGATATGACGACGGCAATTCAAAAACAAAGCTTTACCATCGGCGATACGATCACGGTACAGGCGGGATTCTTTGCGACGGCTGATTCGCAGCGGACCCTGACACTCGTGCGGCAGGGATTGACCAACCGGTACAGCGGCACAACGAAAATAGTCAGTGCCCTGAACAAATTCCTTGATTACCAGTATTACCTGCACAAAAACAACACGGATATCCGTGAATATTATTTCAACTTCGGATTTACCGGTCTCGTCGCTGCTGAGCAGGAACGACGCCAGATCAGTATGACCTCCAAGACCATGACCATCAGTGACAACGTCGTCAGTGTGTCTGATCCCCGGCGTCAGCCGTATTTTGAAAACCAGCGAAAGCTCTCCAAGGCGGTAACGGTGAAGTGGACGGTGGACCTCCGGCCGGCGTATTATCAGCTGAAGGCTGGCGACAGCCTGGCGGCGATACAGGGAACCCGCTCCGTACTCAAGGCGGACAGTATTAAGTCATGGGGTGTCGGATTTAACGGACCCGCAGCAGATCCCGCAACCGGCGGTTGGGCCGCATGGGATAATTTTATGGTGGCGGATACCAACCGATACCATAAAATGTGGGATGATGGAACGCATGGTGATGCAGTCGCAAATGACACCATCTATACCATTCAGATTGCCTATTCGACCACCAACACGGTGGGGCAGGTGTTTAAGTTTGGTATCGGCGGTTCGGATAATGAAACTGCGTTTGGGTTGAATCACCTCGAGAATATCGACGATACGCAGCCGACCGCGACTCTCAATACTCAGTTCGGCAGCATCAACCCCGGGAAGTACAATCGTTGGGACTTCACAAACAAGATACCGACCGGTGTTGCTGAACAGATCGCCGGAGTGGCAAAAACATTTGCGCTGGATCAGAACTATCCCAATCCGTTCAATCCATCGACGGTCATACGGTATTCTATCCCGCAGGATGCGAATGTGACGCTTCATGTCTACAACCTGATCGGTCAGCAGGTCGCAACACTCGTGAATCAGAAGCAGGTCTCCGGCAATTATTCGGTGACATTTGATGCTTCGAAGCTCTCGAGCGGCGTCTATTTCTATCAAATCAATGCTGGACAATTCGTCAGCACGAAGAAGATGCTTCTGTTGAAGTAAGAGGTTCAACTGCTTCATCGTTGCATCCATGTGTTCAAGGAAGGCGGGAAGCGATTCCCGCCTTTGTTATTTCAAGGTTCAAAGGGGATTCCGGATGGACAGCGCGAATTAATGCGCTCCGATCACTTTGAGGAGATTGCTGCGGAGATTCCGGGCAGCGTCATAGCGGGGATTCAGCTGGAGCGATTGTTCCACATAGTCGAGGGCCTTGTTCATATCGCCGTTGTTCGCCGAGATTGCGGACAGTCCATAATAAATGGTCGCTTTTTCCACAACCATATTTTTGTCACCAATAAGTGTGAGGGCCGTTTGAAGTTCCTGCGCGGCATCCGTGAATTTGCCCTGATTCACTTCGAGCAGGCCGAGATCGATTCGTGCATACGGATAATCCGGGTTCAGCTCGATCGCACGCCGGTAATGATGAATGGATTCTAGAAGGTTGTTTGATTCTTTGTGCAACACCCCGAGCAGGTAGTGTGCATAGTAACTGAAGGGATAATCCTCGAGCAGTGCTTCGTACGTTGTTTGAGCAGCGCGGAGATTTCCTGAACGCTGAAGAACGAATGCGGACTTGTAACATCCTTCGCTCCACGAGTATTTTGACATATAGGTATCAAGTGCGATTTGACGGAGCTGGTCACCGGCATTCTGCATGACCACCGATGAGACCGTATATTCACTGAACGGCCAGTTGGTCGTCAGGTTGCGCATGGAAATGTCGGCATACGAAAGGTCCAGCCAGCAAATGCTTAAGGAATCGGTGTTCCAGGGAAGAAGAGAAGAGGTGGATCGCATCGAGCCCGGGAAATAATTTGAGCGGAGTATGGTATGAACAAATTGAGTCGCAATCCGGTAATAGCCTTCAGCGGTCGGATGAAGATGTTCCCAGAAAAGATTCCTGCCGGCGATACCCTCCGGACTCAGCGAAGCGAACAGGGAATCGGAAGAAAAAAATGGGACCTCGTTGGATGCACAAAGTTTCCGGATGATGGTGTTGATTGCCGTTGGCGCCCGGAATTTCAGGAGATCGTTGTCCCGTGCAAGAACGAGCATGGAACGCCCGGTTTGAGGCTGTCCGAGTTTACGATAGGTTTGACCGAGCCAGTAGTTGACGAATGCATTTGTTGAATCCTGCTGCCGGAGGATGCTCAAGGTATCGCGAAGGAGATGAAATGAACCCAGCTGGAATTCGTTCCTGACGCCGCTGCAGAAATTTTGCCAGTGAGGAATACTCCGGATGCTGTCTGAAAGGAATGGCGGAAAATCCAGGTTTGAGGTCAGGTCGCTCACAATGAGAGGCAGGTGTTTGTCCTGACAGAGGTGAATGATCGATCCCAGATTAGATTGAAAAAGATTGAGAACGCGTTCGGCATCGGATGATGCGAGAGAAACGGCGGTATTTCGTGAGACCACTTTCATCAGATTCCGTTCCTGGTGATCGTCCGGTGTTCCATGCGGAGTCAGAAGTCCTTGGAACAGTCTGTAGATCCGCAGATCGCGAAGAGAATAAATGAAAGGAATGGTGGACGGGAATTCACGCTGAAGCAAGGAAGCACCGACACCGTCAGGGCCGTAGAATTCATTGTGTCCCATATACATGAGAACGAGATCGGGCTGGAAACGAATAAACTGCTTAAAGAGATCGAGGATGACATTGCTGTTTATTGCAGATGCGCCTAAGTTGATTACCTCAATATCCTTTTCCGGGGAAAGATGTCTGAGCTGCTTCCGGACGATTGCAGCAATGTTTGCGTTCATTTCATACGGGGTGCCGAACATCGAAGAGCTTCCCAGACAGACGATGCGAAAAGTACTCGGCTTCTTCACTTTTCTGAATACCGACGCTCTGAGCTCTGGGACCACGATTTGGTTTGCAGGAAAATATTTTGTGAGATACCGCCGGTTGATCTGGACCCATTCGATCCCGTCCGCATTGACTTCGCGAACGAAAGGATGGTCCAGTGATGGAACGGCAACCCGGAGGAGAAATTCCGTCGCAACGAGCAGTACCAGAAGAAGGCCCGTTGGAACAAGGCTGAAGAGAACCGCTTTTTTACGTGAGAATGCAGCGTTCGCCATGAATTTCTTGTTAGACGTGTTTCAACAGTATGTGATATTAAAAAAATGTAAGGAGTTGAAGTCCCATGTGCAAGCAATTTCACGAATTCAATGTTTCCTCTCACCGGTGACCGCAAAATGCATAATCTATGCCGTTGAGTAACCGTCTGCATTTCGGTACATTAGAATCGACTCTGGTCGTGAAGTTGCCGGAATACATACCATGATGATCATAAAGAACCATAGAGCGTTCGATTGTACAAAGAGCGGCCGCAAGAGGCGGAGATGGACCGGCTTGATCTTGTTGACGCTGGGCGCTTTCATGATTGTCCCCGTCGGTCATTGCCAGGGGAATTCTGGAACGGATTCGTATGTGGCGAAGGCGGGGAAGATCTTTATATCGGAATCTGAATTTATCGAACGCTATGAACTGACGGCCGGTATTGGAGGCCGCGTTCAGGCACAGCAGGATATTGAGAAACAGGAACTGCTGTATTCCATCATCGCGGAGAAATTGCTCGCTCAAGAGGCGCTCGAACGTAAACTCGACAAAGACACCGTCTATGAACAGGCGAATGCAAATGTTCGAAAGATGCTTTCACGGGATGAGCTGTACCGCCGGGAAATAATCCGAAAAGTAACGGTGACATCCCGAGAACGGGATTTGGGAATATGGCGTGCGCAGCGTGAGCTGAAGCTCCAGTATTTGTTCTTTGAGAAAGAAGAGGAAGCCCGGTTTATCAAAGCGCGTCTCAGGAATGCAAACAGCATCAGTCGACTCCGCATCGATTCAACCATTTCCGCTCTGCGTGATACGGCGACGTTAATTTGGGGTGAAGCAGACCCGGTGATCGAAGATGCTGCATATCAATTGAAAATGGGGAGGGTTTCTCCCGTGTTGTCCGCCGGAGAAGGATTCTATATTATCACCGTCAAGTCGATAAAACGGAATGCCCGGTACGCTTCAATGCAGCCGGAACAAATCCTCAATAAGGTCGAAACAATCCTCCGGGCACGGAAAGAGAAAGAACGGCTCGATATATTTCTCGATGAAATCCTGAAAGATAAAAAGGGGTACGGACGGCCGGAATTCATAAGAGTGCTCAGCCGATCTCTGTCGACCATTCTGGCGGAAGAACCGGTGGATTCCGTGTATACGATTACTCCGGATATTGAACGCCGGGTTCGGCGCATCTGTGAACAATCTCTGCATGAACCATTGGCGGTCGCAGGGAAAGAATCGTGGTCACTGGAGAATGTCCTGGATCGGCTGGCATCATCAGGGTTTCAAATAACCGATCGTGAACCGCGTCGGATATTTGCAAAATTGAATGCCCAATTGAAGATATGGACTCAGCAGGAGCTCCTGTCTCAAACCGCTATCGACCGGCAGCTCGATCAGGTGCCGGCGGTGAGCCGGAAGATAGAAATGTGGTCCCAGCATTTTCTGGCAGAGCAGTTGAAACAGGACATGAGGAATACCATCACGTGTTCCGATGCGGAGATCTGGTCGTTCATGAAGCAAGGGGATTCGACTCTGGCAGTGCCGATGGTCAGGATCCGCGAACTGCGAACAGCGACGGTATCGGACATGAGCGGTGCCATCAGCGATCTGGATCAAAAGAAATCGTTTGAGGAGACGATCGCAAAATGGTCGAACGATCCGCGTGCAAAAGTTACGGGAGGACTGACGGAATATTTTCCGATCTTCAGCCGTCAGCCGGTCGGGACCATTGCCTGGAACATGAAGATAGGCGAACGATATGGTCCGATCACCCTTCACCATGAACCCATGATGTTCGAGCTTGTTGATAAAAAAAATCCTTTTGAGGCAAGCGATACCGGATTTGCTTCACGATTCAACGCAGCGAAAGACGAGGTTCTGAAGCTGAAACAAAGGGGTGTCCTGAATATGTTTATTGCCAAACTCGGACGGCAGATGGGCTTTTCTATTTTTCAGGAGCGCCTCGACCGGATCAAACTCACCCCGCTTCCCATGGTGACATTCCGGATTCTTGGTTTCGGCGGAAGAATGTTTGCGACACCGGTTGTACCGCGGCAGTTTGATTGGATCAATATTGAAAACCCGGAGACGGTTCCATTGCCGTAATGTGAATCATGCATAAATCTTTGTTGAACTCTGCTCTCATCCCTGCGGTCATTCTTTCGCTGTTCTGCCTTACGAATTTGTATGCTCAGCCGGCCGTGCGAATCACATTCCGCTATTTCTCGGATGCAAACTATCCCCGGGTAAATTTTCCCGGGACGTTTAACAATTGGGGATCAAATACAGGCGGTACGATTGCTGCCGGAGACGTTTCACAGGCGGACAGCCTTGAGGCTGCGTCAGGCTGTTGGATGAAAACGATTTCTCTTCCATTCGGGAGTTATCAATATAAAATTTATCGGCAGCGGAGTGTAACGCCGACCGATTGGAGCTGGATCATTGATCCCCTGAACCGGTCGGTTCTCACCGAGAGCAACGGAATTCAGAATTCAGTGCTGGAGGTAAACAGCCTGGTGTTGTTTCAGTTTTGCGCATATCCCTATACCGTCGAGGCCATCGCAAGTGGATCCAAATTTGTTTGCCGGACCAATGCCCCATCGCTCTCTGCAGGAATCTTCCAACCAACGGGAAATCCTGCCGCCACGCTCACGGCATCGGTCGATGGAACGGTGATCGCGAATCCTTCTCTCTATTATAACACCGCATCAGGAATTTTTACATATAAACCTGCGGGGCTTGCCGACGGCACCCATACATTTACAGTAAGCGTTTCAGACGGCTCAACGGCCAGAACGGATTCTGTCCGTTTTGAAGTGCGGGCACGCCCGGTTCAAATTCAAACACCGGCATTTACAACCTGGAAGCCGGCATACATCACCGCAGGCATTGTACTGAAACCGGATGGATCGGGCTTAGACAGCTTGGTTTCTTCAGTCACGTTGTCCGTAAATGGGAGAGGAAAGACAGCGTCTGTACTCAATGGATCTTTCATCGATACCACGGCAATTCAAGAGGGGCAAAATTGGATTGTGGTATCTACTCTGCTCGGCCGGGACAGTGTTCTTGTGACGCGTCTCGTGAACCATACACCATGGGCGGCGGTGACTGCAACGTCTTCGGGCGGCTCTGTTCTCCTGGATGCATCTGCGAGCACAGATCCCGACTCGCAAGCGCTTTCAAATTTTCGATGGCTTGACGATCCTTTACAGCCTCTTGGTCTGAACGGCCAGACAGCAGTTCAGGTATCGATCGTAAAACCTCCTGTTCCCGGGGAATATTATTTTGGATTGATCGTCACAGATCCGGACGGACATGGAGATACAACGCGTTCCTCTTTCGTTGTTCATGATGGCGGTTCAATCACCAATCCGACCATTGCGAGCAATCCTGATTGGGTCAAAAAGGGGCGGATTTATTTTCTGTTTCCCAAGGCGGTTTCGAGCACCGGTACATTAAATGCGGCTGCCCTGAGGCTGCCATACATAAAGGACCTTGGCTTTAACATTGTCTGGATGATGCCGGTCATGAAAAACGCATCTCCCATTAATCAGCAGAGCGGGCCGGGATATAATATTGTCGATTTTTACAACGTTGCGCCGGAATACGGGACGAATCAGGACTTTAAAAATTTTATCACTCAGGCTCATGCGCTTGGTCTCAAAGTGATTCTGGATGTCACACCAAATCATACAAGCCGTTTTCATCCCTGGTCTGTCGATGCCCATGCGAATAAACAAAAATCTCCGTACTGGAATTGGTACCAGCACACGATTATTCCGCACAACGATAACGGACTCGGTCAGTCACTGGACGCCGATGGATTCAATTATTACAGCGGCTTCAGCGACCAGTTGTTGAATTATAACTGGACGGATATCGATGCACGGCAGGAAATGATCAACGTTTACAAATATTGGATTAAAGAATTCGGCCTGGACGGCTACCGGTTCGATGTCTATTGGGGGCCGCACCGGCGATATGGTGAACAAGTTATGGGGAAGCCGGTTCGCGATGCATTGAAGCATATCAAACCGGATATCCTGCTGCTGGCAGAAGATGACGGAACAGGATCGGGGACAGAGGTTATCTACGCGGACAACACCAGCGGAGGAGTGAACGGCGGGGTCGATGCTGCTTATGATTTTAAATTATATTTTAATCAGGTCCGCGGATTTGAATTCAACACGTCTGCAGTGAACAGTCTGGACGGAGATATCACCAACGGCGGATTTTATCCGGGGCCGAATTCCGAATACATGCGTTTCATGGAGTCGCAGGACGAAGATCGTATTGCTTATTTTTATTCATCCGGCGGATCACTGGATGCAGCGACTACGTTTATGAAAACCATGCCGATGGCCAGTACTATCTTCACGGTTCCGGGACTCCCGATGATATGGAACGGACAGGAGGTCGGGAAAGGATACGGGGATAATAATTTCGACAGCCGGCGGCGCGGTACGATCGATTGGAGCTTTTCCGGGAAATCACTCCTTACGCCGCATTACCAGAAGCTCGCACAAATTCGGGGACAATATAAAGCATTCTCGACACATTCGATGAGACGCCTTAGGAGCACCGATGGACTGGTCTATGCCTATACACGTCCGACGGCCTATGAAGATGGCATTGTCGCAGTAAATTTCGGTTCCACTCCGTCCACGGTATCCATCACGATTTCCGTTGCCGATCTTGGCGGATGGGTCAATGACGGCGGCAATTATATCGTCAGCGATTTATATAATAATACCACCACCCCGATTCATTTTTCCAACGGCGCCGCGATTCTGAATCTCTCGCTGCCGTCATATGGATCTGCGATATGCATCCTGGCGGACAGCGCAAAGCGGCTTCAAATTCCGAGCGGTATGGAACGAGGGAGGTCTGATATTGCACCGGGGAAACTTCAATTGTATCAGAATTATCCAAATCCGTTTAACCCCCAAACGGTGATCCAATTTGATCTCCCGGAGCAGAGTCGTGTAAAAATATTCGTCTATAATGTCCTGGGAAAAGAAATTGCTGAACTGACAAATACTCTTTATTCTGCCGGAGTTCATCAGGTGATGTGGAATGGGAAAACAGACGCCGGAGTGCAGGCAAGTTCAGGAGTATACTTCGTCCGTCTCGAAACCGGAAGCGCATCGGAACCCATGAAAATTGTATTGATGAAATAAGAGAGGCGGGCGATTCTCATGACATTCAAATATCTTTCGTTGATTCTCGTATTTCCGGCACTGCTCTGGCCGCAAGCGGATCCGCCGAAGAAGCCCTTGTATCTCAATATTATCTGGCACCAGCATCAGCCCTTGTATCTCGATCCGGCAAAGGACCAGCTGCAGGGACCGTGGGTGAGAACGCATGGGACGAAGGATTATTACGATATGGCAGCCCTTATCGGAAAATATCCGAAAATCCACTGCACGGTCAACCTTACTTCATCCCTGTTATATCAGCTTGATGAGTATTATGTTCAACGGTTGAAGCCGTTCGTCGATGTGAAGAAGAAGAGAGTCGATGCAAAAAGATTTTTAAATGCCTGGGCCGGCAAAACGGACCCATGGATCGATTTAGCCCTGAAGCCGGCCGAGGAATTTACCGGGGATGATCTCGCATACCTGCTCCGAAATCCCTGGAATGCACTGGCGATCAGCAGTGTCATGATCGACCGCTTCCCGCAATACAAAGCGCTCAAGGACAAATATATCGCAGGCGGTTCACAGGTGTTGTCCGCACAGGAACGGCGCGAGATAAAATTCTGGTTCTTTCTTGCTTATTTTGATCCCGATTTTCTCGTGCAACGAGTCGTTCTTGCGAATGGCTTGACGGTGGATTTGCGGGATCTGATCGTACGGAACAATGACGGGACATATACGCTCAGGAAAAAAATCAGCGAAGAAGATTGCAACCGTCTCATTGCTGAGACATACAACGTGCTCTCTGCGGTCATCCCAGTTCATAAACAGCTGATGTACCATCGCGACACGCATCAAGGACAGATCGAAATTATCACCACTCCATTTTACCATCCGATCCTTCCATTGATTTATGACAGCGATCTGGAAAAGATATGCCAGCCGAACGATCCGGCTCCGCGCCGGTTTCATTATCCGCAGGACGCGGATGCGCAAATTGCGAAAGCCGTCGATTACTACACAAAGCAATTTGGCGTCAGACCTTCAGGGATGTGGCCCGCTGAAGGTTCGGTGGCAAATGACATTCTGCCGCTCCTGAAGAACCATGGCATTCAATGGATCGCGACGGACGAGAAGGTCCTCGCCCGGTCAACTCCGCTGAACCAGCCGAAATATTTTCCATACGCCGTTCTGGACGAGACCAAAACCTCTGCAACGATCGCCGTCGTCTTTCGGGATACGGAAATTTCGGACAAGATTGGGTTTACCTATCAGACCTTTAAAGGCGAAGACGCCGCCAATGATTTCATCAAGAGCGTATTGAACTATGCGGATCCCGGGAGTTCAGCGGATCGATTGCTCACCGTCATTCTGGACGGCGAGAATGCGTGGGAGTCCTACCGGTACGATACGGACGGGAAAGAATTTCTCAATGCCATGTATCGAAAACTGACCGACCTGGAAGCATCCGGCCAGATCAAAACCGTGACACCGACTGAATTCATTGATGGGAATCCTGAGAGGCATATCCCCGCGCATCCCGCCGTCTCGATGCAAAAACTGCAGCGGCTCTGGCCGGGTTCCTGGATCAATGCAAATTTTGATACGTGGATAGGAGAGAGCGAAGAGAATCAGGCATGGGAATATCTTCTCACCGCGCGAAATGACCTCGAGCACTCCGGCATTCAGCCGCCTCATCCTTCGGCACCGGTTCCCCCAAAAGGAACTTCGGCATGGTTTGCCTACAAAGCCTGGGAATCGATGTATGCGGCTGAAGGGTCCGATTGGTTCTGGTGGTACGGCAATGATCAGACTGCACCGGGAGGCGATAAACCGTTCGATCGCGCCTATGTGACGTTGTTGAAGAATGTCTATCACTTTGCACTGGAAACGGGAGCGGAAATGCCGCAGCGCGAATTTCTTCCTCTTATTTCCGGCCGGGCAAATGCCGATGATCAATCTCAGGGGACGATGGCGCAAAGTAAAAAAGATATGGTCGCGGTGCTCTTTCAGGTGAATGCGGCAAAAATTCAGGTCCCCCGGTCGATATTCATTGTCGGCAACCAGAGTGCGCTCGGGAATTGGACGCCCAACCTCATAAACATGTATGACGATGGGACTCATGGCGACCGGAACAAAGGCGACGGTATTTGGTCCGTCGAATTACTGGTGCCGCCGAATAATAAAGTGGAATATAAATATACCAACAGCGGAGACGAAGGAGTCTGGGTGCCGGGTGAAGAGTTCTCCGCCAATAACCGTAGTTACATGAGTCCGGTGAAACCGGGCGAACCGTTGATCATTCTGGATACATTCGGCGTAAAATAAACTCATAAGGGAGCAGATATGCGGCGCATACAGGAACATCTGACAAAATCATTTTACGTATTGCTCAGTCTGCCGGCGACGGCAATGGGATTTGCCCTCTCCATCCAGATTTCTGCTTTAAGCTGGCTGTTGACAACCAGATACCATTTGAATATTGATGAAGTCGGGTTCGTCTGGGCTGCGGGACCGCTCGCCGGAATATTCGGTCAGGTCATCATCGGTTTGATCAGTGACAAGGTGTGGTTCTGGGGCGGACGCCGCCGGCCGTTCGTCTTGATCGGGGGTGATCTTGCTGCGGGAATGCTGATCGCGCTGCCCAATATCGATGTCATCGCCGCTCAATTCGGCGTCAGGAGTTTGCTGGCGGTTGCGATCGTTGTTGCGCTGACCCTCGATCTTGCAATTAATATCAGTTTCAATCCGACGCGTTCCATTATCGCTGACGTCACTCCGGAGGGAAATCCGCGCACGAAAGGGTATACCTGGATGCAGACCATTTCCGGTTTCTTCGGCGTGCTGGCGTATCTCATCGGAGCAACACTCGGAAATTATATTCTTATTTATGCCGGAGTGGCGCTGGTGTTTCTGTTCTCCTTTGTTCCCATGTTCTTCATCACGGAGAGCAGACAATACCAGGCAGCGGCGGAAGCCGATACGAAAAAAAAGCCTGCGACTGCAACCGAATGGGGGCAATTGTTCCGCATTTATTTTGCGCATGGTTTTTCCTGGATCGGCATTCAAACCATGTTTGTCTATATCATCGCGTTTATCCAGCAAAAGTATTTTCAGGGCATCGCAGATCAAAGCGTCATCAATGCGCATTCGGGACAGATCATCTCCGTCGCGTTTGCCATTCTCAATACGGTCGGTTTTATTCTGCCGGCGTTCGTTCTGGAGCCCGTCGTGGAAAAGATCGGCCGTGTGAGAACGCATCTCACATGCGTGGCAATAATGTCCATCAGTTATTTCGGCATGGCCTTCTGGGGATCGACTCCTACGATGCTCTATATCCTGATGTCGGTTGCAGGCATCGGATGGGCTGCGGTGGTCAGCCTGCCGTTCGCCATCATGACGGAAAAGATCGATCAAAGCCGGACTGGATTCTTTATGGGAATATTCAATCTCTCGGTCGTTTTGCCGCAGCTTCTCGTGAGTCTTCTGGTGGGAACGATCATAAAAAATGCGGCCGATAAGAATACTCTGTTTATCATCAGCGGCGTCGCGCTCGCTCTTTCAGCGCTCTTCTGGACTTTGGTGAAGGAGAAACGAAAAATCGGCGCAGCATCAGATCATTGAACGAACCCTTCGAGAAGTGTAATGAGAAAATCATGGTTTTCGACTATTGGTTATTAAGAAATCATTGGATCATCCTATGAAGTCATTCATAAAACAATTCGTACCGATCCTGACCATGATGCTGTGTCAGATGCCGTCCAGCCAGGCCGAGGATATCCGGGACCTCATTCAACCGGTGCGTGTCTCCTACGGGAAAACAGACACGATTCTGATCAGCGATATGTTTTATGCGAAGGATTACCGGCTGAAATTCGGTGTGAACGAGAATCTGCAGATTTCTTACAACTCAAGAGACCATATGGTGAGTTTTCAGCCGAAGCATGGTTTTATCGGCGCAACACTGGCGGAGTTTACGCTCCAGGGTCATGCCTATGCCTTTCCGGTCATCGTGCAGGGGATGACGGCCACACAGCAGCTGCATACGTTTTTCTATAAACCTTCGGGCAAGAGTTCAAAAGTGTTTGTGACCGGAAGTTTTAATAATTGGAATAAAGAGAAGGATCAATTGACCGATAGGAATGGGACCGGGGTGTACGAACTCTCTCTTCCGCTCGAGCCTGGCAGTTATATTTACAAATTTCTGGTCGATGGAAAAGAAATTCTGGATTCAAGCAATCAGGAAAAAACCCCGACAGGATTTGACGATTATAATTCAGTCCTTCGTATCAAAGAGTCCGATTCGATAAAAGTATTCCTCCATCTCGGGGAGCGGACAGAAACCGCCGACGGAATGACGTTTTCCTTTTATTATGAAACCACAGGCCCAGGGCCGGCGCTGCTGCAAAAGAATATCATCGCTCTGTTGAACAACCGGAAAATTAATTCCTCCGAAATTGCCGTTCATGATCAACGGATTGAAATACGGCTGGGAACCCATGAACTTCAGGGTGAAAAAGTATTACGGGTGATGATCTCTCAAGGCGGCAAAACAACGAATATCCAGCAGGCTATTCTCCACAACGGGAAACCTGCGGGAAACACTTCCGATTTTTCGTCCTGGAACGACGGGATGATATATTCAATTATGATCGACCGTTTCAACGACGGTGATAAATCGAATGATAAACCGGTAGTCCACGATTCGATATTTTCCCAGGCAAATTATCAGGGGGGAGATTTCAAGGGGATCAGGAATAAGATCGATGACGGATATTTCGATTCTCTGGGAGTCAATACGCTGTGGATTTCACCGGTCTATGACAATCCGGATAATGCATACCGGGAATATCCGCCTCCGCATCGGTGGTACAGCGGATATCACGGCTATTGGCCGATCAGCGACAGGAAAGTGGAAGAGAAATTCGGCACGATGAACGACCTCAAAATATTGATTGCTCATGCACACCGGCATCATCTCAAAGTCCTCCTGGATATTGTCGCGCATCATGTTCACATTCAGCACCCCTTTTATAAAAAACATCCCGATTGGTTTGGAACGCTCGATTTGCCGGATGGGCGTAAAAACCTGCGTCTCTGGGATGAACAGCGCCTGACGACCTGGTTTGAGCCCTACATGCCGTCATTCGATTTTACAAAATCGACAGCCGCTCTCGACGCAGTTTCCGATAATGCCATCTGGTGGATGAACGAAACCGGGGCAGACGGATTCCGACACGATGCAGTGAAACATGTGCCGAACCGCTTCTGGCGGACACTCACCCGAAAGTTGAGGGAACAGATTGAGATTCCCCGGCACAAACAGGTGTATCAGATTGGCGAGACATTCGGAGATTATGACCTGATCGCATCGTACGTGAACAACGGCCAGCTCAGTGCGCAGTTCAATTTCAACCTTTCTTATTTTGCTATTCCGGTATTTCTTGAACCAGGCCGTTCATTCTCCGCGGTTGATTTTCATATAAAAAAATCATTTTCGTCGTTTGGGTACAATAATCTCATGGGCAATATTATGGACAGCCATGATAAGGTCCGGTATATGGCCTATGCGGATGGGAAGGTGAAGAATCAAGGCGTCGATACGCGCGAGATGGCATGGAACGATCCGCCGACGGTCGACCATCCATCGAGTTACCAAAAAGCGGAGCTGTATCTCGCCTATATGTTTACCATTCCCGGATTGCCGGCGATCTATTACGGATCAGAATTCGGGATGACCGGAGCCGACGACCCGGACAACCGCCGGATGATGCGCTTTGGCGATCAGCTTTCCATCTTTGAGAAACGCATGCTGGGTGAGACAAAAAAAATCGCCAGGATGCGCAGGCAATCTTCCGCTCTGCGGTATGGAGATTTCTACACGCTGCTGGCAGATACGTCGATCTATGCATATGTGCGTTCGGATTTTCATGAACGGATATTGGTTGTTTTGAACAAGAGTGAATATGCCCGTCCGGTTGATCTTGTCATTCCGGAACTGTACCGCCCCCGGAAACTCATCGATATAGTCGACGGCGGATCCGTCGCAGTCAAGAGCGGTCATGCAGATGTATCCATTCCCGCGATTGGATGGCGGGCGTACAAAATTCAATAATGGAAACAGCGAACTGGATCACTATGATGAAACCCCGACTGCACTTCTGGCAAATCTGGAACATGAGTTTTGGATTCCTCGGCATCCAATTTGGATTCGCCCTTCAAAATGCAAATGTGAGCAGGATATTTGAAACGCTGGGTGCAAAGATCGATGATATCCCCATTCTCTGGATAGCAGCGCCCGTGACCGGATTGATTATTCAGCCGATCATCGGTCATATGAGTGATAAAACGTGGGGAAGGCTGGGCCGGCGGCGGCCGTATTTCCTCTCGGGAGCCATTCTCGCATCCTTGGCGCTGCTTGCGATGCCGAATTCACCGGTTCTCTGGATTGCAGCAGGGATGCTGTGGATGATGGATGCATCGATTAATGTTTCGATGGAACCCTTCCGTGCATTCGTCGGCGATATGCTTCCTTCCGAACAGCGGACGATCGGGTTTTCCATGCAGAGTTTTTTCATCGGGACCGGGGCGATCGTCGCTTCGGCCTTGCCCTATATGATGACCAACTGGTTCGGCATTGCGAACACCGCGCCTCCCGGAGAAATTCCTCTCTCGGTCAAATATGCCTTCTATTTCGGCGGAGCGGTGTTCTTCGGCGCCGTTCTCTGGACCGTCCTCAGTACGAAAGAATATTCACCCGAAGAGCTCTCAAAATTCTCGGATGCGGAAAAGGATGTGCACTCCAGGTCCGGTGACGGGACAGGACTCCTTGTTTCTGCAAATAGATTTTTCGGCGTTGGAACGATATGGCTTGCCGCGGGACTTCTCGGTTCGGCGATACTGCATTTCTCTCTTCATCAGACCGATTACGGCCTCTATGTTCTCTTTGTCGGTTCCATTGTCTTTGGACTCCTTCAGTTGATTGTCGGATTCCTCACCCGGCGGGAACAGACTCACGGTGGATTGGTGGTGGTCTTCAATGATTTTTACCATATGCCGAAAACCATGAAACAATTAGCGCTGGTGCAATTCTTTTCATGGTTTGCGCTGTTTGCCATGTGGATTTATACGACGCCTGCAGTGACGCATCATATTTATGGCGCGACGGATCCGACCTCCGAGCTCTATAATAAAGGAGCCGACTGGGTCGGCGTCTTGATGGCGGTATATAATGGTTTTGCCGCAGTGATGGCCTTTATTTTGGTCTGGCTGGCGCAAAAAACCAACCGGAAGTTCGTTCATCTCATCAGCCTCGTTTGCGGCGGTGCGGCACTCTTTTCTTTTGCCGTCATCAAAGATCCAAATTATCTTCTGGTCTCTGAACTGGGGATCGGACTTGCGTGGGCTTCCATTCTTGCGATGCCCTATGCGATTCTTGCCGGTTCGCTGCCTGCCCAAAAGATGGGCGTCTATATGGGAATTTTTAATTTCTTTATTGTTATTCCGCAGATTACTGCTGCCGCGATCCTGGGCTGGTACGTAAAAAATGTCTGCGGGGGAGATGCGATGTATGCGCTTCTGCTCGGCGGTGCGTCCATGGTTATTGCGGGAATCCTGGTGCTTCGCGTGAACGACGTCGATGAAACGCCAAACAGGTAAAATAAAAAGGAACGGGTGATGATAACAAAAATGTTCAGCCTGCTGGTATTGGTGATGGTCCTAGGAACAGGAGGATTCGCGATGATCAAGAAGCCGGTGACGCTGGAAGGGGTCTGGAAGTTTAAAGTTGATCCCGGGAACAAGGGGATACAAGAACAGTGGTACAAATCCGGTTTCGACCGGAGTCAGTGGCTTCCCATCGATGTGCCGGCATACTGGGACCGATATAATAATTTGGAAGCCTATGACGGTGCCGGATGGTATTTCCGGACCGCCGAGGTGAAGAGTGTCGACCTGCCGCTTTCCATCTTTTTTGGAGGCGTCGATGACGATGCAGAAGTCTGGGTGAATGGGATCAAAGTCGGATCACATACCGGATACAGCGATCCGTTCAGCCTGCCGATTGACCATGCGGTGAAGGAAGGAAGGAATGAAATTGTTGTCCGGGTGAACGACAACAGCGGGCCCGGGGGCATCTATAAACCGGTGACCATCGTTCCGACAGATCAAATCAGCCGATTGCTTCGGACGAAGTATGCGGAGAGGTCGTCGAGAAAAAGTGCGGCGTGGGTGAAAGAGGCAGTGATCTATGAAGTGTATCTTCGTTCATTTTCAAAAGAAGGAACGTTGAAAGCGCTGGAGAGCAGAATTCCTGAGCTTAAAAAACTGGGAGTGACCGTCGTCTGGCTTATGCCGATACATCCCGTCGGTGCAATAAAACGAAAAGGACCCCTGGGCAGTCCTTATTCGATTCAGGATTACTATGCAATAAATCCGGAATTCGGGACGCTGGACGATTTCAAGTCGCTCGTGAAGTCCGTTCACACACAGGGTCTTAAAATAATTATTGATCTTGTTGCAAATCATACGGCCTGGGATAATCCGATGGTGAAGGAACATCCGGAATGGTTTACGCATGATTCATCGGGGAAAATTATTCCGCCCAATCCAGACTGGACGGATGTCGCCGACTTGAATTACGATCAACCGGCGCTGCGGAACTCTATGATCGCCATGATGAAATACTGGGTGCGCGATATTGGGATCGACGGCTATCGCTGCGATGTCGCTGAATTGGTGCCGACCAATTTTTGGGAGACCGCACGGAAAGAATTGGATGCCGTCAAACCGGTGATGATGCTCTCGGAGGGAACACTTCCCGAACAGTATAGCAAGGCATTTGATCTGACCTATGCCTGGAACATGTATGATGTCCTTGAAAAAGTGATCAGCGGTTCGACACCGGCCACTATTTTTCATGATCTCCTGAAAACGGAATCGAATCAGTTCCCTCATAGAGCGCTCCGCCTGCGGTTTAATACCAATCATGATAAAAACGCCTGGGACGGGCCTGCCGTCGAAAAATTCACTCCGCAAGGCGCAAAAGCGACGAATGTCCTCGTCTTTACATACCCCGGCGTCCCGCTGATATATAACGGCGAAGAAGCCGGAAACGACAGGAAACTCAGTCTATTTGAAAAAGTGGATATTGACTGGACGAAAGGGAATGATTTCAGGAATTTATTTGAAGAACTCTCGCAGACTCGCCGTAACCATCCGGCTTTGCAGAGCGGGAGTTATGTACCCGTTCATAACTCCGACAGTTCCACCGTGTTGACATTCCTCCGAAAATCCCCCAATGATATGGTCCTGACGGTTATTAACTTCGGGTCCTCAACGGTGACGGCAAATCTGCAGCTTCCGTACACCGGCAGCGGCCAGTGGATGGATTTGTTCTCCAAAAATATTTTAGAAATGAAAAAGAATAATCTGGATGTCACGCTGGCCCCCTTGGGATATGCTGTTTTCATTCCTCAATTAAAAAAGAAGTGACTCCCATGAGCGGATATGGGTACAGTGCGTTGCCGCTGCTCTTGAGTTTGAGCATGATGTATGGACAACCGGTTTTATTTCAATCGCCGTCATTCACGATCACTGCTTCGGAAGTGATCGAAGGGAATTACCGCGCGGCTGCAATCTCCGCAGTAAAAATTCATTCGTCGTATAAAAGCCAGACAGGCGGGCAGGCTGCACTGCAGGGACACATGGAGCCGATCGAATCGGAATGGACTCTGACCAGAGATGTTTCTGGTTTTCCGCAATATCATTCCGGTCAGATGATCGTCGATGCACTCTATACGAAAGCGCTCGAGGAGATGCTGCTGGATATACGCACGGACGGCGCCTTTATGGCAGGCGCAAAATGGGACGGCGTCTGGACACGCGATATCAGTTACAGCATCCTTTTATCCCTCGCCATCCTCAATCCGGATGCCGCGAAAGTCAGCCTGAAAGCAAAAGTAAAAAATAACCGCATCATTCAGGATACGGGAACAGGCGGCTCCTGGCCGGTTTCGACCGACCGGATGACCTGGACTCTTGCGGCGTGGGAAGTGTATGTGGTGACCGGAGATGAAGAGTGGCTGCGGTATGCCTACGCCGTCATAAAAAATTCTGTTGAAGATGATCAGCGCAATGCGGTGAATCCAGCGACGGGATTACTCTTCGGTGAATCCTCATTCCTGGATTGGCGCGAGCAAACCTATCCGCGCTGGATGGATCCAAAAGATATTTATATGTCGCAGGCACTGGGGACTAATGCAGTTCATTATCGAGCCTATCAAATTCTTGCCGAAATGGCGGGCTTGTGCGGGGATGATCCGGGAATATTTCAAAATATTGCCGGCACAATTAAATCTGGTATGAATAAATCATTATGGCTGGAAGAAAAAGGGTATTACGGACAATTCCTCTACGGGCGGACCTATCAATCGGTCTCCTCGAAATCAGAGGCTCTTGGTGAAGCCCTGTCGGTCCTCTTTAAAGTCGCCGGCGAGGATCGCGCAATGAGAATTATCGCCAGCACACCGGTCATGGATTACGGAATCCCGTGCATCTATCCACAGATCCCCAATATTCCTCCATATCATAACAATGCCGTCTGGCCTTTTGTCGAAGCATTCTGGACATGGGCTTCGGCAAGAGCGGGGAATGAACGATCTGTGGAAACCGGGCTGGCATCGATTTACCGGGCAGCGGCGCTCTTCAATACGAATAAGGAGAACATGGTCGCATCGACCGGCGATTATGCGGGAACGCAAATTAATTCGGACCGGCAGCTCTGGAGCGTCGCAGGCAATCTGGCAACGATCTACCGGGTCTTTTATGGAATGACATTTACGCAGGACGGAATTCTCTTCTCACCGTTTATCCCGCAAGGGTACAGCGGAAATAAATCGCTGAAGAACTTTAAATATCGGGACGCAGTTCTCACAGTAAACCTCCTGGGAACGGGGAATGTTATAACATCGGTCACCATGGACACTCTGCAACAGGCAAAAGCATTTATTCCAGCCGGCATAAAAGGTGAACATACATTCACGATCGTACTAGGATATAAAAACGCAGCGAATTCTTCAATCAACCTTCACAGGAATAGAGTTGCCCCGGAAACTCCTATGGTCAGGAAAAAGGGAGGGATATTACGCTGGAATAAAGTCGTCGGCGCGAAGAACTATGCTGTTTATAAAAACGGCGGGGAAATAGCCCGTGTTCAGAGGACTTCCTGCCACCTTCCAGCGGATGGTCCATTCGCCGAATACCAGGTTATGGCGGTGGATGAGAACGGATTTGAATCATTCCTCAGTGAACCGCTTTCCGTGGTTCCTAAAAAAGATCTTCTGGTACTCGATGCGTCGTCGACAAAATTGCCGCTGCGAACAGAGCACACAGGTTTCACGAAGAAGGGATACATTCGTCTGTCGAATGACGACAATCAGCGAGTGGTGTTTAAAACTGTTATGAACCAGAGCGGTCTCTACAGAATTGATGCCCGGTATGCAAACGGAAACGGACCGATTAACACGGATAATAAATGTGCAATCCGAACGCTCACCATGAATAAAAAAAGAGCGGGAGCGATCATTTTTCCACAGCGAGGCACCGGCAATTGGAGTGATTGGGGATATACCAACGCCTTGGTTGTTCATCTCGACGCTGGAGAAAATGAATTAGTTCTCGAGTTGTTTCCTTTTAATACGAATATGAATGTCGATATCAACGAAGCCTTGCTGGATCAACTCCGACTTATCAAAATGACCGGCATGGAGGAGTGAAGATATCTCCATCGTTGGAGGCGGACTCATTCTTCACACGGTATATCGTAAGACGAATCCCACCGATTGTTCAATCAATCACAACCGGTCCATCGCAACGAAGTTCTTCAAATATCCGGAGAGGGAATCGGGAGGACGGATATACTATCTATTCTCTTGAGGTGTCAGCACGTTTACATAAATATCATTTGTCTGCGGGTGCCGGACCACCTCGACTTTTCCTACTTTATCCGTGAGCTTCATTGAAATTTGCACCGAGGATTCGAACCGCTCCGTTTCAATTTTACCGATGATGCCCGATGGCTGCACCGAATTTATTTTATTGAGATCAATACTGGCATGGGGTATGGTAATGATGAGCCAGTTGGATTGACTGACAAAAGCTTCCGTTCCGTCGATCCGCTTCTGTGCTTTGAACCAGATGAGAGTGCCATTGAGCTTCTTTTCAATTTTGAGATCGCTCACATCATACGCCGATTCCAGCCGCGGGATGCATGAATGTAGAACAATACTGATTCCAGCCAGGAAGAAGGACAAGAGAACATATTTCTTAAAGGTTCCTGTCATCAACCGTTTGCCGAATATCGAAGAATGACACAACCGGATTTCATCGGTCTGGCTTCTAACAGTTTCATCCTTTGTCGTTCAGAGTTTGGTTTAAATAAGGGAGTACCAGCGCCAAGAATCAGCGGGGTGAGGCAGAGCCGGACTTCGTCAATCAAGCCATGATGAAAGAATGTCGAAGAGAGGTCGGCACTGCCGAAAATATACAGATCTTTGCCCGGCTGATTCTTCAGTTCGGCCGTGAATTCCGCGGCATTTTCCCTGACCAGTGTGGTATTGTTCCAGGGTGCCGCGGTTAACGATTTTGAAAAAACAATTTTCGGCAGACTGTTCATGAACTCTGCGATTTCCCCCTCTTCCTCCGTCGTCCAATAAGAGGCCATCCCTTCGTAGGTAACGCGGCCAAAAAGAAGAACACCAATCGATTTTAACTGTTCAAGGGACAATTGCTCCAATTCGTCACCCCAGAAATAATTGTGCCACTCTAAATCCCACTTTTTCCCCCTTCAAAAAAGCCGTCCAGTGTCACCAGATTCCACATAATAAGTTTTCTCATCATGATGTCCCTCGTCAATGAAGCGTTTCCATGGTCAATAGCACTATTCTCTGAAACCATTCGTTCAGCCTCAAAGAATAAAGAGAAGCGATAGTTGAACAAGCGTGGCCGTAGATTTGTTCCAAATCGTTCATTCAACCGGGTTCGCCGTTTTTCCTATGATTCTGAGGAGAAAATCGTCCCTCGCGGCAATTTTGAAATGGAGAGATTTATGAGAAGGTGCATGACTGCCAGTATCAAAGAAATTTTCATGGGTGTTGGATGTGGCTGGTCCTTCTGAACGTATCGTTGCACGCCTGTTTTTGTTGAAGTGTCATCCGGCGTCATTGCAGAATGAGTATGAAATTCCTACCTTGTTCAAGTTATGCGATATGCGCGTCTCTAAAATGTGTGACGGGAACATATCCCGTTATCCGAATATTCTTGAAATTACTTTTTCCATTATGTTGTTAGACATGAATTATGATAATCGTTGATCTGATCTATAATCTGTCGGTTCTGGCGGCATTGAGCGTGCTCTCCGGATTCATTGATTCGCGCCATGACAGAAAGTCGGCATCGGGAAAAATATTACAGGGGGTGCTGTTTGGGGCGGTTGCCATCATCGGAATGCTGTATCCTTTTCATTTTGTGAAGGGGATCATATTTGACGGGCGATCCATTGTCATAAGTTTATGTACGCTGTTCATTGGTCCTCTCTCGGGAATTATTTCATCCGTCATGGCTGCGGCCTTCAGGATTTACCTGGGAGGCGGAGGCGCTTTAACCGGCTGTCTGGTCGTGACCGCTTCTTTTTTGATCGGACTTATATTTTACGGTAAAAAAGCGCAGGGCAAATTTAAATCGACCAGGTCGGATTTATATGCGTTTGGATTTTTAGTCAGTGCGGTCATGATGGCGTTAATGTTGACACTGCCGGCCGCATCGATCCGGCAGGCGTACACCGTCATTACGGCGACCGTTATGTTCTTTTTCCCCCTCATCACGCTGCTCATTGGTAAGGTCCTGCTGGACCAGGAAGAGAATAAAGGCTATCTCGACAAGATCAAACATGAAAAATTATTATATCAGACCACGCTCTACAGTATTGGCGATGCGGTGATCACGACCGATATTGAAGGTGCAATCAGGAATATGAACCCGGTTGCAGAGCAGCTCACAGGATGGAGTGAGCAGGAAGCGATCGGCAAAAAGTTTACAGAAGTATTCACGATCATCGATGAAGATTCGCGGTTGAACGTCGAAAACCCGGTAGAAAAAATATTGCACGAAGGCGTATTTTATACACTGACCGCCCATCCCCTCCTGGTTTCAAGGAATGGAAGGACCATTCCAATCGGCAACAGCGGCGCTCCGATTAAAAACGAAGACGGGGAAATCACCGGTGCAGTTCTTGTCTTCCATGATCAGACCGAGGAGCATACGGCTCGTGAGAACCTCCTCGCCAGCGAAGCAAACTTCCGCAACCTGTTTCAAAATTCACCGGTGGGAAAATCCATAACCGGAATTGACGGTTCCCTCCGTGTCAACAAGGCCTTCCGGGAGATGCTGGGATATTCGGACGAGGAATTGAGGGAGCGTACATGGATGGACGTGACATTCTCCGAAGATGTCCGGCAATCCACCGAGATATTTCAAGCATTCCTCGACCACAAGATCAATGAGGCAAGATATGAAAATAGGTTCGTTCATAAAAACGGAACTCTTGTCTGGACCGACACGTCGATCTTCCTTCAGCGGGACACGGAAGGCAACCCGCAGTTTTTTATAACCACCATTAATGATATTACCGAACGCAAACGAATTGAAGAGGCGTTAAAGGAAGGCGAAGAAATCTTCAGACACTTTATGGAGAACAGCCCCATTTATGTCTTCTTTAAAGATGAAAACATAAGGGCGATCAGACTGAGTAAAAATTATGAACAGATGCTCGGTCGGCCGTTAGAAGAGCTCATCGGTAAAACCATGGATGAACTCTTCCCTTCCGAACTTGCCAAATCGATGATTATAGACGATAAAAAGATATTACGCGAGAAAAAACCCGTAGTGGTGGAAGAGGAGCTGAACGGGAAATATTATACGACGATAAAATTCCCCATTCTTATTGACGGCCGTCCGCGCTTTCTTGCAGGGTATACCATTGATATTACCGAGCGTAAACATGCCGAGGAGCGTTTGAATCTTTTCAGCCACACCGTCAAAAGCATCAATGAATGTGTTTGTATTACGGATCTGCAGAAAACAATCCTCTATGCCAATAAGGCATTTTTAAATACGTTCGGTTATTCCGAACCTGAAATCTTCGGCAAATCGCTGGAGGCGATCAATCCGGGCTCGGGAATACCCATGGAGAAAATATTCGCCAGCACCGTCCTCGGGGCGTGGCAGGGGGAGCTCGTCGGCAGAAAAAAGAACGGCACTGAATTCCCTATCCTGCTTTCCACTTCTGTGGTACTGGATGATAAGGGCCAGCCGATTGCTCTGGTGGGTGTTGCGACCGATATCTCGGAACAAAAGAAACTCCAGGGCCAGTTATTGCAGGCGCAGAAGAACCAGAGTATTGGCACACTCGCGGCAGGAATCGCCCATGACTTTAACAATATCCTGGGGATCGTTCTGGGATATGCGTCAATGCTGGAACGGTCTGCAGGGAATAATAAAAAAATATCGGAGTACAGCCGCATTATTACTCAGGCCGTAAACCGCGGTGCCGCGCTCGTCCGCCAGATATTAACCTTTGCGCGAAAAACGGATATTATCCTGGCACCCATGAATTTGAATGATCTCCTCAATGAAATTATCTCGATGCTCAGCCAGACGTTCCCCAGAGTGATCACCTTCCACAAGGAGGTGGAGAGGGATTTACCGGTGATCCATGCCGACCGCATGCAAATCCATCAATCCCTGCTGAACCTGTTTGTGAATGCCCGTGATGCAATGCCGAACGGCGGTGCGATTACCATTAAAGTGGAAAAACTCACGAAGGCCCGGGTCCAGGAAAAATTTCCTTCCGCCGATCAGGATTTCTATGTCTGTCTCAATGTTGCCGACACCGGCGAAGGAATGACCGATGCGACCCGCCGTCAGATATTCGATCCGTTCTTTACAACCAAGGAACAGGGAAAAGGTACCGGACTTGGCCTTGCGGTGGTCTATGGAGTCATTCAATCGCATCATGGATTTATCGATGTCGAAAGCACACTCGGGCACGGTTCGACATTCCAGCTTTATTTCCCTGTACCGCTGGCGAGTGAAAAAATCATCAGCGTACCCATCGAGGCCGCCGCCGAGAGTGTCGGCGGAACAGAAATGGTCCTGCTGGTGGAGGATGAAGAATCACTGTTAGAAATGGTGCGTCTCTTGCTTGAATCAAAAGGGTACAGGGTGATGACGGCACAGGACGGCAATGAGGCGTTCAACATGTACGGCCGTTACACTCATGAGATTGATATCGTCTTGACGGATATGGGATTGCCCGGGATGACCGGGATGGATTTATTTAAGAATCTCAAGCAAATTACTCCGAATGTCCAGGTTCTTTTTGCGAGCGGGTTCTTTGAACCGGATTTAAAATCAGAACTCCTGAAATTTGGCGCCAAAGGCTTTATTCAGAAGCCGTATAGTCCCGATGAAGTCCTTCGCAAACTTCGCGAAGCGCTGGATACGAGACCTTGAGAGGGGACGTTCCTAGAGTATCCCGAACAGATAGTTACCGGGACAGGACGGATCCGGATTAAAATACATCTGGTCTACCACCTCGCCCATTTCCTTTTTGGAAATCGACCCGTCCTTGTTTATATCGAGCTTCTGGAATACCTCGTCACCAATCCATTTATCGGGTACGCCGAACGCATGCATGAAATTCCTGTACTCAGTCATGCTGATGGATCCATTCCCGTCTGCGTCCATGACGTCGAACAGGGCAAAAACCGAAGGCAGGATGGTCTGCATCGCCTTGGACTTATTGGTTAATAACTCTTCATGATACTGCAGCCATTCTTCCTCCGTGATCTCTGAGTTCTGGTCCAAGTCCGTGGCTTCCAGGAGATCGTTCCAATATATTAAATAGGCCGCCCGGAAAGACTCATAGTCGGGAGACCCTTTTTTATAACCCCGCAATGCGGCAAGGTTGCCAAGCGATCGTTCCGCATCCACCTGCGTAATGTAGCCGTCACCGTCAGCATCAAATACATTATAGAACCTGACCAGTCGTTTCCTGATTTGTTTATTCATACATATCTCTCTTCTGAATATCTAAAAAGTTGGTGAAGAGTAATAATTATAAGGGCAAATGTCAAGTGCTGATGGAATCCCGGCAGAGAAATATTATGGTAAAACACCGCTCTATCCTCAATGTACCGTCCCCGCTTGCCCTGCGCTTCCGTGTACCGGTTGGAAACATACATGCGTCATTTCTCTTTCCGACTCCCGTTCGAGAACAAATTTTCCGAATGTTCGATGCACTCCGTCCCTCTCCAAGACAGCCCATCGTTGTGACAGCAGTCACCGTTTCGGTCATACGGAACGGTGATCCGATAAAATAATTCAATCTTGAATAATAAGACCAGGTCCAACAAATACCGCCTCATATTATTGCCCGTTGTGATTGATTCCTGCAGAGCGTGATTGAATTGTTTTATTTTCTTCATTCATAATTCTTCATTCTCCATTCTTCATTCGTAAGAGTTGTTCTCTGTCACAGCGAAGGTTAATAAATAAAATTACCATTGATCAGTTGTCATGCGGGCAATTGAGATCGCACTTAAAATGAGATTTTCGTTTTCGTTTGATTTGTTTTGTAAACCTAAAATCATAAATCTGCATTCATTCTTAAAGGAAGGGGTTGTTATATGAAAAATATATTACTTACTCTCGGTATCCTGATATTGGGCGTCACCTGTCTTGCGATGAGCCAGGGGGTGAGAATCACGATTGATTCGGTCGCGGCCCCCGCTCCAGGTGCAGCGGTTGCTGTGCCGGTCACGGCAGCAAATTTTTCCAGTGTTGGATCGATTACGTTAAAGATTACGTATGACCCGGCGGTCGCAACCTTTGTAAGCACGAGCAATTCGCCCGCGGGCGTAAATTTCACACGTAATGCAGCGAATGGCGTTATCACCTTGATATGGTATGATGCAACGGGAAGCACACCGTTGACTCTCACAGGGAAACTCCTCGATCTGAATTTTACATATTTGACCGGCTCGAGCGCGTTGGCGTTCACGCCGTCTCTTTGTGAAGTGACGGACGGTGTGGGTACAGTGATCAACGGCATTACGTATACCAATGGGAAGATTGCGTTTGTTCAGGTTCAAAACCAGAAACCGACGATCAGTGCGATTTCGGCAATAACGAAACAGGAACAGGATACCGTCAGGATAGTCGTGAGCGCAACAGATCCGAACTCGGGAGATGTCCTCTCTTATACCGCTTCCGGGACGCCGGCCGGAGCCACGTTCGACCCGGCAACGCGCACATTCCTCTGGGTTCCGGGACTTGGGACCGCAGGAACGTACACGGTAAAATTTCGCGTCTCGGACGGACAACTGGCAGACAGCACGAATGCGGTCATCACCATAACACCGGCATCCTCACTGCAGCTCACTTCGCCAAACGGAGGCGAATCATGGCAGGTCGGCTCGGTCAAACAAATTACATGGCTGGCGGCCCAGGTCAGTACCATCAAGATCGAGTATACGACAGATAATGAGGTGAGCTGGAATGTCATCGCCGCATCTACAGCGGCATCGAGCGGGACATACAGCTGGACCATACCGAACGCGGCCTCTACCAATTGCAAGGTCCGGATTACATCGCTGGCGGGGCAGGTGGTCTCTGACGCAAGCGACGCCGTCTTCCGGATTACACCGCTGCCAACCATATCGCTTACTCAGCCCAACGGCGGAGAAGCATGGCAGGTGGGCTCTTCAAAACAAATTACGTGGCAGACCACCCAGATTACGAATATTAAAATCGAGTACTCCACAGATAATGGGACAAGCTGGAATCCTGTCGTCAGCACCACGCCGGCATCGAGCGGAAGCTACAACTGGACGGTGCCGAACACGATTTCAAATAATTGCAAGGTCCGGATCAGTGATGCGAGCGACGCGACTTTCGTTGATGTGAGTGATAATGTGTTCCAGATTATCCCGCTGCCAACCATATCGCTCACACAGCCCAACGGCGGAGAACAATGGCCGACCGGTTCAATAAATCAGATTACATGGCAGTCCTCCCAGGTCACTAATATCAAGATCGAGTATACCACGAACAACGGAACGAGCTGGAGTTCTGTCGTTGGTTCGACCGCTGCTTCAAGCGGAAGTTACAGCTGGACGGTGCCGAATACCGTCTCAACAAATTGCAGGGTCCGGATCACTTCGCTGGAAAATTCAACGGTGAAAGATTCAAGCGATGCAGTTTTCAGTATCCCGCTTGGTACGGGAGTCGAAAAGAATTCAGCCGATGTACCGGTCACGTACCGCTTGGGTCAGAATTTCCCGAATCCATTCAATCCCGCAACCACCATTCAATTTGATATACCGGCGGGGGCGAAAGAACAAACAACCCTGCGAGTGTATGATGGTGTCGGCCGCGAGGTTGCAACACTCATGAATGGAACAACGGAAGCCGGAAGCTACAAGGTGAAGTTTGATGCATCCCGGCTGGCAAGCGGCATCTATTTTTACCGCATTCAATCAGGACCATTTATTGCGGTGAAGAAACTCGTGCTGATGAAGTAAAGAAGGAGCGGTTGAGCATATGAGCAGTTGAGCCGTTGAGCCTATGAGCCAATGAGCTATAAAGTTCATGAAGGAAAGCTAATCCCGGTGTCTGGAAAGATGCCGGGATTTCATTTGTACCATATGTCCGATTGATTTGCGCTCTCGATGCAGTCCGGCAATGAACGGCAACATTTTTCCCCGGTCAAGAATCGAGGCGGGCCGACTTCGGCCATAAAACAACAAAATTGGTGCAAACAGAATATTGCAAAACGCTTCAGGTTTGGCTACATTCTATCGGAATAAGAGCGCGAGAGATATTCGTACATGACCCGCTCGTAATTATGAACATGATCAGAGGAATGTTATGAATCAGCAGCCATTCGATCCCGGGTAGACGCAAAAGTACAACGGTGAACTCCGTCGTGCCATCAATAAAGATGGAGGATTCAACATTTACCACAGAGGATCACGTTTGAAGGATCACAGTTATTATCAATACATGATTACGATACCCTGGATCCAGTTCCATATCATCGTTCTTCTCGCATATCTCTTGTTGAATATGGTCTTTGCAGGACTCTATTTGCTCGCCGGCATAGAACACCTGCAGGGTGCAGACCTGTCGACGCCGGTTCAGGAGTTTCTCAGTGCATTCTTTTTCAGCGTTCATACGTTTACCACCGTCGGATATGGAACTATTGCACCGAAAGGACTTGGCGTCAATATTATTGCAGCGGTCGAAGCCATAACCGGATTGATGAGCCTCGCGCTTGCGACCGGATTGCTCTTCGGCCGATTTTCAAAACCTTCGGCAAATATCAGCTTCAGTTCGAATGCAATTATTGCTCCATATCAGGGGGGCACCAGCTTCCAGTTCCGGATCGTCAACCGTCGAAAGGTCAATCTTCTGGAAATGGAGGCGAAAGTTCTCCTGATGGTCGTGGATAAATCCGGGGCAACACCCATCCGGAAGTATACCCAGCTCGCCCTGGAGCGCCCTTCGGTTTATTTTTTCCCTCTCCCATGGACCATCGTTCATCCTATTGATAAAACAAGTCCGCTCTACGAAAAATCACTCGAAGATCTCGCAAAAGTCCATGCCGAGATACTGATCCTCGTCAAGGGATTTGACGAATCCTTCGGACAAACGGTCCACGTCCGGTATTCGTACACGTTTGATGAGATCATCTGGGGTGCAAAATTCATTCCGGCGTT
The DNA here is from genome assembly GCA_003819715.1 of Ignavibacteriota bacterium. Lineage (GTDB taxonomy): Bacteria > Bacteroidota > Ignavibacteria > UBA10030 > UBA10030 > Fen-1298. Next base: position 1,760 of record RPQN01000019.1, on the reverse strand, counting down.
CTCCATTGATGCGAACGGCGCCGTCGTCCTTCATCTGGATGATATCAACAAGATGGAGCGCGTCACCCTCTCCTGAAGAGTGAAGAGTACTTTCCTCAGGGAAGTGTCATTCAGGAAATTGCCCTGCAGGAACATGACCGGAAACGAAAATCCGAAGAGCGCATCATCCGCAAAAATATATAAACGGAAAGGATGGTTTTGATGAATGCAACAATACTCTCACCGCGTTCGTTTGGTGTTCTGTTTCTTTTCCTGACAGTATGCGCTGCTGAAAGTTTTTCACAGCAATATCAGAGCTTGGATCACAACCTCGTTTCAACATTTTCGATTGTCGGATGTGATACTCTCGCCGGCGAAGCGGGAGTTGCCGTCGCGTCCCGATTCTTTGCGGTCGGTACTGTTGTCCCATGGGCACGAGCCGATATCGGTGCGATCGCGACTCAATCGTTTGCGAATACATCGTATGGCTGGCGGGGACTTGATCTGCTCGGCAGTGGAAAAACTCCCGAACAGGTAAAAGAGATATTTATGCAATCCGATTCAGAATTCCAGAAAAGACAATTCGGGATTGTCGCGGCGGACGGGAACTCGACAACCTTTACGGGGAAAGAATGTCTTTCGTGGGCAGGCGGAAGGTCCGGCAGGACATATGCCGTCCAGGGAAATATCCTGACCGGTGAACCAGTGGTGGCGGCAATGGAATCGGTCTTTTTGAAGACGAAAGGGACGCTGGCCGACCGGTTGTATGCGGCGTTATGTGCCGGGGACCAGCAGGGCGGGGATTCGCGCGGAAGACAGTCGGCAGCGTTAATCGTGGTGAAGAAAAATGCCGGCTACGGCGGATTCAACGATAAAGCGATCGATATCCGTGTGGATGATCATCCGGATCCGTTCAGGGAACTTGGCCGGTTATTGAATTATGCGCAAATGAATTATTCCTGGAATGAAGCATGGACGTTCTTCACCCATAAACAATTCGAGAGGGCATTACCATGCATGGAGAGGACTGCGCTCCTGGCGCCGGAAAATCCGGAGGTATTGTACGACCTTACCGTCATTCGTACGGCAGCGGGTAAAATTTCCGGGGCGCTGGAGGCACTGGAAAAAGCGCTCATGCTCAATCCGAAGTTAAAACAACAGGCATCGGCCGACGGCGATTTAAACGTGTTGAAACCGGAGGCGAAATTTCGAGAGCTGGTGAAGTAATCGATTCGGGAAGAGACGCGCGTCAGGATAATTTTCAAATCTCGCCCGACAGAATGTTGAACGCGTTATAAATAGATTTCGTTATTGTTCCGAAAAACACGCATTTAGAATTGATCTTGGAGCACCGCAGCAATTTTCTTCGTGGTGCGGTCTCTCTCAGATGAATTATTCGAAAACACAAGTACGATGAAATTCTTTAGACGTTGATGCCTGCACGTCGGGTTATTGTTCAGGTTTCGAATACAGACGGAATAATTATTTTGGCATTCCTGTTCATGGGCATACCGGAAGATGAACATGGTTCCCGTGCCCTGTTCATATCGAATTCCGTCTTCGATTTTGAACTCTTCTCCAAAATTCATTCTGCTGGCATTCATCAACGCAAGATTTCCTTTGAGATATACCATTTTGCTGATATCCGCACGTTCGAACGATATCACGAGAGCCGGTTTCCCTTGGGCGGTTATTGTAGCATCAATGGATTTTCCGAGGAGAGAGAGCCCTTCTTGCGTTTCTTTCAAAGAATTCGTTCCTGTAAGACTTATATAATAGTG
>RPQN01000018.1 GCA_003819715.1 Ignavibacteriota bacterium | reverse complement strand
GTTATTGTCAGTGACATCGCCCAGGGCGGGCCGGCGGTGGCTGCGGGATTAAAAATCGGCGACGTCGTCCTTGAAGTGAACGGCGAGAAAGTAAATTCCGATAAGGACATTCTTGCGGTGATGGTAGAATCCAATCCGGGCGATGTTCTGAAGTTTAAGGTGTACCGCGACCGTAAAACGATCGACATCTCGCTGAAGCTGGAATCGACGACGAAAGGACGAAAATGATAGAGCGTTATACCCGCCCGGCAATGGGAAAAATCTGGGAAGACGAAAATAAATTCCGCATCTGGCTGGAAATTGAAACGCTGGCATGCGAAGCGCAGGCGGAACTCGGCAAGTTACCGAAGGAAGCGGTCGCGATTATCCGTGAGAAGGGGAACTTCAACATTCCCCGGATACTCGAGATCGAGCACGAAGTGAAACACGACGTCATCGCGTTCCTGACGAATGTCGGGGAGTATGTCGGCCCCGAATCGCGATTCATCCACCTCGGCATGACCTCGTCGGATGTCCTGGATACGGCGCTGGCGGTACAGATGATGCAGTCTGCCGATGTCCTGCTCAAAGATCTGGAAGGATTAAAAGAAGTCCTTGCACGTCGGGCAAAAGAATTTAAGCATACCGTCATGATCGGGCGGACGCATGGGATCCATGCCGAACCGGTCACCTTCGGATTAAAACTTGCCCTCTGGTATGCGGAGACCGTGAGGAATATCGAACGGATGCAAGGCGCCCGGAAAGCAATTGCGGTCGGAAAGATATCCGGCGCGGTCGGCACCTACCAGCATCTTGATCCTTCTGTCGAACGCTCTGTCTGTGAGAAACTCGGGTTGCAGCCCGCTCCGATTTCGACGCAAATCCTGCAGCGCGACCGGCACGCAGAGTTCATGAATACGCTCGCCGTGTGCGGCTGCTCGCTGGAAAAGTTTGCGACGGAAATCCGGCATCTTCAGAAAACCGAAGTGCTCGAAGCGGAGGAATTCTTTTCCAAGGGTCAAAAAGGATCGTCGGCCATGCCGCACAAGCGGAATCCCATCGTCTGCGAGCGGATCAGCGGCCTCGCGCGGCTGCTGCGTTCCAACGCACTCGCGGCCATGGAAAACGTCGCCTTATGGCATGAACGCGATATTTCGCATTCATCGGTGGAACGGATCATCGTCCCCGACAGCTGTATCCTTCTGGATTTTATACTTGGAGATATGACCAGGATAATCGACCGCCTGCTCGTTTACCCGGACCATATGACACGCAATCTCAATGCAACCCATGGGCTGATTTTTTCACAGGAGGTGCTGCTCGCACTGACCAAAAAGGGGATGAAGCGCGAAGACGCTTATCGCATGGTCCAGGAACAGGCAATGAAGGTGTGGAAAGAGGAAAAAGAATTCAAAGCGCTTCTTCTCGGAAGTGAAGAAGTCATGAAACTCTTATCCCCAAAAGATCTCGATGAGTTATTCGATCCGGCAAGAAGTCTGAAACACGTCGATTATATCTTTGAGCATGTCGGTCTGACATAAAGGATATACATGAGCTGGTTGTTTGGCGTCATAAAATCCGGACAGAAGAATTTCAATACAAATGAATATGAAAAATTATATCCAGGGACATTATATAAACTCACTACACAAAACCTGCATATTGCACTTGGCGGGATAGAAGAGACATGCTTCTACGAGGTGTTAACTGAAGCGCAAGATGTCGGTTGGGCTGTTTTAGGGCTTGGCATCAGAGTATCAGATTCAAATGCACGAATCCTCAGTAAAAAAGATTGGAACATAATATTCTCATCTGGCATTATTCAAACTGATACACTTGACGGGCATTTTGTAGCGTTACGGTGGAACAAGGATGAGCTTGAGCTTTGGACGGATCAGTTAGGTCTTCGTACAGTTTATTATGGTACATGTGATGCCGGTATCTGCTTCTCCACTCGCCTCGATTGGGTAGCGAAGACAACAAAAAAACATGATATTAATCGAGCGTCTTTAGGCGGGCGCTGGCTGCTCTTTAATCAATTATCGTATGATTCTTGCGTGAACGGGATAGAGCGATTGGGGCCATCCTCACGTGTCGTAATAAAAAACGGCAAGGTATTGAAGCATGAGAGCCATCCTTGGAGTTCGGAATTCGGGAATCAAAATGAGGTCCAAGCAATTTCGATATTAGAATCCCTTGTGCACGCTGCCGCCGCAAACGGACATACAGTATCGCTCGGTTTGTCTGGGGGCCTTGATTCACGCACTTTATTATCAATTCTTCTGGATACTCAAAATATAAATTTCGATGTTCATACTTTTGGCGAACCATTAGATCCTGATGTTCGTATTTCCGAAGATCTTTCCCGAGGGTATAGTCTCAAACGCCATTATCTCAATAAACCGATTCCAAATTCAGACGAATTAATCGCTCTGGTTAATTCTTTTGTGGCACAGAATATCCTTGTTGAACCTGTATCTTCCATTCTCAAGTTACGGTACTACTCGCAGCAGCATAATAATGGGCACTTGATCATTGATGGCGGGTTTGGAGAAATTGCCCGTCGCCAGTACCTCAACCGAATTGTTCGACTGGGTCGGTCAGCGTTATTCCGCAGGGATGTCCCCTCATTGTTTAAGTTAATGCGTACAACGCGCGCTGACATATTTAATCCAGAGTATTCAAAAGAGCTGGTTTCTGCTGCCCGTCAAAGTTTAGATACGACATTGCACACCATGCCAACAGCGAATGAAATAGGTGTTGAAAATTTTGTTGATCTCCTCTCTATTCGTACGAGGGTGCCTAATTTTGGGGAACCAGAACAGACGAGGTCCGATTCCTCTATCATGAATTTTATGCCCATGGCTCAGGCGTCATTTTTAAAAGCGGTTTTGAAAACCGATTTGAAGTGGAGAAGAAACGGAAGACTTTATAGAGATATCATACGCACCAAAAAATCATGTCTCATGAATTATCCACTGGTAAAATCTGGAACCACATATCCTTTTCATCTTGCATCATCAACGGCTTGGATGGTAACCAAAGTAAAAAATCAAATATCAAAGCCTTATGCAGATACTCTTCCTGATCGATTCCTTCTTCAATTGAAAGAGTTCGTACTCGATTTGGCGCATTCGAATGAAGTTCGAAACTGGTCCGGGTATAATCAAGACAAAATACTATATTCTGTAGATTCTTATTATAAAGGTGATAGTCATCTGCGAAGTACTGTTAATTGGTGGTTGACATTTGAATTATGGAAAAGGTCGATCTCAAACTAAAAGTACTATCAATCATGACAAAGAGTATTATCGATAATTGAGAAGGTCGTAAAAATGGAAACTTCACACCGCACCAATCGGGCAGATCTCAAACTCAATACGAAGATCGTGCGGGAACTGCTCGTCCGGTTTATCAAAGATCAGACGTCGAATGCGGGATTTACCAAGGCGGTGATCGGCGTGTCCGGGGGTGTCGATTCTGCCGTTTCTGCGGCGCTTGCCGCGGAGGCGCTGGGCAAGGAACATGTCCTCGGCGTCATGATCCCATACCGCACCAGCAATCCGAAAAGTGTGGAAGATGCAAAGCTCGTTATCCAATCCACCGGCATCACATCCGAACTCGTCGATATCACGAGGATGGTGGACGGATATTGCGATGAGAACAACATCACCGACTCGCTTCGGCGGGGCAATGTGATGGCCCGTATGCGGATGATTGTGCTCTACGACCTCTCGGCGCGGGAAAACGCGCTCGTGATCGGCACGAGCAACAAAACGGAAATTCTCGTCGGGTATGGAACACAGCATGGGGATCTCGCCTGTGCGATCAATCCGCTGGGCGATCTTTACAAATCGCAGATCTGGCAGCTCGCGGAAGCGCTGGGAATTCCGAAACCGGTGATCGAGAAAGCCCCGTCGGCTGATCTCTGGGAAGGGCAGACGGATGAAAATGAAATGGGCGTCACGTACGCCACACTCGATGCGCTCCTCTACGAGATGGTCGACGAGCGGCGCACTGATGAAGAATTGTTAAAATTGAATTTCGATGCTCCGCTCATTAAGAAGATTCGTCTGATGATTCAGAAGAACCAGTTTAAGCGGCGCCCGCCGTTGATCGCAAAAGTTTCGTACCGGACCGTCAACGTCGACTTTCGGTATGTACGGGATTGGGGAATATAGAAGATTACACATCTTCCTATGATTGGTTCGAAAAAACTCAACTCAAATTTGCACGGGTAACTAAATTCGGCATAATAGTTGTCAATTCTTCATAGGGGTTCTTCTGAATAATTTTTAATGCAACTTCAAACGCTTTCTTGCCCATGGTAACAGGATCTTGCGCAATTGTTGCAGACAGAGATCCTTCGCGTATGGCATCCAGCGCTTCCTGAACACCATCAAACCCGACCACAATAGGCCACGGAGAAAACCGCTTTTCCTTAAGTGCGTGAATCGCACCTAAAGCCATCGCATCGTTTTCTGCAAACAATCCATCGAAAGTAATTCCTTCTCTCAAGAATGCTATTATCTGCTCATACGCTTTATTTCGGTTACCGTCCGCTTGTATCGTTTTAATAATAGTGAAATCTCTTTGTTGTGTAATTTTATTAATAAAACTTTTCCTGCGCATTCTCGCATTCTCAAAATCCTCTGCTTGAATATGAACTATACGGCCGCCTTTGCTTAATTGGTCTATAAAATATTTTCCTGCAGCAGTCCCCCCTCGAAGGTTACCCGATATTATACAAGCAGTTACATTCGCCTTTATATACTGATCAATAACTATTATTGGTACGCCCGCTTCGGAAGTGATTGGGCCAATCTGATCAATTGTTTTCAAATCTATAGGTGAAATTAAAATTGCATCAGGTCTTTTTCCCTTAAATGCTTTCAACTGGGAGTTCTGCAGGCTATCACTATGATTTGCACTTATAGCCTCAAAACCAACGCCACCTTGTTTTGCGCTTTGTTCAATACCAGAGACTACCAGGTTCCAAAATGGATTCAAAACATCCGGCAGATAATATACTATTTTCAAGGCCGACTCCTATTAAAATATAAGAAATGTCCGAATCGATTATGTTCATGGATAAAATAATAACTATATGGATTTTCAGAAGCAATTAGTAATACAGGAAAACATTTCAAGTATCATTTTTGATCTTTATATTGATGATGGACATACGAGGAAATATCATTTATGAGTGAATCTATTCGATCAGGGACTTTGTATCTTGTAGCAACGCCAATCGGTAATTTGGAAGATATCACCTATCGGGCGGTGAAGGTGCTCGCATCGGTCGACCTGATTGCCGCGGAAGATACACGGAAAACCAAGATCCTCCTCGACCACTACAACATCAGCAAGCCGATGATGAGCTACTACAGTTACAACGAGCAGGTGCGTGCGCCGCAATTGGTTGAAAAATTAATTGCAGGCCGGTCCGTTGCTCTGGTCTCCGATGCAGGAACTCCGGGAATTTCCGATCCGGCATTCCATGTCGTTCAGCAGGCGCTGGAGCAGGGGATCCCTATCGTCCCTATTCCCGGCCCGGCCGCATGTATTACGGCCCTCATGGCCGGCGGTTTGCCGACCGACCGTTTTGTGTTCGAAGGATTCCTTCCTCTGAAAAAAGGGCGCAAGACGAAGTTTGAATCGATGAAATCGGAATCACGCACAATTATTATTTACGAATCGCCGCACCGCATTATAAAAACATTAACGGATATCCAAACCACTCTCGGCAGCCGTAAGGTGGTCGTTGCCCGTGAGTTGACGAAAAAATTTGAGGAAATTGTAAGGGGCCCGATCTCCTCAATACTTCCCGAACTGGAAAAGAAGGAGCCCCGCGGCGAATATGTACTCCTCATCGAAGGTGCTTCAAAACATTCTGCTGAAGACTCTGAAACCGATTAACTGAATTATTCCGGCTGTTCGTGGCGAATCGAGAAGCCCGCGGAAAATACGCCGCGGGCTTTTTATGGTGAAGGAAGAATGCCGCTGAATAATGCCGCCAGGGCGCGCGGGCTTTCCAGCTGGGGGACATGACCGCAGCGGGCAATGAAGTACGCCTTTAACTGCGGCACATGCTGTTTCATGACTTCCAGAGATATCATCGAGATGAGGCGGTCCTCGGTGCCCCAGAAAATATCAAGCGGCATCGTCAAGGATGAGAGCGATGGATTAAGAAAATCCACTTCGGTGATCGACGAAATAAATTGAGTAATCTGTTTTTTCTTTAAAGAGCGGTAGATGGATGAAGTGAACGGTTGATAATACCATGGATAATGGTACCACATCTGTCGAAGGAGCTTCCGGACATCTTCGACGCTGTTGATCGTAAATGCCTCTTTCTGTTGCTCGACTCCTTCGTACTGGACGCCGGCGTGGTTGATCAGAATAAGTCGGCGAACCCGGTCCGGATGGTCCACCGCGTACCGGGCGGCAAGCCAGCCGCCCAGCGAATGTCCAACGAGGATGACCGGTAATGCAGTGAACCGGTTGATAAATTGATCAAGTGCATGGTCCATTTGTTTCAATGTAAAGTACGCATCCCCATTCTTAATTTTTGAAAAACCGTGTCCCGGCAAATCAAGACAGGCGATAGTATCTTTCCTCCGGAGCGCGCTCAGAACTTTGATCCATGTGCTGGAGGATGTCCCGAGCCCGTGAAGAAAGACGATGGGGGTTGAACCGTCCCGGCCTTTTTTCTGAAAAGAGTGGAGGCGGCAGGAATCGATTTCGTATTGTTCACTCGTAAATCCCATCCGGGAATAGCGAGTACGAATGAACCGGTGCAGAAGTTGAATGATCATATCAAAATGGAAATTCGTGTTCGTACCAATACTTCGTCATTTCGAGCCAGAAAAATAACCCGCGCCATATTCCGAATTCGCGATACCGGCGTTCAATAGTACGGTCGCTGACGGTTCTCCCCCGATGATGGAGTTCGTAGTATCTTCCGCGCGACCACGAATCGAGGCCGAGATAATCATACCGGCCAAGCAGTTTTAAAATGTTTCCTGCCGAGTAAACGCCAACCCCTTTAATGGAGCGGAGTGCCGTGAAGAGCTCAACAGTCGGGAGTTCGGACGAGCGCCAGCATTCAACGTCTAATTTCCCGCCGGCGACCCGTTCCGCGAATTCCAGGAGGAATGGCGAGCGGTAACCGGCTTTTATGTTCTTCCGGAGAAACCGGTCGGTGGTTCCGGCAAGCGCGTCCGGCGATGGAAAAGAATAATTGACGCCGTCGAATGCGCTGCCGAGTTGTCCCACGAGATTGTTGATCATGATTTCCGTGAGCGCCCAGCTGCAATTGGTTGTGCAGATCATTTTGACAATATCTTCAAAGACCGTCGGCGAACGCAGCATCCGTCCTGCCTTGATTTTGGCAATCCATCGATAGTCCGGGGTTCTCCGGATTTCGCGGTAGAAAGCGGAAAAATCTTCGGTCAACCGTAAACAGGATGCAATTTGCCCGACGACGTCGGAACGCTGGGCAGCCGTCAGGCGTCCGGGACTTGTCGTTTTAATTTCCAGTTGCGAATTTCTCTGATCGGAAATTGAGCAATGGACGAGAGATTGGTCAGCTAACGTCAAGATACGGTTCAATGCACGATGTTCTTTGTCTACACTGAACGGGCGCAGCGAACACCAGCCATGGCTGTACACCGTCCGCAAAAAATCAAAATCTCCAGGCAGTTCAAGTGTCAAGGAAGCAGAGTTCAACCGATCGATTCCTTTTATTGATGGTTCTTTCAATTAAATGTAACAAGCGGGCAATCGAGATGCAAAATGGCGGAACAATTGCTTTTCCGCTAATCCTTTCCGATTTTCAGAAGGGACGTCCCAGGGAACATTTCATTCAAAGGAGTGCAGTTATGCCGAGAGGTTTCTTTATTCCGAAAGGATATCATCCGGTGCTGGATTTGCATACCACGGAACAGGCGATTATGAGGATCAAGGATTTTTTCCAGTTGAATCTTGCACTCGAACTGGATCTGAAGCGGATGACCGCCCCGATTTTTGTGTTAAAAGGAACCGGGGTTAATGACGATCTCAACGGTATAGAACGGCCTGTGGCTTTTAAGATCCGTCACCTTCACGATCAGGAGGCGGAAGTAGTCCATTCCCTGGCAAAGTGGAAACGAATGGCGCTTGCCGACTATTCCATCCCCGTCGGATCCGGGATCTATACGGACATGAATGCGATCCGGGCGGATGAAACGCTGGATAATCTCCATTCTCTCTACGTCGACCAATGGGATTGGGAAAAAGTGATCACCGCCGAACAGCGGACGCTGGCCTACCTTCAACGGACCGTTGAAACGATTTATGACGTCATCCGCCGGACGGAATTATATGTCTATTATGAATATCCCGTATTAAAACCCATCCTTCCTGAAAAGATTACATTTATTCATTCTGAAGAATTGTTGAAACGATATCCCACGCTCACTCCCCAGGAACGGGAAGATGCCATTGTCCGCGAACACAGGGCGGTGTTTATTATCGGCATTGGGGGAAACCTTGCAGACGGCACCAGGCATGACGGGCGCGCACCCGATTATGACGACTGGACTCTGAACGGCGATATTTTTGTCTGGAATCCGGTGACCGAATGCGCCTTCGAACTGTCGTCGATGGGCATCCGTGTTGATAAGGGTGTTCTTAAAAAACAACTCGGTCTTTCCGGACAGGAACACCGGTTGAATTTGAAATTTCATCAACGGTTGATGAATGATGAACTGCCGCTTTCCATCGGAGGCGGCATCGGTCAATCGCGCCTCTGTATGCTTTATCTCCACAAAGCACATATCGGCGAAATTCAAGCAAGTATCTGGCCGGAAGAAATGATTGCGGAATTCAAACGGAACAATATTGTTTTGTTATAAATGATTTGACATCTCTTCATTCGAGTATTCACCATGCGGTGCGTGAGTATCGTCTATCCAGTCAACATCAATGCAACTTCATTATAACGCATATGGTTCTGAGTCGTCGCCGGCACTCATCATTCTCCACGGGTTGTTCGGTTTGTCGGAGAACTGGCATTCGTACGGGAAATTATTCGGCGAACAATTCCGGACATACATTCCCGATGCCCGAAATCATGGACGTTCACCGCATCGTGATGTCTTTAACTATCCGGCGATGGCAGAAGATATGGTGGAGTTTATGATGCAGCATCACATTTCTTCCGCTTCATTCCTCGGGCATTCCATGGGCGGAAAAACCGCAGCACTGACCGCACTGCTTCATCCGGAACTTGTGAACAGACTGATTGTTGTAGATATCGCACCGAGATCGTATCAAGAGCATCACGATCAAGTACTGGAAGCGATGATGTCTCTTGATTTGAGCGGTTTTCACTATCGAAAAGATATCGATGAAGCGCTTGCAATGAAAATACCCGAGGTATCCGTGCGTCAATTTCTTTTAAAGAATTTAATGCGCGATGATTCCGGCCTGTTTCGTTGGAAATTGAATCTCCGGGCTATTGAAAAAAATAATGAACAGATCTATAAGGAACTCCCGCGGGACCATCAATATGTGCGTCCGGCCCTGTTTATCCGGGGTGAAAAATCGGAATACATCCAGATGGACGATCTCCCTCTCATTGGACAGCTCTTTCCGGCAGCCGAGCTTGTGACCATAAAAAACGCCGGGCATTGGGTTCATGTAGATGCACGGGAGGAATTCACAGAGGTCGTTCTTGACTTCTTGTCTTAAAAAGAGGAATCCGGACGCTTCCAGTCACAACTTTTACCCTGTTCATCCGTTATAACAACAGTCGATGACACTACAATATCTCGTCTTATATTCAATTTATTTCACATCACTTTCAATCCAAGGAGGATCTATGAGAACATTTTTGCTGTTCGGTTTAGTCTTCTTCGCCTTTTCGGCAATTCCTCTTCTCACGGTTGCGCAAAAACAATCTCCCAAGAAGAACCTTCCGGAAATCGATATTCAGTATAAAAAAATCGTTCTGGAGAACGGCCTCACCCTGCTCGTGCACGAGGATCATAAAGCGCCCATCGTCGCGGTGAACGTATGGTATCACGTCGGATCGAAAAATGAAAAAGAACGGCGGACGGGCTTTGCGCATCTGTTTGAACATTTGATGTTCAACGGCAGCGAAAATTTTGATGACGATTATTTCCAGGCGCTCGAGCGCGTGGGGGCAACCGATCTTAATGGGACCACCAGCGAGGATCGAACGAATTACTTTCAGAATGTTCCGGTGAGCGCGGTGGATCTTGCCCTCTGGATGGAATCGGATCGTATGGGGCATCTCGTCGGCGTGATCAGCCAGAAGAAACTGGATGAACAGCGCGGCGTCGTGCAAAACGAAAAAAGGCAGGGAGATAATCAGCCCTATGCGGTCGCGGAAGAACTGATCACGAAAGCGACGTGGCCGGCAACGCATCCGTACGCGCACACGGTGATCGGTTCGATGGAGGATCTCAATGCGGCATCACTTGACGATGTGAAAGAGTGGTTTAAAACATATTACGGCGCGGCGAACGCCGTCCTGGTCGTTGCGGGCGATATTGACGCGAACACGGCCCTGGAAAAAGTGAAGAAATATTTCGGGGACATTCCCTCCGGCCCTCCGGTGGCGCATTTCAATTCCTGGACCGCAAAGCGGACGGGTGAGCAGAGGCAGTCCGCACAGGATCGAGTACCGCAGGCGCGTCTCTACAAAGTATGGAATATGCCCGCTTGGGGAACGCCGGAATTTGAATATTTAAAACTCCTGACCAATGTTCTTGCCTCGGGAAAAACATCGCGCCTCTATAAGCGGCTGGTCTACGATGACCAGATTGCAACAAATGTGAACTCATATCTTGATGAGCGGGAAATTGCCAGTCAATTCTATATCGAAGCCACGGCAAAACCGGGCGACGATCTGAAAAAAGTCGAAGCCGCGGTCAATGAGGAGCTTGCGAAGCTGATAAAATCCGGCCCGACGGAAAAAGAACTGGAACGGGTAAAAACCCAGTCGCTCGCGCGATTTGTCCGCGGTATTGAACGCATCGGCGGATTCGGCGGAAAGTCCGACATCCTTGCAATGAATCAGGTGTACGGCGGCTCACCGGATTTTTATAAAACGACGCTCAAACGGATTCAAAATGCTACGATAAAGGATCTGCAGGATGCTGCAAAGGAATGGCTCTCCGACGGCGCGTACGTTCTGGAAATATTCCCGTTCCCGAATTATTCCGAATCCCAACAGGATACCACCGTCCGTAAAACACTGCCGAAAGTCGGCGAAGCGCCTGAGGCAACGTTTCCGAAACTCGAACGCACGGTCCTCTCCAACGGACTTAAAGTGATCCTCGCCGAACGGAAATCGGTGCCGGTAGTCAATTTTAATTTATTGTTTGATGCGGGATATGCGGCCGACCAGTTTGCCGCACCCGGCACGGCAAATCTTGCAATGAATATGATGGACGAAGGAACTGCGACTCGAAATGCGCTCCAGATCAGCGATGAACTGGCCATGCTCGGTGCAAACCTGGGTACCGGATCGAATCTCGATATGTCCACGGTGTCTCTCTCTGCGCTGAAATCAAACCTGGATGCATCGCTTGCGATATTTGCCGATGTGGTACTGAAACCGTCATTCCCGAAGGAGGATTTTGACCGTCTGCAGAAACAAACCATCGCCGGCATCCAGCGGGAAAAAACCCAGCCTATTCAAATGGGATACCGCGTAATGCCGAAATTGCTCTATGGGAGCAATCATGCGTACAGTACTCCGCTCACCGGCTCCGGCACGGAAGAGTCGGTTGCGAAAATGAACCGCGATGATATGGTAAAATTCTACCAGACATGGATCAAGCCGAATATCGCGACGATGATTGTGGTTGGCGATATCACCCTGGGCGAATTAAAACCGCGGCTCGAAAAATTATTCAGCGGATGGAAAGCGGGGGATGTACCGAAAAAGAATCTTGCGACCATCAACCTGCCGGCTCACCCGAGTGTTTACATTTTAGATAAACCCGGTGCAGGGCAGTCAATCATTTTCCCGGCAAATCTCACTCTGCCGAAGAACAATCCGGATGCCATTGCAATTGAAGCGATGAATACCATTCTCGGCGGCTCATTCACTTCCCGCATCAATATGAATTTGCGCGAAGATAAACACTGGTCTTACGGTTCGGGCAGTTTCGTGTTCAATGCCCGCGGGCAGCAGCCGTTCATCGGTTACGGGATTGTGCAGACGGATAAGACCAAGGAATCGATCATGGAATTGAACAAGGAGTTCCGCGACATCCTGGGCCCGCGTCCGGCAACCTCCGGCGAACTGGCGAAAGTACAGAGCAGCATGACTCTCGAATTGCCCGGTTCATGGGAGACCAACAATGCCGTCATGGGCTCCGTTGCCGAGATGGTGCGCTTCGATTATAACAACGATTATTTTGAAACCTTTGTGAAGAAAATCAAAGGTCTTACTCTTGATAATATCTCCCGCGCGGCAAAAATAGTCGTGCACCCGGATAATATGGTCTGGGTCGTCGTGGGGGACCGGTCAAAGATCGAAGCGGGTATTCGTGAACTGGGCTATGGCGAAGTAAAACTGATAGACAGCAATGGGAATATTGTCCAGTGACTTGAGCCATAAGCGTTGAGCTTACAGCAGAAGCCCGCGTTGAGAAATCGGCGCGGGCTTTTCTTTACCTGATTCTTTTACTCCATACTCGTTACTCACTACTCATTACTGCTTCTTACACTGCCTGGCCTGCCGCCCATCCTGAAGACCAAGCCCACTGAAAATTATAACCGCCCAGCCATCCTGTGACATCCACGAGTTCTCCGATGAAATAGAGCCCGGGTATTTTTTTCGATTCCATGGTCTTTGAAGAAAGTTCGCCGGTATCCACGCCGCCGACGGTCACTTCCGCTTTTTCATATCCCTCGGTTCCGGTAGGAGTCAGGAGCCAGTGCGTGAGGGCGGCAGCGATCGATTTCAATTCGCCGGGGGAATACCGGTTCATCGGTTTCGAACTGGAGGTTTGAGAAAACCAGGCTTGATTAAAACGCGCGGGCAGGAATTGATCCAGGATGGTCAAGAGCTGCTTTTTACTTTGCTGCTGGGCGTGAAGCAATGCCAGGATGTCTCTTCCCGGGAACAGGTTGATGGAAAGGGAGTCTCCCTGAATCCAGTAGGATGAAATCTGTAAAATGGCAGGACCGCTTAACCCGCGATGCGTGAACAGGATATTTTCGCGAAAAGAGATTCCGTTGCAGTGTACTTCGGCGTCCACCGATATTCCGCTGAGTTCCAGAAACGGTTTAAAATCATCTGATGCGAATTTCAGCGGTACCAATCCGGGTCTTGACGGGATAATATTGAGACCGAATTGTTCCGCCGCCTTCAGTCCGAAATTCGTTGCTCCCGACTTTGGTATGGAAAGCCCGCCGGTCGCGATCACCAGCGAGGATGCGGTTAGCGGTCCAATTGTCGTCTGTAACTGGAAATCCTGTGCTTTCGTTATGTTGTGAACTTCACACTCCGTTTGTATCTCGACGCCGGCCAGCTTGCATTCCTGAGTCAGCATGCGAACGATTTGGTCCGCGCTGTCATCGCAGAACAGCTGGCCATGATTTCTTTCGTGGAATGAAATACTGTGTTTATTTATCAATGAAATAAAATCCGTGGGTGTAAAGCGAGCGAGGGCTGATTTACAGAAATGCGGATTCTGAGAAATAAAATTGGCAGGTGAAGCATTCCTATTGGTGAAATTACACCTTCCGCCGCCGGAGATGCGTATTTTTTTACCGATTTGACGGGCATGGTCCAACACAAGAACGGACCGCCCGCGTTTTCCCGCTTCGATGGCGCACATGAGTCCCGCCGCGCCTGCTCCGATGATGACGACATCTTTATTCATACTTCAATATTGCATGAAAAGACTTTTACTTCAAATCCATTATGATAGGTTCGCCTGATATTCACTATCGTAATCCCTCAATATTTATTTCTGATTCAATAGGAAGGCAATAGAATTTTTCGTATCTTATTTCAGCCGCAGATAGCGGCTAACCGCATCCGTGCAATTAGGCATCGGAAGCGGGCATTTGAGACTCGCTCTCTGATGATAATTTAGCAAGCGCCCATGACGAAGAAGCAATTCTCTTCATGCGGCGAAGTGAAGGTTTTGAGATGTCACAGGACCGGCACTAAGGTACAGCACGGAAGAACCCGACCATTCATGTGTTCTTCTTTTCCAAGTCGCTTTATGAGCGCACTTGTACGCGATTGTTCATTGCGTATCCGCCATCGGCGGAGTTTATCTTCTGCAAGTTTTCAATACTGTTCAGCGTGTTTCCTCATTTTTAGTAGAAGGATTTACCAATGTCATTTTCAAAACTAGGCCTTGCCGACGAACTCGTGCAGGGCATTCTCGCGACGGGATATACTGCGCCCACCGCAATTCAAGAACGCGCCATTCCGCTGGCAGTGGCAGGCCGCGATATCATCGGCTGCGCGCAGACCGGGACCGGAAAGACCGCAGCATTTGCCCTGCCAATGCTGAATCATTTTATCAAAGAACGGCCGGCGATCAAGGGACATCTGACCCGCGGCCTCATTCTCACACCGACTCGGGAACTGGCGCAGCAGGGCGAGGAATTTATTTCAGCCTACGGCCGCTTTGCCGGTCTGCAGAGTATGTCCATTTTCGGCGGCGTCAACATGGAAAACCAGATCAGGCGGCTTCGGCGCGGAGTGGATATTATCGTTGCCACCCCCGGGCGTCTGCTGGATCATATCAGCCGGCGCACCGTCGATTTATCGCATGTGGAAATCCTGGTGCTCGACGAAGCCGACCGGATGTTTGATATGGGATTCATCGATGACGTCCG
The DNA here is from genome assembly GCA_003819715.1 of Ignavibacteriota bacterium. Taxonomy (GTDB): domain Bacteria; phylum Bacteroidota; class Ignavibacteria; order UBA10030; family UBA10030; genus Fen-1298. Next base: position 34,920 of record RPQN01000018.1, on the reverse strand, counting down.
TAAGATCATCGCCAAAATTCCCGCGAAGCGTCAAACGCTGTTGTTCTCTGCAACGATGTCGAAGGAAGTGAGAGGACTGGTCGCTTCCATTCAAGTCAACCCTGAAATGATCGAGATCGGAGTACTGCGGCATCCGGTCGACGCCGTGAAGCAGTATTTTTATTCATCACCGCAGGACTCAAAAATGGACCTGCTTCTCCATATTCTCAAGACGGAAGAGATGGACACCATATTGGTGTTCTCCCGCACGAAACATGGCGCGGATAAAATTTGCAACAAACTTGAACGTGCCGGCATTAAAGCCATTGCGATCCATTCCAACAGGACGCAGGCTCAACGGCAGCGGGCGCTGGCAGGATTTAAACAGGGCCAGTATAAAGTCATGGTCGCGACGGACATTGCCGCGCGCGGTATTGATGTGGAGGGAATTTCCCACGTGGTGAATTTCGACACGCCGACATTCGCAGAAGACTATATCCATCGTATCGGCCGGACCGGCAGAGCCTCTGCAACAGGCGACGCCATTACCTTCGTCTCGACGCAGGAGCAAAAGTATCTCAAAAGCATCGAGCGGTACACCGATAAACATTTCGAGTTGAAACGCTATCCCGGTTTCGATTACGCGAAAAGGCCGGCGGTCGCTGGAAAACATGACGATGAGAAATCTCCCCGGGAACGTCGGGAGGGCGGACATGGCAGAAGGGATGACCATCGGGAACGGCGGCATTCAGAATCTTCTGGAAAGCCGTACCGCGATCATCGTCGAACAGAATCCACAGGACGTCCGCCGAGCGAACATCGTCGCACAGAATCAGGACGAACGCAAAGCGATCATCGCCGTACAGAGTCCACGGGACGTCCGCAGAGCGAACATCGTCGCCCGGAATCCGCAAGCAGACCGCACAATGAACAACGGCGTTCGGAATATTCCGGAAAACCGCGTAATGAATTCAAACCGCGTGAACATCGGGATGATGAAAAGCATCGTCAATCCTTTTCAGCCGAAAAACCAAAATTTGTAAAGAAGGCATCATCCTCTGTTCCTCCGGCGCAAACAGGTGACTGGCGCAGCCTCATGGCAACCATGGAAGAGGAACGCGGCGGCTTCAAGAAAAAGCTGAAACGCTTGTTTATCCGCGATAAAGCATAAGGAAAAAGGGAATTGACACTTGGATATTGGACTCTGAGTCTTCTTTGATTAGAGTCCATTACCAAATATTCATCGATTATTGTGCTTCTCTGTTGACCTGATTGACGAAGAGTATTTAAAGTGCTTCACATGCCTCCTATAATTATTCGTTATCTATGACCCCATCGTACTTCCTGAACCGTGCAGTTGTTATCCTTGTAACAATCATAAGTTTTATAGTAAACACGCAGGCACAAAACAAGCTTGTTCTCAATGCGAGTAACGTTGAATATGAGTTAACACCATATCTTAGTGTATTCGAAGACAAAAGCTGTTTACGGACCATTCAGGAAATACTCTCACCGGAGATTTTGTATCAATTCAAACCGGCGTCCAACACCATGCTCAACCCAGGCATCACAAACTCATCGTGGTGGGTGAGGGTTGAGATTGTAGATTCCACTCTCAATGGAAATAGATGGATTCTTCAGGCCAATTACCCGGGCATCGACAACGTGGATCTCTTTATCGTCGATTCATTACATCGAATATTTTCAAAACATGCCGGGACGTTATTGCCGTTTAACCGGCGCGAAATCAAGGATCGTCGTGCAGCGTTCAGCATAAGATCGCAGCGCATGATCAACCAGACGCTGTATGTTCGTTTTGAATCGCAAAGTTCTGTTGCCTTGTATCTGCGGCTTATGACGCTCCAACGGTATATGGATGCTGACCACAATGCACAGTTCTACCTTGGTATATTTTATGGATCCATTCTGATACTGGTTTTGTATAACCTCTTTCTCTTTCTTGCAATTCGCGATACATCATATTTATTTTACGTTTTATACGTCGCGGGTTATGTGTTTCATCAGATGGTCGTCGACGGACTCTACGAAGAATACTTTTTCCCAAATTCCGTCGTGGCGTCTGTCCATATATTCCAGATGGCGATTGGATTTTTCCTCTTGTTCGGCTCGTTGTTCACTCAGCGAATACTTTTCTCATCGCGATTTAGTCCGCTCCTTCATAAGGGATTAACCGTGTGTGCCATTCTTGGAGGGATGGTGCTGATCTTTGCGTCCATAACTTCAGGTCCATTGATGAATAGAATGATATCGTTTATCATCATTCCCTATGCTTTATTAACGACGGCAATGGCGATTATCGGTTTGCAGAACCGTTACGCACCCGCACGTTTCTATTTACTCGCTGTCATGGGATTCCTCATCGGTCTGATTGTCAGAGGGCTGCGCGTTTCCGGCGTTCTTCCCCTGAACCTCTTCACCGAATATACTCTCCAGGCCGGGATGCTCTGGGAAATGACGTTGTTTTCCTTTGCCCTTGGCGATAGGATTAACACGATCAAGATTGAGAAAGAATTGGAAAAGGGAGAAATGCGAAGCCGTATTGCTGCCGATCTTCACGATGAAATTGGCAGCAATCTGAGCAGCATATCCATGACCAGCCAGATGATTCGGCGGAGCGCGAAGCTTAGTCAACTGGAAAAGCACCGCCTCGCTGAAATAACGGCAATTGCAAAAGAAACGACTGATGCGATCCGCGATATCGTTTGGTTCATCAATCCCCAGCATGATAAATTTGTCGATCTCATACAACGATTAAAGGAAGTGACCCCAAAATTCCTCACCGATCTCCAATATACCTTCAATACATCCGGTCACATAATTGAATCGATGCCGGATCTTCTTATACGCAAAGAGATCTATCTTATTTATAAGGAAATCCTCCATAATATTGTGAAACATGCAAATGCCACGAAGGTGGCTATAGAAATCAAAAGTCAATCCAATAGATTTATTCTCTCGGTTTGTGATGACGGCGTTGGATTTGAAGCCGGGGATGTAAAAGATGGACTGGGGTTGAAAAACCTCAGTGACCGTGCGGCAAAGATTGGAGCAATAATTGATATTTCAAGTTGCACTGGACGGGGTGTCAAAATCACACTTTCTGTACCAACAGAGAAGCCATAACAAATGCCTTTGTCGGGAGCGAATCCTCTTCCAAGGTCAGCTCCAAAGGTTCGTGCAAGTTGATGTAAGGCTGCGTGTAGATGTTCAGAGGAATATAAAATTTTGTAAATCGTCCTCGTGCAACTTTCATGAATATATTTCTATTATACCACGAAGGTGGTATGGTGCTGACGATTTCGAAGACGTATGTTAAACAACCATGAAGCAACGAATGGGAAAAAAGCAATCACTTGCTCAACGCGTTACAATTTGGCTAGTGGAAGACAATATCCATTTCCAGAAAACCCTCGCTGAGCTGATCAACGAAACCGAAGGGATGCGCTGCGCATTCGGGTTCACGTCATGCGAAGAAGCATTGAAAACGCTCGAATCGTCCGAACCGCCTGAAGTCATCCTGCTCGATATTGGATTGCCGGGAATGGACGGTGTCGAAGGGGTAAAACAATTCAAAGCGGCCAGCCCCTCAACGAACATCATTATGCTGACCATCCACGATGACAGTATCAATGTGTTCAATGCACTTTGTGCCGGGGCATCGGGGTACATCCTCAAAGATTCATCTCCCGAAAATGCAATTGAAGCAATCAAAGAAGTCCTTGCCGGCGGTGCTCCCATGAATGCGTCCATTGCGCATACCGTTCTCGACCTGTTTACGAGCCTCGCTGCTCCGAAAGGGAATTATGGGCTGACCGATCGCGAAAAAGAAATCCTTAAGCTCATGGTCAATGGATCCACCAAGAAGAAAATTGCCAAACAATTATTTTTAAGTTTCCACACCGTTAATACGCACCTCAAAAACATCTATATCAAGCTTCAGGTTCACACCCTCAGCGGCGCTGTATCAAAAGTATATAAAGAGAACCTTCTTTAATTTCACACCCGTTTCATTTTTCGAGATTTTTAGTAGTCCTCCTGATAATATTTTCGTTGCTCCGGAATTGAATGATCGATTTGCTCGGTCAATCATCTCAAAAGTCTTACCGGACGCTCGCCAAAATCTGCAGCGCTCTATTCCCGCGTCTCACATTGGGACACTCAACACAACAACCGCCTGCGTATGGCTTTCCAGGATCGTTTTGGAATATACCACGAATGTGCGATTGTATAACGTGTATCCGAAAGATAGATTGAACTTGAATAAAAGTATGGAATTATCACAACCGCTCAATCAGAAGATGGTGTCTCATGCGAAAACTAATTTTTCTTTCAATGTTGTTTACCGGGTTTTGTTTTGCGCAGGTTTCGGTAAAGCTTCTGCAGCCTCCGCCCAACCAGCTCCGCGCAGCGGATATATGGAAAGTGACGCTTATGAATTCCGGCCGGAACACCCTTCAGGTGACATTAAACGGAACACTCGATGAAGCGAGCGAGGGAATCGTCGTGGAAGGGAATTCAAAGCCCATCAGCCTGCCTCCCGGAATGAAGAAAATTACATACGAAGATGTCAAAACCGGAAATGTCAATTTCAAATCAGGTAAATGGAACAATGCATTTACCCGCACGGGCAATGCGCCTTCCGGAAATTACACCATATGTATTCATGTAAAAGATATTTCCGGCGAGGAAATTGGGAGCGACTGTATTGATCAACGAGTGGAAATAATTTCATCGCCTGCCCTTCTGGCGCCTGCTGACGGCGATTCTCTGCCGGAAGGTCAGTCTCTCTTTTTCACATGGCTGCCACCCATGCCGGCTCCTTCAGGACAAATCAAATACAAACTCATGATTGTGGAGATACTTGGAAATCAATCTCCTGAATTTGCTTTACAAAGAAATACGGCTTGGTTTGAAAAAACGGATATCAGAGCAACCATGTTTCAATACCCGGTATCGGCGAGAAAGCTTGATACGGATAAAAAATATGCGTGGAATGTACAGTGCCTCGATAATACAGGACAAGGCATTGGAGAGAATAACGGATTGGCGGCGCCGTTTATGTTCGGGATTGCAAAAAACCAGGGTCATGCAAAAAGCTTGCTCACGACGAACGCGCCGGATAGCACCACATCTGGAGGAGGAACGGGGACCGTCGCAGCAGGCGATACGATAAAGGCTGGACTGAATGGAGAATTTAAGGTTGTTGTTTCTCAAATGACCCACGAAGCGGATAGTTCGCTTTCTGGTAATGGCAGTGTGTACATACACTGGTTGTTGACAAGTGTTGCAGTTGAATTTAAAAAGATACGAATAGATACGTTAAAGCGTTTGACTTCCGGGGGCATTGTAACTACTGAAAGCGGCAGTTCCAGTACCTCATATCAGGCATATCCCAAAGCCTGGGCGCTAAGTTTGCTCTCAGGTCCGGGGGTAGCTAATGTTGTCGATAACACTATAAATTGGTCCAATAACCAGGTTAATGATCTGATTACATGGACTAATGGTCTAAATTTTGGTCAGCCGTCCATGAACTATTCAAATGTTATTCCAACTCCCAATTTACCGAGCAATCCTCTTAAAATGCCTTTTGGTTTACAGTTCAATAACGGCAATCAGAAATTGGTGATTACCGAAATCATATTCAAACAGAATGAATCTAAAATTAATTTCCTGGCACAGGAACAGTTTACAAAATCAGGCACTCCGTATAAGCTCGGATTCGCGGGAAAATACTTTAAGATACATCCCAGCAGCATTGATTTTACCAATGGGCGCGTTGAACTGGTGAATGATTTTACATTACCCAATGTAACATCCAATCCAAAAATGAAATTCAACTTTAAGAAGGGGGCAGCAAACTCCGGATGTTATGTTCAGTGGGCAGATACTGGTATTACCAATATCAGTCTCGGCCTTGAAATTAAATTTTCACGAGATTGGCTGCTTCCCATCCCAACTTCAACGGATTCCGTGAAAGCAACTCTCTCGGGAAATGGGACGAGTATGCAGGACATAATTCTTTCCGGAAATTTGCCGGATTGCGAAATAATTGGTACGAACGGGTTGAAAATTCAGGTGGACTCCATTGCTCTCGACCTTTCAGATGTCAGGAATCCTGCCGGCATGTTCTTCCCTAAAAATTACACCGATGATACGACCGCTGCGGGAAGGCTGCTCTGGCGGGGACTGTATGTGAAAAAGTTTAAACTCACGCTGCCTGAAACCTGGAAGACAGGCGCAAATCCAACATTTATAACTGCGAATGATCTCATCATTGATGATTATGGCATCACATTAAAAATGAAGGCATTACATGTTGTTACGTTCGCCAGCGGCAGCGTGGCAAATTTAAGTGCCAGTCTTGATACTCTTGAGATCGCTATGCTGAAAGGTTCTTTAACCAGCGGAACGGCGAAAGGATTGCTGGTATTGCCCATCAGCAAAGACACCATCACCAATACGTTGAAGTACACCGCCGTATTCAGCCAGGTTTCAAATGCGAACAGTTTTCAAATAGTGGTTATGCCGTCGGGGCCTATTGAAGCCGATATATTGAAGGGAGAGATGACTTTACTCCCAACGACAAATATTACCGCGGTTATTACTCCCACCTTAAAAACATTTTCTATAATGCTTAATGGTAAATTCAAGTGGGATAATCCAACTTTTCCATCTCCCTTCAATACTTTAAAAGTCAATATGGAATTGGACTTTGAGAATGTCGGATTAACTTACAAAAATACTCCGTCCACTGATTCTCTCAAGTTCAGCCCTGGTTCGTGGAGTTTTGCGAGTCCTCAGAAATTCTTAGCTAATTTCCCTGTCTCAATTAAAAAGATCTATTATAAATCAAAATCAACAGTGCCTTCCGGCAGTGCGAACGTCAAAGAGCTCTTAAGAGGGGAGGTCTGTCTTGATATCGTTGCCGACCTTACCGAGGATATTGGCGGAAGTACAACCATAGGCGCTAATTTTGCGGTGGAATTAAATACCAGCGCGAAGAAATTTACGCCGCAATTCAAGGGGATATCTCTCGATAGCCTTGCCGTCCATGCAAATTTACCGGCAGTAAAAATTGATGGGAGTATTTTATTCAGAAATCATGACTCTGTTTTTGGCGATGGTTTCTTAGGAACATTAAGCGTCGCTTTTACACCGGTTGGAATAACAGCAGACGCATTATTAGAATTCGGCAATACCAATTATCAACATGGAAGTACGTTGTACAGATACTGGCGCGTAGAAGCTGATGTACTCTTACCTCCACCGGGAGTTCCGTTTTTGCCGGGCATTGCTTTTAGAGGTTTTGGCGGCGGTGCCTACTATAATATGGATGCAATATTGTCGGCCTCCACGAAAACACCATCGGGTAAAAGATTTACATTTAAACCGAAATACTCAACGTTTGGTTTGAAAATTGCGGCAACGATTGCCACGACACCAAAAGAAGAATCTTTTAATGCAGACGTCGCATTGGATGCGCAGTTTTCAAAATCCGAGGGTTTAATATTCATTGCATTTACAGGCGACTTTTATGTTGCCGCCGGTCTTACCGCTCCCAAAAGAGCGAAGGCGAACGTGAAGGGAAATGTGAGCGTCACGTATAATTTCCCGGATAAGCATTTTAACCTTTCTGCAAACGTTATGGTAAATGCTCCGCCGATCTCAACACCAAGTCCGGCGAATCTTGTCTTGGATATTAATGGGAAAGTAAATCAGTGGTATTTTAAGTTCGGAGAACCATCGTCCAATGATAATTCGTTAACGAAAGTTGACGTGAATGTAGATCTTTTCACCGCCCATTTATATCAATATTTGATGTTTGGCAATCACATCACGCCGCCCTCAGGATTTACACAAACATTTAAGGACGGTTATCGCGGTGTGTTCGGACATGATCCAGGGATGGGAGTAAAAACCCTCGGTGTCACCAATAATAATACGGCAACCGGCAAAGGATTAGCGCTTGGCGTAGGATTTACATTTAAAAATGATTTTGGATTTAATGTCACGGGCAACTATGATGCATCGTTAGCATTGGCAGCAGGTGCAGAATTAGATTTAGCTTTTGCGGAGTATAGCGGACAGAATTGCGAGAACCCTTCCGAACGGATTGGAATTAACGGATGGCAGGCTTCTGGGGACATAGGCTTTTATGCTTCTGTACTCGCTAGTATCAAAAGATCAAGTGATGGTCACACCTGGCCGCTTGCAGACATTAAAGCCGGAGGCTGGTTAACAGGAAAATTTCCAAATCCCGTCTATGTTGCCGGAGAAATTCAGGGATCTGTGCTCATCGGTCACTATACGACCTGGATACATTCTACAGGCGATTGGTCAGGACCGGCATATTGGCCATCGTGGTCAGCGTGTGTGCATCCTCAGGACCATTATTTGGTGAATGCCTCTTTTGATAAAACTTTTGTGAAGGGCACCGATTGCGGGACATCAGGCGCGTTAACGGGAGCAACGGTTGCTCAAGGAGATGCCGCCGGAGAGCAACAACAATTATTGATAAAATATGTACATCCGGATCAGCATTTTGACTTTCCCATCACCGCTCCTTTAGCCGTCGAGTACGGATTGATCCCCGGCAATGTATTTGATGTATCAGAGCAGCAATCGGATGGTTCTGTAAAAAGCAGAACATTTAAACTGGTGGTCACGACGAGCATAAAAATTCAAAATGATAACGGGTCATTGACCAATCAATCATTAAAGACAAGACAAAATAATCTGGGAGAGTTTCTCTATACGGTATTAGTGCCAACCGTAATAAATACATCAACACCAATAACGATTGGTCAAACATCGGCACATCTCAACACTGCGAGTACCAATACCAATGCTATTCATCCGATAAGCAATACATCGCTCAGTATCAGCAATATACAGACTGTGAGCTACCCTCTGCCGCCAGTAACGAATACGTATAATAATTTACCGCCCGAACCGCCTGAGATAAAAAATAATCTCACACTCAATAAAAATTATGTTTTTACCGTTACGGCTGCCTTGAAAGAGTACGTCAATAATACCTGGATCAATGCCAAAAACAAGAATAACGCCGTTGTTGCACAGACCGTTACCAAAAATTTCAAGACGGGGTCCCAGCTTGCAACAGTGAGTACATCGCTGCCGCATCTCCATTAACATGCAAAAAATAATTCAACAATTAAAAAGCAGATATCATTATGAATAAACAAACAAGACACATTCTCACTATCGCATCAATATTATTTTACGCGAGCAATTGCTTTGCGCAAGATGCAGAACCCGTCATCAATCCGGTCAGCACTATTAATTTAATCGGCAGATATACGGAGGGCAAAGGTGTTGAAATTCGATTTTTCCCCGATAAAAAATCTGTTTTGGAAGTCGGGTTTAAAGAAGGGTTTATTATAGAGCGAATGCTTTTCGATACGTCGATTATAAGAAAAGATCCCAATAAAATGACGTATGCAGAAATTGCAAGAATATTTCCTTACAGCGATACTCAATGGGAAACTGCTCTCAGGAGCGAGAAAAGCCTGGAATCAAAGAATGAATTGGAGATTGCAAGAGATTTTCTGAAAAACATTGACAAGGGAAAAGGGGGAGCATTCAATTTCGAAAAAGGAATTGCTGAATTAAAAGATCAAAAGAGTAAGGAAGATTTCGAGTATATGATATTTACACTCACTGCTCTCAAAGACGCAAAGGCTGCAACCGCATTGGGTTTAGCGTATACGGATAGTACCGCAATAAAAGGGAAGACCTATTTCTATCGAGCAAGACCTGTTGGGAAATCCGATGTTTATACGGTTATCTCCGTTGATTATAGAATTGTTGCTGAAAACCTTAAGAAGGGCTATGATAACCCGGTTTATGTGAAACAGGGAGATACGGAATTATTTTTTGCCTGGATAGAGACACCGGATCTTTCAGGATATTTTGTAGAACGTGCGAATCCAGGCGAGACGACATTTACTCAATTGAATAAGGCGCCTATTCATAATCTTGAAGGCAGCGCTGCGGGCGGCGAATCGAGAAGCGGATTCAACGACAAAAACCTTATCAATTATCAAGTCTATACGTATCGATTTTTTGGTTACACATTGTTCGGTGAAAAAGTACAATTTGCAGAAGTGAAAGCCATGCCTAAGGATTTGACTCCTCCCGAACAACCGTTTTTGCCGCAGCCTCAAAATGTAAAACCAAACGAAGTATTGGTGACGTGGCAGATGAACCCGGTTCCGGCTCCGGACTTAAAAGGATTTTTTGTTGCACGGGCAAATAAAAATGAAGGAGATTTTAAAGTCCTGCATCAGGCGATGCTGCCGAAAGAAGCAAGAACATTTACGGATACGACATTTGTCAGAGGGCAGGCAAATTATTATGTCGTCCAGGCAATGGATACGGCAAATAATGTAAGCTCCTCATTCCCGGTATCGGTCACGTTGATTGATTCCATACCCCCCGGCAAGCCTGCTTTTCTATCGGGGACAATAGATTCGTTGGGAGTGGTGACGATAACGGTGAAGAAAAGCAAAGAAAAAGATTTGATGGGGTATCGGCTCTTCAAGGCAAACAGCCCCGAACATGAATTTTCCGTTATGGTCGAGGGCTTTGTCGAGAACGATTCCTTAAATCAGGAAATTCAAACCGTATTCAAAGACACGGTCACGTTAAATTCTTTAACTCCGTTTATCTATTATAAAGTGAAAGCTCTCGATTTCAACTACAATCAATCAGATTTTTCGGATCTCCTCAAAGTCGCGCGACCGGACACCATAGCACCTGTCTCTCCGATATTTACAAGTGTCGTTGTGAAAGAAAAACAAGTGGAATTATTCTTTGTCTCAAGCAGCAGTGCAGATGTACAAGAGCATATTCTCTACAGAAAAACAGACTTGAAGTCTGAATGGCAAATTCTGAGCATGTTCAGTTCCCTTTTATCCAAATTTATTGATACGAACGTAACGACGGGAGTTACGTACTATTATTCAATAAGGGCGAAGGATTTTGGCGGATTGTATTCTCATTATGCATCCGCGGTATACGGCAAACCATATGACACCGGCATTCGGCCTCCCATTGAAAACCTCAATGCAAAAGTCGAAAAGAAAAATATTATCCTGACCTGGAATTATCCTTCCTCAAAAGTTGAGCCTTCTTTTATTGTTTACAAAAAGGACGATAACGGAAACTTAACGCAATATGACATCACGACGGAAAAGTCTTATACCGACAAGAATGCCCATAAGACAAATTACTATGCAATAAAGGCCGTTATGAAGGATGGCGGTCAGTCAACGTTGAGCGAAGTGGTGGGTAAAATTATTGAATAAAAGTGAGTCTTTGTGGACTCATTCATAAGCTAATGAAAAGGAATTTTGTGAAACGAATAAACGTACGCTGTATTGTTTCGGCTCTTGCGGTGATGCTCTTATTTTCTCAAATGGATCTCCATGCCCAGGTCACCGTTGTCCTTCAGCAGCCGCCTCCCTTCCAGTTCAAGATTGAACATATGTGGAAGGTGACATTAATAAATCCCACAACGACAACGTATCGGGTGTACCTGCATGGTGTCGCAAGCGAATCGGCAAAAGGACAAATCGTATCTGCAACGACGGCTGCTTTTTCATTAGCCCCCGGCGTAAAAGTTGTAAATTCGCGGGAGCTTGTTCCCATGAGTGTTGATGTCAATAATAACAAATACGCGAATGTGGTTGAGAATGTCGGCGCTGTCCCTACGGGCGATTATGAGATTTGTGTTACGGTTTTCAATGCAGAAACCGGAGTGGAACTTGGGACACAATGCATACAGGCGCAGACACAGAACATGTCCCAGGTTGAACTGTTGCTGCCGGAAAACGGCGTGAAGATAATTTCAGGGGGCGGAACTGATGTTGCTGGATCGGGGAATGATGGAATGACAACAACGGGAACGAAAACAAATGAAGACACAGGAATACCGGCCAATTATGTTAATGGCTCCTCCATTACGTTCAACTGGCTGCCGCCTTCTCCCATCCCGCCGGGCGTTAAGGCAACATACTCCATAAGAATTGCGGAGATGCTGGGGAATCAATCCCCCTCTGATGCGCTCTTATCCAATCCCGCCTTCTATAAAAATCAAAATATTTATTCCAGTGTTTTTTTATATCCGACGGGAGGCAGGAGGTTTGAAAACAACAGGACGTATGCGTGGCAGGTGGGTGCGTATCTCAACAATGAACTGATTTCTGAAAGCGAGACTTGGGAATTTACCTATACCGATAATTCACAGCATACGTTCGTCGATAATAAATCAACGTCGGCAAACGAATTGGGCAATACCTCCTCTTCCTTTGCCGGGCAACACCTGCTGCTTGCATCGACAGACAATTCACAATTAGCGGATATGATATATGAAAATGAAAAAGAAAACAAACCAAGTCCTCTTCTATTTTCAGGAAATGCAAAATTAAGCTGGGAGACCGGCTACAAAGACTTGCCGTTTTCAGAGGTACCGAAGAGTATTTTAACAGCGGAGCTTAATCCTTCTCTGATACTGTATGATCTTCCCATCACGGCAAACATTCTTCTTTCTTCGCAGAATGGATCGGATCGCCAGAGCATCAACCGCTTCGCTTTTAATGTTGATTTTAAGAGCTATCGGGAAAATCTCAAAACGCGTCTGGGAGATAAAATTAAGGAACTGTCGGGATGGGATAATTTCATGATGAGCTTCATTGCGCTGGGCATAGGAATAAATTACCCGTCCTATTCTGATTACACGTTAAAAGGGGTTCCGGTGACGGGAATTAATGTTGAACTGAATCCGGGAATTCTTTATGCGGCGTTCGCGGCATCGAAGAATCAGAGGAGTATACAAAATATTGCGTACCAAAGAAATTTGTATGCCGGCCGGCTCGGACTGGGGAAAAAAGAAGGCACTCATTTATTCTTTACCGGGGTTTATGTGAAGGACGATGAAAATTCAATGACCGTTTCATCCACTACTTCAGCGATGGGGCCTTCCATATCGCCCGGCAGTATACCGTTGACTCCAAAAGCAAATGATGTTTTTGGCATGGAAACAAAACTGGCTCTCTTTCAGGATCATATTCTCATTGAAGGAGAAGGAAATGCCGCAATTCTTACGCGTGATACAAGAGATGCCGACCTGGAAATAAAAGAAATCCCAAGCTGGATCAAGGGAGTCCTTCATCCTAAAATCAGCTCTTCCTTTGATTATTCGTATTCAGGAAAAATATCCTATAACAATACAGGATCTGCAACCCGCATTTCTTTTAATACGAAAATGATCGGACCAGGGTATGTATCCCTTGGAGCGCCGAATTTGAGAAATGATCAAATCGCCTACGAAGCAAAAGCCGAACAGGGATTATTTTCCAGAAAAATATCGCTCAGTACATTCTTCAGAACTTCGCACGACAACCTCATTGATTGGAAAAGCTCCACCACCACCACTTCGGCATATGGGCTCAATCTCGGGCTGAATTTTCCGAAACTTCCTTTCCTGCAGGTTTCGTATTCACCGGTTGTTCAGAAAAACGACGACTCGGTTCTTACCCGGAAGGTTGAAAATAAAACTTCCATGCTCTCCGCGGTCACCGGTTACGTTTTGCTCATTGATGAATTGAACATATCCACCACGGTCGCCTATACGAGGAATGAAGCACTCACCCTCAGCGGCCTGTCGGATTATCACACCAATTCAATTTCTATAACTGAAGGAGTAAGCTTTAATAATCCGTTCTCATTTTCAGGTACCTGGGGACTCATTAAAACAGCTTCGTTGTCATTAAATTCTCATATCAGCAATTATGATTTCAGCGTCAACGCCGCATTTTCGGAATTCCTCACCAGCACGATCGGAGTAGACGTCACCGCGGAAGAGGCGGTGAATCATAAAACAGGGTTTTATTTGACGACGACCATTTCCCCGTGGAAAAATATTACTCTTAACGCAAGGGCAGAACAGACAGCCTATAAAGATCTTGCCGACAACACGCTCAATTATGATGAGCTCATATTTCATGTTGCACTGAATGTTCAATGGTAAAATACTGAAAGCCGTTCACTCTCGTACTATTGGAAACCACCTGACCGATAAGGGCTTCTCACGATTGAAAAAAAGTAATACATGGTATCAATTGAAGGATCAATACATGCAGCCACGGACATCTTCAAAGAATAAATCTATTCAACGACTATTGATCGTACTCAGTGCGTTCCTCGTATTCAGCGGCGGTTATAGTTACTCTCAATCTCATAAAACGGGGAAACCCATGATGGCAGCAAAAAATGGAACAGCAGATTACCTGGATAAAAATGATCCAATTTATAAATCAATTAAAGGGCGGTCCATTACCGATCTGAAGCAGTCGGCGAAAAAATCAGACCCGGAATCAATGGAGAATAAAGCTATTGCAGCAAAAATAACTACATGGCCGGAAGAAAAGCAAAATGAATTGCAGGCGTTAGGGGAACAATCAAGGAACGACTATGCCGCAGCGACACAATTCGACGTAGAGACATTTCTGCTGGTGTTCAGTGAATTCGGAAAGATGGATCAGAAGAAGATTGCAGGAGACTATGATATCCGTATTCAACACATTGGCGATGGCACCTATATCGCTGAATTTTGGGAGGATGGCCTTGCGGTCAATTCAGAAGAAAATGCCGTCGTCTATGCACATGAATTGGCTGTGAGCGGCTATGCGAAAAAACACCCTGAGAGCGATGTTGGGAATGTGGAAGTAATCAAAAATAATTATGCTCTTACTCGAAAATCTATTACCACCGGGAAGCAGGAACGATACACAAAAATGATGGCATTGCTTTATACGATAGATAAGAATGGGGGGGTTATTTTCCATGATCCCGGACAGCCGATGATTGATTTTGTCAACAATAACAGCAAGTGACGGCGGTGATGGACTTTGTCCTGCTGAAATTGAATCGATGAAAAAAGAGTACATGTCCCGCCAATGAAAAATCGAATAATTGTATTTTCCATACTCTCGTTATTCAATATGATGTGCACCAAGACCTTTTTGAATCACAAAGACTATACGTTCACCGTAAAAGACTTTGTCTGGAATATAAAAATTGAAGGTCGGGTTGGAGAAGTCTATATCAAAGAATCGAACTTCATTTTCGGCAGGAATTGGGATTCGACATTTATTGAAATATCCCCAGACAACGGTGCTATTTTAGATACTCTGAATCCGTATGCCATCGCAAAGGAAAGAGAGTGTTTAATGAACGATGGTACAGGGGAATATAGAAGCGGTTACTCTCTGCATAATGTTCCAGTCGATAAACAGAAATATTCAAAAGTGACTTTAAAAAGCATTGACAGGCAATACCGCGGCGACTCGGAAACATTTTATCTGATGGTAAAGGCCCTTTCAAATAACGAGCTTACCATTCTCTTCAATCGCAAGCAATTTGATTTCATCTCGGATATTACCTATTACAAAGACGGGAAGTTTATAATAACATATAATGGAGAAGCGGCAGGCGAAGGAAATAACAGTGCCGTACTTATCGGACTCTTGGACTTGGAAAAGATTATGAAAGACGAAAAGCAAAACGGGAACAGATTCTAAGAAGCGTTTCGAAAAAGTAAAATAAACCCATCAAAGGCGCGCTTTGGAAAAAGTAATTCTGTTTTATTTAGAGAGACCTGATATTAAAATATCTATGAAGATATACTTTAACGAGAAAGGCCAGTTGTACTTTGATGGACACGATGTGGGAAAATCTGTTGAAGAATACTGCGGCGATTCGGATTATGAGTATATCTATACCGTAGAGCCGGAAGAAGTAAATAAATTCTATAATCTCTTGAGCATAAGAGACGGGGATCAATCCGCTCTTTTACAGGAAATTAAAAATCGGTTCAGTGTAAATAAAGCATACTCTTTGTTTGGAGTATTTATGCGTGAGAATAACATAAAATTTGGCAGCTTCACAAGGCCCTGATCAATCATTTGCTTTGGTGAAATACTCACAAGAAAACAATGACTTGAATGTTCAAATGAGCCCGTTGGACCGGATACATAAAATTTAGTGAACTCAGAGCTATGGCGATAAATTGGATTGGATGGATATTGAGTTTCGTAATTCTGCTTTTGTTATTCCTGACGGGATATTTGCTGCAGAATTCAGTTCACTTATTGATTGCCGGGAAAAGAGCCCATGGTATTGTTGTTGGGATGGAGAGTTCGTCGCGTTTCAACAGCGAACCCGGGAGAGCACCAATGTTCTCTCCAATGGTTGAATTTGTTACTTCAGACGGTGAACTTATCAGGGTCAGTGGTCGGTCATATACCTCGGCTCCCTCGGCACGGGTAGGGGATGACCTCACTGTAGCTTACAGCAAGTCAAATCCCAGAAATGCCCTGTTACTTACCTGGGAGGATTTTCCGATCGGCCCGGCAAGCGTTCTTCTGGGTTTTGTCGTTGTTTTAATCTTGATGTGGATGGGAGGCATCCTCATTTCAAATGACCCGACATTGGATGATCCCTTCCATCTCCTGCCAACTGTCATTGCTCACTTTCACCTGAATCCCGTTCGTTTTCCTGTCCTGCTTATTTTGTTTTTCGCGATCCCCTCATGTGTGTTAGGGACGTATTGGACTTACAACATAACAGCCGATCTGCGTTCCAACGGCATGAAGGTGACAGGGTACGTCACAGCGATTGAAAGAGGTTACTCCAAAAGCAACAATGGCACTATAGAAAGCGGAATGTTTCCGATGATCGACTTTGAAGATTCTTCAGGTACGCCCCATACCATTCGAAGATCGCTGGCCAAGCCATTGTCCCGGCTTAAGGCGGGCGACAAGGTGGAGGTCATCTATCTTGCCGGCAAACCGGATCAGGGTCGTGTGAACACATGGGATGAGTTTTGGCCCTCTCCAATATTTTTTGGATTCAGTACGTTTGCATTGCTCGTGTTGTTTATTCTTGTAATAAATGGGTACAAGAGTATCGTTCCCGAAACCCATGATCCCGGTATTCACAAAGAACTTAAAACATCCGGAGTCTCAGCGATAGCTACGGTGATAAAGGCGAATAAGAAAACCCGGTATCTTCACTATCGAATCAAAGAGGATGCCAAAGGAGCAGCCGCAAAATTAGAGAATTTTGTTTCGCTTGAGGGAGAATTTTCTTTCTGGGTACCGCGCCAGACTGAAGCGGAAATCAAAGAAGGGGATCGGTTTCGCGCTTATCTGGACTCGCTGAAACCAGTTCAGAAATTTTACATCGATTTCAACGATAAGATAGGTAACGATCCGTTTGTAAGATCGATGGATGATGAAGATGCGTCCATCGAGGAAGAGAGGATGCAATAGGTGACAAACTCAGGAACGCATGTCTTGGTTCGTATAAAAGAATTGGCTGCGAGAAGCCCGGATAACAAAGAAATGGTCAACAATGTCAAAGAGAAATGCATTACTCTTCGGGAATCATTTATCGCTGGTAATCTGGAACGAGACCCGAAAGTGATGGCTTTGCTGTATACACGAGAAAAGGAAGAAATTTCTAAAGTGCCGTAAAGCAGGGAAAAAGCCAAGCATTCTTTCCCGGCTTTTTTATTCGTGTTTATTCGTGTCGTCCTTCTTGCTTTTCCCGTATCCATTTCTCAAATTATAAACAATTCAAAACCCGTTCATATGAACTATTAACATTGATGAATCGACATGAAACCCACCATCATCATTTCCGCTGCGGCAGTAGTGCTTGCTGTCTCACTCGTTTCCTGTAGGAAACAGGAATCAACCAAGACATCGCCTGCAATGACTCTCGAACAGAAAATCGCCCGTTTTGCTCCGACAGAAATTTCCGCTGATGTCGCCGGCCTCTCCCCCGGCGATACAAAAGCATTACATAAAATCATTGAAGCGGCTCAATTGCTGGATCCGATGTTCCTGCGTCAAGTGTGGAGCGGGAACGTGGAACGGTTAAAGAAGTTAGAAACCGATTCGACAACGGAAGGTAAAGAATTGCTCCATTATTTCCGGATCAATATGGGGCCATGGTCGCTGCTGGATAACAACGCGTCGTTCATCAACGGGGCGCCAAAAGAAAAACCGGCAGGAGCGAACTACTATCCGGAGGATATGTCGAAAGAAGAATTTTCGACGTGGATCAAAGGATTGAATGAACAGGAACGGGAGAACGCAACAGGCTTTTTTTATACTGTTCGGCGTGCCGCGGGCGGACACCTGCAGGTCATTCCGTACAGCAGCGAATACCGCGAATGGCTGAAACCGGCGGCAGCGCTGTTACAGGAAGCGGCGCGGTCGACAGACAACACCACTCTGAAAAAATTTCTTACTGCAAGGGCGGATGCATTCGGCAGCAACGATTATTACGCCAGCGATGTCGCATGGATGGAGCTTGATGCGCCGATCGAGTTGACCATCGGCCCTTATGAGACGTATATGGACGAGTTGTTTAATTATAAAGCGGCATTTGAAGTGTTTGTCACACTGCGCGATGAAACGGAGTCTGCAAAGCTGGAAAAATTCAGCGGGTATTTGCAGGAGATCGAAAACAATCTTCCGTTCGATGCGAAGTACCGCAATCCGAAACTTGCTGCGCTGTCGCCGATCCGTGTGGTGGATGTGATCTATGCCGCCGGGGAAGGGAACCGCGGGGTGCAGACGGCGGCATTTAACCTGCCGAATGACGAACGGGTCATCCGCGAAAAAGGATCGAAGCGCGTGATGCTGAAAAATATGCAGGAGGCAAAATTCAATAAAATACTCCTGCCGATTTCAAAACTCGTGCTCGCGCAGGATCAGCAGGCCGATGTCTCGTTCAATGCGTTTTTCACTCATATCCTCGCCCATGAGCTGATGCACGGGCTGGGCCCGCACAATATTTCCGTCAATGGAAAAGAGACGAATGTCCGGCAGGAATTGAAGGAACTCTACTCCGCCATCGAAGAAGCAAAGGCCGATATCACGGGGCTCTTCGCGCTGCAGTTTCTTATTGATCGGGGGCTCCTCGAGAAACGGATGGAACAGGAAATGTACACGACATTTCTTGCCAGCATGTTTCGTTCGGTCCGGTTCGGCGTCAACGAAGCGCATGGAAAGGGAGTCGCGATCCAGTTCAATGTGCTCACCGATGCAGGCGCTATCAGGATGAATGAACCGGCAGGGACATTCAGCATCGATATGCTCAAAATAAAGGATGCGGTGAAAAAATTAACCGGTGACATTCTTACGATTGAAGCCGAAGGTTCGTACGAGAAGGCACAAGCATTGATTCAAAAGTATGCGGTGGTCCGCCCGGCCATGCAGCGGGGACTCGAGAAGCTCGGATCACTCCCGATAGATATTGAACCGCAGTATACGCTCGTGCCGAAAACGGCGGGGAGCATTCGCTGATTCCTCACCATGCGCCGAATGAAGAAATCCATGTCAAAAAAAAACAGATTCGCAGATCAGAATAAAGAGGCCCAGCCGAAATCAAAGCGGCGTCTCCAGATTGGCGTTTCATTGGCGGTTATTGCCGTCGCGCTCATTATAATTTTTATGCCTAAGAAAAACACAACCGAGACATCAGGCCCTGCCATCGCTCCGATGTTTAAAAAGGAGGGCGGGTGCACCATTTCAAATCGCGACAACAAGCCCATTGTCTCTCTTGATATTGAGATTGCCGATGACGACACGAGACGGGAGATCGGGCTGATGGGGCGGCCGGTGATGGAAGAGCGGCAGGGGATGCTCTTTCTCCTTGAACAGGAACAAATCGCTTCATTCTGGATGAAGAATACCATCCTCCCGCTCGATATGATTTTCATCAACCGGGATGGTGTGATCGTCACCATTTGCAGGAATACCACTCCGTTTTCCGAGCAGTCCTATTCTGCCACGGCAATGACACTCCTTGTACTTGAAGTCAATGCCGGCTTTACCGATAAGTTTGGAATTAAAGAGGGTGATCGACTGAGCTGGAACAAGCTGTAACATCGATCCGCGGCGCAGGCGGGTCATGCGCCGCAGACCACAATCGGTACGGCTACACGTTCGGTTCGGAATCGCTTTCCTGCCCTTCGCTTTTTTCCCGCGGAGGCATGTTCAGCTCCATCATCTGTCGCAGCTGCTCAAGCGCTTCTCCCATGCCGCGTAAATCTTTTATCGCGGGTACCTGGATTGTCTGCGTAAAATCCATCTCGTGAAGGTTCTGCACATCCCGGACCAGCCGGCGGACCGGCCGTTTAATCTGAGACGAAAGAATCCAGCCGAGAAGGAGCACGATGAAAGCCAGTCCGATGATGCACACGGTTATGGCGCGCAGTAATTCCTCCACCGGGAGGAGCATCGACTGTTCGGGAACGGCGACGACCAACCAGAGTTGAGCAGTTCGAAACGCACCCGTCAACACACTCCAATCAGATTTGTCCTGGCGTACACGCTGCACGGTTGCTTCGCTGCCGGGGGCCGTCCGGCTCTCCAATGGTTTGAACGAGGAATGATGCTCCAGCAGTACTGAAGAGACACTTCGAATACTCGCAGAATATCCTTCACCAAACGGCAATTTGGAAAAAACGGTCACCAGTTCCTTTGCATCCCAGATCACGGTCAGGTTAAACGGATGGTTCTCGACTTGAATATTCGTTCTGGTCACAAGATAGTGCTGCCGGTCCAAAGAATCCTGAGCCCAGTAAAACATAAGAAGGGAATCCACGTTCGAACGAATCCCGTTGCTGTCCATCACCTGGACATGAGGAGGCGGATACAATGTATTCTGACTGCTCAGTTCATCGACGAGCTGCGGAGAATGAATTTTTATTTGAACAATCTCCGGATGCAGCGCGACCATGGATCGGAGTACGATTTCTCCTTCTTTCGGACGCTCGTTCACCTGGGCCGCGATAAATTTTGTCACATCAGACCAGCCGGCAATGATTTGATCAAGGTCAGCGAGGGCGTAGGATTGCATTTGCCGGAGGCTATTCCGGTGTTCGGTGATGAGCCGATCTTCGTATTGGGGACGCAGGAAGACCCAGACCACCACCAGCGCGAGAACAGTGAAGAATACATCGAAAATAAAAATCCTGCTGAGAAGCGAAAGTTTCATGAGCGTTAATCCTCTGTTTTGTTTCGAAATTGCCGTATTCCTTTTTTTGATACAACGTCCCCTGTACTTTATAAAAAATAGGAATAATTTTCTTTAACCTCCATGTGAATTACCTCGAAATACTTCCGTGATGATTTTTCCCTTGAAGAATATTCCGCCTCGAGATATTCCCGGAAGTGCGGCTGAGCACATGTTTATCGAACAAAATATTAGTATTATAAAATGACCATGGATTTCATTCATGATCCCGAGCAATGGATCGCTCCGATAAATTCACAACGTGGTTCAATCTTCATTGGAAAGGCGGATTTGCATCCGGAATTATTCATATGAAAAACTTCGTTACAAAGTACCTGAAATTCTGTCCTCAGACTGGAAAATTCATCGGTGTCGGCCGGCTGAACGGCTTCTCGCGGCTGTTGTTCCCGGTCATCGGTATTGCTGCAATGGTCTGGATCCTTCTTCGCGTCATTCCTAAGCCCAGCCGCTTATCGTATCCGTGTGTTCGAACTGCCATGCCGATTGCCTCCGGATTCATCGGTTACCTGGTGATGCTGGCGATCTCCGGCATCGCATTATTCCGGTCAAAACAATCGTTACGGTATTATCCGGTATTTTTCCTCGGGGCTTTTGTCGTCTTCGGGATCAGCGGCTCCTATTACGCTGAACCGGATAACTTCCAGAAGTTTCCGACAATCAGCGTTGCGTCGAATCAGCCGATGGGGGTGGGAAAAGGGATTTTCCCGGGACGCGTGGTCTGGATTCATGATACCAGCGCCGTGAACCAGAAATGCGTTGTCAACCAGGCGGGACATGCATGGTACCTGAGAGAGAACAATAATCAGGCGACCGTTGATAAGATGATCTCCTCCGGCCTGCACAGCATCACCGGCCAGACATCCGACAGCGCTGCCTGGAGAATGGTCTTCCAGTTCCATAATACGAAGCGGGGCAAAGGTCCTGTGAATTATAAACCGGGCGAAAAGATCTTTATTAAAACCAATGCCACAAGCGCCTGGAGCGGCAACTTCAATACTTCGAACATGACGCCGAACCAGTATATCTCCGAGACATCGGTTGCGCCGGTTCTTACCGTGCTTCGCCAGCTTGTGAATGTCGTCGGTGTTGCACAAACCGATATTTATGTCGGCGATCCGATGAAGCATATCTACAAACATCTCTATGATGCGTGGCATGGGGAATTCCCCAATGTCCATTATCTCGACTATAACCTTACGACTCTGGGAAGAGAAAAAGTGGTCGCCAGCACGACTGCAAAAATTACGTATTCCGACAAAGGATCGGTGCTCCTGACAAATTCCATGAGCCCCGGCAGCACGAACCGGGTCCCGGTTATTCAGGATTATCTGTACACCATTTTTGAGACTGCGGAGTATATGATCAATATTCCCCAGTTGAAGGGCCATCAGCGCGGCGGAATCACCATGTTTGCAAAAAATCATTTTGGATCTCATACGCGCGGCGATGCCGGACATCTTCACATGGGCTTGGTGCGTCCGTTTGGCACAGCGATAGATCCGACGATGCGTTCGGATTACGGGATGTACCGCATACAGGTCGATCTCATTACGCACAAATTCCTGGGCGCCAAAAACCTCATCTATATTATGGATGCACTCTGGGCGACATCGTACGAACTGGACATCCCCCGGAAATGGCAGATGGCTCCCTTCAACAATACGTTCATGTCGTCGATGTTTGTCTCTCTTGACCCGGTGGCGATTGAATCCGTCGGTTACGATTTCCTCAGAACGGAATTCACCGATGTCAGCGGCTTCGACGCCTCGGCGCAAATGCCGGGCGTTGACGATTATCTCCATCAGGCGGCGGACTCGAACAACTGGCCGGTCGGGATTAAGTACGATCCGGATAACTCGGGCCAGCATGTGTACAGCCTCGGCACACATGAACACTGGGACAATGCGACCGACATGAAATATTCGCGGAACCTCAATCCGACGTCGGGCACCGGCATCGAATTGGTCGAGACGGAACAAACGGCCACCAGCGTTGCCGACGTTGAGAACGCTCCCGAGTATTTCAGGATTTACCAGAACTATCCCAACCCGTTCAATCCGAGCACCACGATCGCATATTCCCTGCCCGAGAAATCTTCCGTCGTGATCACCATTTTCGATTTGCAGGGCCGTGAGCTGAAATCGTTCACCGTCGGCGCACAATCGGCGGGGTATCAAAAAGTGGTGTGGAACGGAACGAACGAACGCGGCAGTTCATTGTCCAGCGGCGTCTATGTCTATCGGGTGGCTGCATCGTCGCTGGCGGATGGAAAGACGTTCGTTCGATCGGCAAAGATGCTGCTGCTGAAATAAATTCATCGAAGCGGCGTGAAGCTGCATCATGAACGAATTTCATGTCTTCCGGTGGATCTTTTCCCGTTGAGAACGGGAAAAGATCCATGGTCGCTTCATCTCGCGAGTCGTCCGTGATCGGTTCCCGTAATAATTTCTTGTTCAGCGCATTCACTCAACCATCAGAGAGAATGATCTCATGCGAAAACTGAGTCTCTTCATCGTTTGTTTCTGTTCCGCGATGGTGTACGGCCAGACCCCGGGCGTCACCATGCACACCGTCTCCAATTACAAGCAATGGGGCTGGGATACCACCATCGTCATGCAGAATGAACTGATCACCATGGCCACGGTGCCGGCGATCGGTGCACGGGTGATGCAGTACGATTTAGGGAGCCTTCCATCTCTGATGGTGAACCCGAGCTTGTTCGGGAAAAAGTACACGCCTGCAAACGGTTTATACTATAATTTTGGCGGATATAAGAACTGGCCTTCGCCTCAAAACCTCTGGCCCGGCACCTGGCCGCCGCCCCCCACGCTGGATTTTGGTGCCTACTCGATTTTGGAAGCAACCCAGACGAACGATTCTGTCTCGCTCACAGTGTTGAGCCCCATAGAGAAATGGGCTGCGGCGAATATTCAGTTCAAGCGGCGGGCAACACTTTTTTCCGGTACGACCCGGGTCCGGATGGAGCAAACTCTTATCAACAAGGGGACGAAAGATACCAGCTGGGGTATGTGGAGTATCGCGCCGGCCATTGTGAACCATACCGGCAAGTCAGATTACACGAATTTCCGGGCGTATTTTCCTCTCAATCCCAACAGTGTTTACGGAGCGAACGGCATTCAGTATGATGGTGCAAGTTCAGCGTGGCTGGGAGAAGTTGTCCCGGGGATCTATGGTGTTCAGTTTGCTTCAAGCAGTAAAAAAGTATTTGCCGATCCGGCAAAGGGCTGGATTGCCTATACCAGTTTGTCGGATACGGTCGTGTTTGCAAGAACCTTCCCGGTTTTCGAAGGCAGGCAATATCCTGACGGCGGCGCGCGCACGACAGTGTACGTCAGCGGCGCGGGAATTCCACTTTACATGGAAGTTGAAGTGAAAGGACCGGTCGTTCTGCTTACGGCCAACGGTGGAAATTCTACGTTCACGGAAAATTGGTGGGCTGCTAAAGTCCGGGCGCCGATTCTGGATGTGGACTCGGTCGGCGCGATCGCCGGGAGATTATCTTATAATTCCACGACGCATAGTTTTTCCGGAATCTATGGTGTCTTCTACACCGGCACCGCGAAGATCGTATTGGTCAATGCGCAAGGACAGGCTCTGGCTGAAGGACAATCCCATGCAATCACTCCTCTTACGGAATTTCAATTGCAGGAGACCCTGGGAATCCCCAACAGTGCGAAGACGGCGGCAATCCGATTGTATAATACGAAAAATGAATACATGGGAATCCTCGATACGCTGGATGTTTCCGGTTTGCCGACTTCTGTCGAGCCGGCATCTTCGGGCATGGCCGCCGGATTTGTGTTATCACAGAATTATCCAAATCCATTCAATCCCAGTACAAAAATCTCTTTTGTACTCTCCAGCACAGAACATGCCACGCTGACGGTCTATAATATATATGGACAGGAGATCGCGAGCCTCTTCAATGGCCTGGCAGAACGTCAGAAGGAACAGAGTGTAACATTTGATGCTTCACGGTTATCCAGCGGAATATATTTTTATATACTTCAAACACCGACACGAACAGATACAAAGAAAATGATATTCATGAAATAAGGAGCAGGTGCATATGAAACTGAAATCGGTACTCTCAAAATTATTTTTCCCGCTCATCGGTATTGGGGCGTCCATCTGGTTTCTCCTCCGGGTCATTCCAAAGCCGAGCCGGGCGACCTATCCCTGTATGCAGGTCGCATATCCTCTGGCTTCCGCCTTTGTCGTCTATCTGCTTGGACTGGCGACCTCGGCCTTTGCCTTGGGCAAAATGAGGGATCATTGGAAAAATTCGCGTTACTGGGCGATGGCAGGCTTTATGGCGATTGCGCTGGTTGCCGGATTTTTTGCGTTTCAGGCTGATCAGCCGGCGGTCTATGCAAGTACGAGTTATCTCGATACCGCCAATACCCCCAGGGGAATTCCAAAAGGAATTTTCCCCGGCCGTGTGGTGTGGACCAGAAATCCGAATGCAACCAATGAAAATTGCAGCAATAGCACATTTGGAGATGCCTATTTTTTGTCGAAAAATACAAATATGAGTGTCGTGAATGATATGATGACGAACTCCATTCTCAGTCTCACCGGCAAATCGGATGTGAAAAAAGCCTGGGATACGTTGTTTGTCTACTTTAATATGAAAAAAGGAAAAGGCCCCGTCGGTTATCAAGCCGGGGAAAAAATATTTATCAAGACCAATGCCGTCGGGGCAACCCAGGTAACTACCTCATTAGATATTTTCACGTGGGCAAAAACCGCGCCTCAGCCGGTCCTGGCGATCATGCGCGAACTGATCAATGGCTGCGGAATACCTCAGGCCAATATTACGGTCGGCGATCCGGGGAATGATTGTCAGAACGAATTTTACGATATCTGGCATGCGGAATTCCCCAATGTCAAATATATCAGCCGAAGCGCCGGGACCGGACGCACGCAGTCGGTTCCAGGGGCAGACACTTCGATATTTTACGCGGACCGTGGTGCGGTGCTTCGAGCCGGTGATCCGAACTGGGGCGATATGTCAAAAGGGATTCCCATTACCGCTGACAAATTATATTCTGTCTTTGAACAGACCGATTATCTGATTTATGTCGCTGCGCTCAAGGTCCATGAACGGGCGGGAATGACTTTGATCGGAAAATGCAACTTCGGATCGCACACACGAACAAATGCCATGCATTTGCATATGGGCCTCCCCAATCCGGATGGAGTGGCGCCGGCAGGAAATGCGAGAAGCAGATTCGGATTTAATAAATATCGTGTTTTAGTCGATCTCCTGGGGCATAAAAAATTAGGCGGTAATGCAATGTTGTTTGTGGTTGACGGCCTCTGGGGCGGACCCGGTGCAAATGTCAAACCGGTAAAATTCAAGATGCCGCCGTTCAATAATGATTGGCCATCCTCAATTTTCGTGTCCCAGGATCCAATTGCATTGGAATCCGTTTGTTATGATATATTGAAAGCGGAATTTACGAGCGATAAACATGCAGAGACCTATCCGCAAATGGTTGGCGTTGACGATCATCTGTATCAGGCTGCCGATTCTTCTTTCTGGCCCGCAGGGGTGCGGTATGACCCGGAACGGGACGGGACGGTGATTGGAAGTCTGGGAGTTCACGAGCACTGGGATAATGCAATCGACCAGAAGTATTCCCGCGATCTCGGAACGGGGTCCGGCATTGAATTAAAGAAGCTCGAAATCCTTACCTCGGTCGAGGATCGCAATTCCAGTATGCAGCCGAATGTCTTTGCGATGGAACCGAATTATCCCAATCCATTCAATCCGAGCACTACGATCCGGTATCATCTTCCGCAGGCCGCACAGGTTGATTTATCTATTTATAATGTTCAGGGTCAATGCATCTGCACTCTGGTGAATGTGTACCAAACAAGCGGCTCGTATTCCGTTCAGTGGAACGGGCGGGTGAACGGCACGAGCGCGGCATCGGGAATATATTTTGCCCGGCTCAGTGCACAAGGAACACAGGGCGCTCAATCGCAGGTGCAGCGTATGGTGTTGCTCAAGTAAAAAGAGAAAAACGTCCGGTCAGTGTCGTTGTCAATGAATCAAGCGGAAGGAATGAAATTTTCATGAAATTATATCAGGATGACGTTCGTTCATTCATCATTATTGTTATGATGTGCCTTCTATTCCCATTTCATGCAAATGCCCAGCACGGGATTGTTCAAGATGATCCGGTGCTGGCACCGAAAGCGGTCGTCGCACCGACAATCGATGGAAGAGGTGATGATGCGTGCTGGCAAAACGTTCCCTGGCAGGGCATGATGCAGGTATGGATTGATTATGGAACAACAGTAGATTCTTCTGACTATTACGGAAGATACAAGGTTGTCTGGTCATCGACGACAAACTTGCTGTACTTCCTCATGGAAGTTCATGACGATGTTTTTGTGGATGGCTATAAACCGACCGGCGGCGGTGCGATCTATGACTATGACATCTCAGAGGTTTTCATAGATGAGAATGCATCGGGCGGCGAGCATCGCTATGATGGTCCGGCGACAAATGCTGAAAACGCTTTTGCATATCACATGTATGCGGCCTGTCCCGCAGATGGACAGGTGACAACGGCATGGCAGGTCGACGATATGGCGGGAACACAGCAGGCCAGCGCGCGTGCAAATTATACTTCGCACTTCCCGGAATATGCATTACGGAGAACCGGTCAAACGGCGGTCAGAGAGTTTTCTCTTATCGTCTATAATGACACATATACCGAGAGCAATAAGGCGGCAGCAAGATCGCAATTGGCGGCCGGTAAAGAGATGGGAATATCTGTTGCCTATTGCGACAACGATGGCCTGAACGAAAATCCGAAAGTCCGGGACCATATGTTCGGGTCAGTTTGGGAAGCCGCTCCCGGCAACATGCATTGGATGAATGCCGATGGTTTTGGACATGTAACATTAGCCGCGGAAACGAGCACCGGCGTTGCAAACAGGCAGCCGATCTCTGCCCATGTCATGAAATTGTATCCCAATCCGTCTTCCTCTTCTTCAAAAGTAGAATTAGAAAATTCCTATCGCGGCGAAGTCTCGATCCGGCTCTATAATTTACTGGGACAGGAGATCTCCCGGACGTCCGCTTCAAAATTAAACAATCAATTTGCCGCTACGCTCCAACTGCAAAAATTGCCCCCGGGCATGTATTTTATCCAGATGAATATGGGGCATACCGTTTATAGCGAAAAATTATTAGTGACGTCCAGGAAATAGGAAAAGGACTACACACCTCAAGAATAATATTAAGCTCCGGCATTTCAGCAGTCATGGGACAGTGTTTCTGTGATCGGGAATCTTTTTTTGGATTTATCCGGGAACGCTGTTCGTTCTTCAATAAAGAAAAACCTCTCTTTTTTCCGTGCCGCGTATTCCACGTCAACTATTGCGGGAACAAAGAAATGACAATACCAAATTCCAAGTATCAATCGAATGACTGCGCTATTCAGCAGGAATGAGTACCGGCGGGCAGAGGTATATTCGATTAGGACTTGGAGACAAATTTTTTTACTTTTAATTCTTATTAATCCTTTTTGCGGTAAAAAAGACGATGAAGGCGTTCAGCGAAAAAAAACGGTTTGAACAATGGGTGATCTGGATTCAGGAAGGCATTCTTCTTTTATCCTGCTTCCTGTATTTGCTGTACGTTATCCATCCTCTCTTGATGATCGAAGTTCAGTCCCCTGCATTCCTTGACACAGCGGATTTTCTGAAAGATTTCCTGGTTATTCCCGGCGGCTTGACGGACTGGATGTCGGCGTTGATCATGCAATCCTGGTTTTCTGATTTGATCATATCGCTCGTGCTCACCGCCGGGTTCTGGCTGGTCATGGTGCTGACGAAGTTATGGATGTCGACTTTATTCAAGAGGCGCCCGATCCATACATTCCACCTGATCCCGATGGGATTGTTTCTTGTTTATTATACTCAATTTGATACCCGTTTGAGCGTCATGATAGCGCTCATGATAAATCTCCTTGCGCTCAACATAGTTCTGCGGTGGAAATCTCAGAACCGGATTCTCCGTACGGTTTTGTGTCTTGGCATATCTCTCATGCTGTTCTGGATGACGGGCGGCGCATTTTTCATTTTCGCGGCGCTTCTTGGAGTGGATGAGCTTTCCCAAAAAAGATTTGTCAGCAGCGCTTCGGTCCTTATGGTCTCCGGGATCCTTCCATATCTCGCCGCTCATTCTGTTGTTCTCGTCCCTCTCAAACAGGCGTATGTTCATAATCTCCCGTTCGAAATGCCGACGGAATTATGGTACACGGGATATCTGATTCCGGCATTTTATCTCCTGACATTCATTTTCGTTTCGCTCGCAGGATTGGTAAAGATTCCGAAACTCATCAAAAAAAATGAAAACCTTGCCCCACTTTTAAAAATGGCAGCGGGGACGATATTGATTGCCGGTTGTACCTATGGACTTTCCCGGGAATCGCTCAACGAAATTAAGCGCCACGTCCAGATGGTGAATCGGGCGGTCACCGAGGAACGATGGTCCGATGTCCTGGCCATGACGAAATATAGTTCGAACGAATCGCCTCTCATCCTTTGCCAGTCCAACCTTGCATTGTACGAGACAGGAAAACTGCTGGACAGTATGTTCGCTTATCCGCAGTCGAAGGGATCACAGGGACTGATCATGAATCAAACGTGGTCTCTCGCCTGGCCGGAATATGCGAGCAATATCAGCTGGAGACTTGGACTCGTCAATGATTCACAGCATTGGGCGCATGAGGCAATCGAACACAACGCTGCCGCACCTGATCTTTTAAAGAGGCTTGGGAAAATTTATCTGGCCAAGGGGAATCACGAAGCTGCGAAACGATATTTTCTCAACCTGAAAAATGTTCCATTCCAGGGACCGGCCGCTGACCATTACCTCCGGTTGATTGGGAATCCGTCCGGCCTTGCAGCAGATCCGGAATTCAGGCATATCCGATCGGTCATGCCGGCAGAGGACCTGATTTCGAGGACCAAATCAGCTTCACCGAAACTGGATCTTTTGGTAAATCGCAACTCGATTAATAAAATGGCTTTCGAATATATGATTGCCAATCTTCTCCTGACCGGTAATATGGGAGAACTCTTAAATCATCTGGAGGATTTTCATTCCTTTAATTATAACCGGTATCCGCGGCATGTCCAGGAAGCAGTGCTTTTTGTCGCATCGATGGACCCGAAATTCAATCAGCAGATTCTCCAGGATGTCGTCGAACAGGGAATCTTCCAGCGCTTTATGGAATACCGCCGCATCCTTTATGCATTCAAGGGGGATAGAACCAGTGCCATGCAGAATTTGAGAGGCCGGTATGACGATACATTCTGGTACTATTTTATGTTTGTCAAGCCCCCCACCCGGACGTCGGAGAGTCAAAATGAATTTCAATAATATTCTCAGGATGGGATCCTGGTGGATCTCGTTCTGTGCGGTCGTCTTTTTTAGTGCCGGATGCTCCCGTTCCCCGGAGGGAAGGACAGACATTCAATCGGCAAACCGGGGGGCGGTCATCCAACCGGACTATTCCGGTCTCCTCATCCCGCCGAATATTGCACCGTTAAATTTTTTAATAAAAGAAGCAGGACAGGATTATTTCGTACGCATTCATTCCTCTCATGGAGATCCCATCCGGATTCAGAATCGAACCGGCCATATCCAGATTCCGATCAAGGACTGGAAGCGCCTTCTCGGAGAAAATGCCGGGCAGCCGCTCACCGCTGAGATCTTCGTCAGGAATCAATCAGGCAGCTGGCTGAATTACACCCCGATCGTCAATCAGATTTCGCAGGATTCTATCGACGGCTATCTCGCGTACAGGAAGTTCGGATCTCTCTATAATCTCTTTAAAAAGATGGGAATCTATCAACGCTGCCTTGAAGATTTTTCTGAGAAGCCGGTCCTGGTGAACAAGCTGACCCAGGACAATTGCATGAATTGCCATAATTTCTATCAGAATAAAACCGACCGGTGGCTTCTCCATCTGCGCGGCGGCCCGGGGACTTCGATGCTGCTGGTGACCGACGGCAAAGCGAAAAAAATTGATCTCAAAACAAAGTTTAACGGACCTGCTGCGTATCCCGCATGGCATCCGTCGGGCGAACTGATTGCCTTCACCGTGAGCAAACTGCGGCTGTTCTTCCATGAAACAGGCGAATGCCGGGATGTACTGGACCGGTACTCGGATATTATTCTTTATGATATTCCGACCAATACGGTAACAACAACACTGGACATCTCCAGTCCGGACCGGATGGAAATTTGGCCCGCGTGGTCTCCCGATGGAAGAACTCTTTACTTCTGCAGCGCTCCGAAGATCGAGACATTCGAAAATCCGGAAAATCCGAGCGATATCGCCTACGATAAAATCCAGTATGATCTGATGCGGATGGGCTATGATCCTGTTCAAAAGACATGGGGAAAGCTGGAGACGGTCATATCGGCAAAAGAATCCGGTTTGAGCATTACAGAACCGAGAGTATCGCCGGATGGACATTTCCTCCTGTTTACCGGAGCCGCATACAGCCAGTTCCCGATTTATCTTCAGACCGCCGATATCTATATGCTGGACTTACGGACGGGGAAATGGAAAAAATCGGAAGCGAACAGCGACCGTGCGGATTCATTCCATTCATGGTCGAGCAGCAGCCGATGGATCGTCTTTTCCAGCAAACGCGACGATAATATTTTTACAAGGCCCTATTTCAGCCATATCGATTCATCGGGCAGTGCCTCCAAGCCGTTTGTGATGCCCCAAGAAGACCTTGTATCGCAGGAAGTATCGCTCTCTGTCTATAATGTTCCGGAGTTCGCGAACGAACCCGTGAAGATGAGTCCCCAGGCGCTCTCGGATGCTGCGTTTTCGAAACCGGAAGAAATGTTGACGGCGAAATTGGATCCGAACGTTCTTCTGCAGAGAAAAAACATTGCACCAAAATCCATTGCCGTCGATGGTGGATCGAAAAAAATGAAAACGACAAAACGCTAAATGAGTATATGAGATGATTCAACGTTCAATCGAGCTGCACCCCGCATATAAACTCTTTATTACATCGCTGCACGATCATTTATTTCTCAGTGCTTCGATCACCGACCGCCGTGCTGATCCGGAAAAAACAACTGAAGAAATATACGGCAGAATCGCTGAAGTCCTGGCCGCTTCATCGAGCCAGATTATACATGAGCGCTGCTTCACCAGAGTGGAACTCCAGCAGCAAATCCAGAAAGCACGTACCGGTGCATTGAGCAGACATGGAATGCAGGTCGATACGCCGATGACATTTGTTGAAGGAGAGTCCTGCGTTGAACATGGGATTGCCGGATTTCAGATCAGAGCAGTAACACCCTCAGCGGGCACCAAAGTCAGGACTATCGTTGATGACGGTATTCCCAAAGGACGGGCATGGAATGTGGATGGCGCGACATTTTATGTGCTTCAGAGTATGGACGGCGGCAATACCAACGGCATCGGTCATTCCAACCGCAAGGACCAGTCGGAAGCAATGTTTCGTCAGGCAGAACGGCTTCTTCGTACTCAAGGATCGACTTATCAGGATGTCGTGAGAACATGGATCTATATCTCGGATATCCTTGATTGGTACGATGATTTTAATGTGGTGCGGAATCGGTGTTATTCGGAATACGGAATTATCGGAACTGCGGACCGACACGAACATGCCGAGCAGATATTTTTTCCCGCAAGCACGGGTATAGAAGGAAGAAATCCGCTCGGGCGTGCTGCGGTAATGGATGTATTCGCCGTTCACCACTCACCTGAAAGCACCACCAAAGTCCGGCCTCTCTACGGTACGAAACAGCGGTCGCCGTTTCGGTATGGCTCGGCATTCTCACGGGCGATGGTTATTGAAGACGACAAATGTAAATTGATACTCGTCTCGGGCACCGCTTCCATTGACGAGGACGGGAAAAGCGTTTTTATCGGTGATTCTGCCGCCCAGATCAAACAAACGATGAGCGTTGTGTCGTCATTGATCGCTCCGGAAGGGGCCGTTTTGCAGGATCTCTGTGAAGCGACGGTTTTCTTAAAACGTAAAGAAGATTTCCTTCTCTATCAGAAGATCGTTGAGGAAATCGGAATTTCCCAGGCGCCGTCGATCAATGTGGTTGCGGATGTTTGCAGAGATGAATTATTATTTGAAATCGATGCAGCGTTTCTTGTTGAGAAATAGTAGAGTCCGTCGCCCCGACGGACATTATCATCGCCCATTCTTGGAAATAGACTCTACAATCCGCACAGCATGAATCCCGGTGATCGTTTTATTTTTTCGGGCGAGAAGCGGGTGGTATCATATCATTGACGCGATAATACACCACTAGTTGTCCATAATGTTCGCCCGAATGTTCAAGAGTCCCCATCCAGCCGAAAGAACGGTGGGCCATCATATTGGCCCATGGAAATTTAAACTCGCTTGTTAATCCGCTGTCGCCTTGTGCTTTGATAAGTTCTGCGCCATCGTTCACTGCCTGCTTCAGATAGTTCACGATGGATTCTTTCGTCACGTAAAGTTTTTGCAATGAATCTTCGTTCCAGGCAATTCGAACTGATATTCCCTTGAGTGCGTTGATCATAATATTGTTATCGTATGCAACATGCAGGATATTCTCACCGAACGTCCGTTCGTCTTTCTGGGCTTTAAAACCGTATTTTTCTTCAGGAAAATCTTCTGCCATAGCGATAAGCTTGTTGCCGATGTCGTTCCAGCCCCATAATAATTCCTGAGATGGACCTGCTGCGGCCTTGGGTGGTTCGGCCGGCTTTTTATCCTGTGCGGATACGAATGTGAAAAGGAACGTTGTGAGTGCAATAACGATAATCGTGCAAATAATTTTACGCATATGTGCTCCGTGCATTTGAGGTGTATAATTTGTTAAAATGATTTTGAGCTGCCCCTCTGGTGAAGTCATATTCAATGTAAGTTTTTTGTTTGATTTATGCATCAGCAGCATCAACGTTAATAGTTTGGATTTAAAATTACGTAATGAAATAAATTATTCGTATGAAGGCCTTGATTTTGAGTTGAAGAAGAAAGATATTGCTCGCAGCGAGGTAGTTCAAGAACCGGCGGATTTCATTCTCTTCCATTTCGACAGGGTGGCGTTTATGGAGAACAAGAATAAATCACTTAATCCATTACAGGCAAACATTTTCAGTTCTGGTGCACGGGTGTTTTATGTACACAATATCGAGCATTTGATCCAATAATTTCAGTGCCATAGTCGAGCCCTGTGTTCCTTGTCAATGGTACTCAATATTATATATTTTATCTATAATTAATGTCTAATATGCATGCTATATAGACTAATTCTATCTAATACATAGTTAGGCAGAAACGTTAATTATTGAGAAGTACAAATCGACAACTAACAAATATGAGTACAAGTTATTAACCAATATCGTGCTGTTTGTGGGTTTCTGCCTAACCAGCGCATGAAGCTGACGCAATAAGCGTGGGTACGTTAAGCATTGCGGGTGGTGGTTTTACGTTTTTATTATTTACTATTCAGTTTCTCGTTGGTTGGTTGCAGCTTAATTTAGTTGATAGCGTGAACTCATTTCTTTTTGTGTAACATTAAACTTGGTCACGGCGCAGCTTATGCGCATGCCGTTAGGCAGTGTGTCGAAAAACATTCATAGTATTTAAGGATTACTTTATGAAAAACCAATTCTTCAACAGTAATCTTTTCCTTAACCTCGTCAGAATATCTGTTGTAATTAGTGGAATGTT
>RPQN01000017.1 GCA_003819715.1 Ignavibacteriota bacterium | reverse complement strand
TGATGTTTGCAGTGGCCTCGTTGACTCGCACGGTGAGTTCTTTCTCGCGTTCAAGGAGCTGCCACACACGGAGGCGATACAGCCCAAATCCAGCCCCGACGACCACGAGCGATAAGAGGCCGTAGAACCACCATGTTTCGTAGTAATGCGGTTCGAGTTCAAATGCGTAGCTGGCCCCGGTTTCATTCCAGACATTGTCGCTATTGCATGCGGTGACGCGAAAGACATACTTCCCCGGTGCGAGATTCGTATAAAACGCTCCATGCCTGGTTCCCGCAAATCTCCATTCTTTTTCAAAACCTTCCAGCTTGTAACGGAAATTTACTTTCTGGGGAGTAATATAACTCAGCCCGCCATAATGAAACTCCACCTGCCCGCGTCCGGGGGCGAAATATCCGTAATCGTACGGAGTATAATCACTGCGGTCCACCACGACACGTTCGATGACCACCGGCGGCGGATCACTTTTTTTGTGAAGCTGATTCGGATCGATGACAACAATCCCGCCCGTGGTGCCAAACCATAAGCGCCCGTCCGAGGTTTTACATCCGCCCGACTGCGCGTTTCCGGTGCATTCGCTGTTCACCATACCGTCAGAGGAGGTGTACGAATTGCATTGTATGCGGTCGATCTTGCCGTCTGCAAAGTCATTCAGCATTTGACGGCTGACAGAACTAATCCCCCGGAGGCTGCTCATCCAGATGAGGCCGTTGTTATCTTCGAGAAGATGAAAGACGACGTCGTTGTAGAGCCCTTGTGCCTGCGTAATACGTGTGATTTTTCCATTCTTCCAGCGGACTAATCCGCCGCCATAACTCCCCATCCAAAGCGTATGAGAACTGTCCTCCATGATCACATAAATTGGATCGGAAGGCAGTCCGTCTTTTTGTGTAGAGAGTGTGACGCGATTGTCCTTCCAGCGGCGTACTCCATCATTGCTTCCAATCCAGACCGCACCTTCATGGTCGACAAGAAGAGAACGGATCACGGCCGCAGGGATGCCCTTCTCCTTATAGCTCACAAAGCGGCCTGATGTCAGTCGAAATACACCGCTGCTGGTACTGCCCACCCAGATTTTCTTCTCCAGGTCTTCGCCGATCGCGCGGATATAACTCTGCGATATGCCGTCCTTCTCCGTAAAGGCACGGATGGTTCCCCGTTTATACTGCGCCAAACCACCGACCGTACCAATCCAAATTGTCCCCTGGGAATCTTCGAACAGCGACCTGATAGAATTACTGGGCAATCCATTGCTGCGGGTATAGGCGATAAATTTTTTTCCATTGAACCGATAGACCCCGCTGCCGCCGGAACCGATCCAGACATCGCCGTTGCGGCTCTGAATCACTGAAGCGACGAAGTCATTCGGCAACCCATCACGCGAGGTATAATTGAAGAACGTGCTTTTGGAGAACTGATTGAGTCCGGCATTGTACGTTCCGATCCATATGTTTTCTTCCCGGTCTTCCAGGATCGCAGAAACAAAATCTCCCGAAAGTCCTTCCGACGAACGAAACGGAATAAAGGCGCCGTGATTAAACTGACTGACCCCTCCGCGTTCCGTACCGATCCATATTTCTCCTGTATGATCTTCATAAATGGTGCGGATCGTATTATCGGATAATCCATCTGATGTGGTGTAGGTGTGAAACACCCCTCGTTTATATTGTACTAATCCATTGTACGTTCCGATCCACACGCTGCTGTCCGAAGTAACACAAATACATCGTATTGCCTCATGGGGAAGCCCATCGCGTTCATGATAATACACCCATTGACCTTGCCGGTAGACATTGACACCGGCATCTGTTCCGATCCAGATGTCTCCACGCTGGTCTTCTGCAAGTGCATAAATGGCATCGCTTGTGAGGCCCTGGGATTTTGAAATGATGCTGAAATTCCCATGCGTATACTTTCTGATCCCTGCATTCATCGTTCCCACCCACACGCATCCTTCATGGTCTTCGAGAAGCGCCCGAACGACGTCCGGTTCATCGTTTGCGCTGGATGGATAATAGGTAAAGACTCCTTTGTTCAGGCTCGTTAAACCATTGTACGATCCGATCCACAGTGTTCCATCCCGGGATTCGATCAATTTTGTAATATCATTGTGCTTGAGCGCCGGTGTGTTTTGCTTATCAAAAACCTGAAACGATGCGCCATCGAAACGGACCAGGCCGTCCTGTGTGCCAATCCAGAGAAATCCATCGGATGACTGGAGCAATGTTCTGCCGGAATTTTGCGGTAATCCGTCTTTATTGGTCCATACTTTCTGGATGTATTGTGTCAGCGGTTTGGCATGTTCGTTCGGCGGGGGACTGGATGAATACACCACACCATTGCCGAGAAGAGCAATCATCAACAGTTGTCGTATTGATTTCCTGCATGTCATAAATACAGTGTTCTTACAACGCTCTCTCCCCCGAAGGGGATGAGAATCAAGAGGATATCACTTTTTTGAAGTATCCGTCGGTAGAAATTGAGATAAGATACTTCCCAGCTTTTCATTGTTTTTTGAGAGAAAGCCATCGCGTAATTTTTCCGCACATTCGGGGCAAACGCCATGACTGAATGTCGCCTCGGAATTATCCTTGATGTAGCGTTCCAATCCCTTCCAATATCCTTGATCATCGCGCACTTTTTTGCAGTTGAAACAAATCGGAATGAGGCCGTTCAGTACTTTTATTTTCGTCATTGCTTCGGCGACATACACTTTGAGCATTTTTTCTCTTGCGACGAGCTGCCAGACCCGGAGGCGATGTAACCCAAATCCGGCTCCACCAATAGCCAGTAGCAGAACGCCCATGAACCAGAACGTCTGATAGAAATGCGGTTCCAGCTCGAACGCAAAACTTGCTCTGGATTCATTCCACACACCGTCGTTATTGCAGGCGGTGATGCGGAAGGTGTATTTTCCCGGAGACAGGTTGGTATAGAACGCGCTGCGCCTTGTCCCTGCGTTTCTCCATTCTTTTTCAAACCCTTCCAGCATATAACGGAAATGAACCTTCTGAGGCGCGATAAAACTCATCCCCCCGTACTGGAATTCCACCTGTCCCGTTCCGGGAGGGAATGCGGCATACTCGTACGGAGAATAATCTTTTCTGTCAAAAACCACCCGTTCAATAACCACCGGCGGAGGAAGATTGTTTTTCAGTATTTTTTTCGGATCAACCACAACAATCCCTTTGGGTGTCGGGAACCAGAGACGGCCGTCGGCAGTTTTACATCCGGTCGGACCCGTGCATTCGCTTACCAGCATGCCGTCCGAGGAACTGTACGAAGCGCACTGAAGACGGTCTATCGTGCCGTTACTGAAATCATCCAGTATTTTTTTACTGATGCATCCGATCCCCTTCATGCTCCCCAGCCATAAATTGCCGAAGTCGTCTTCAAGAATTTTCATGATGACATCGTTAAAAAGACCCTGCGCAGTGGTAAAACATGTAAACTTCCCGTTTTTTAACCTCACCAGGCCGCCGCCATAACTCCCCATCCATAGCGTGTGTTCACTGTCCTCAATCATATCGAAGAAAGGATCGGAGGGCAGTCCGTCTTTACTCGTGTAGAGAGACATCAATCCATTTTGCCATCGCAGAAGTCCCTCATTGCTTCCGATCCAGATCACGCCTGCATGATCGACAAGGATGGACCGGATTAAGTTGACTGGCATTCCTTTATTTTGGTAATTGACAAAATGGTCTTTCTCGAATCGGTTCATGCCGTTGTTGTAAGTCCCCACCCAAAGAGTCCCTTCATGATCTTCCGCCATCACCCGGATAAAATTTTGCGACAGGCCGTCTTTGGTCGTAAAGATTCGGTAATTCCCATTGCGGTATTGTGCAAGTCCTTCGCGTAAACCGATCCACAAATTCCCATGGGAATCTTCGAAGAGTGACCGGATATAATCGCTGGGAATATTCTTTTCTTCGAACGGCACAAATTTATTTCCGTTAAAATGTAAAACACCGCCGCCTTCGGTGCCCGCCCACACCGAACCATCATGTGCGGTCAGCATCGTGCGGATGGTCCGGGCAGGCACTCCATCACGCACAGAATAGTTTATAAATTTTCCCTTCCAAAATTGATTTAATCCTGCATTATACGTACCGACCCAGAGGCTTCCTTCATGGTCTTCCAGAATGGTGGTGACATAATCGCTGGAGAGACCGTCCACGGAACGGTATGAGGAAAACACATTATCCTTCAATCGGCAGATTCCGCCGCGCTCCGTTCCAATCCACAACGCGCCCGATCGGTCTTCGAAGAGAGAGGGAATAATATTATCGGTGAGTCCGTCGGCGGTGGTATAGGTATGGAACGATCCGTTTTTCCAGCGGACCAGCCCGTTCTCAGTACCGATCCAGACGGTCTGATCTGAACCGGCACAAAAACTCCGGATGGTATTACTGGGAAATCCATTTTTAGTGTTATAGAGCAGCCACCGGCCATTCCGATAGACGTTCAGCCCCTTCCCGCTTAAAGCGACCCAAATGGTTCCCTGCTGATCGACGGTAAACACATTCAACGAGTTGTCGTTCAATCCCTGGGACGTCGTGATGGAATCATAGTTCCCATCTTTATACTTATAAATCCCATTATTCATCGTGCTGATGTAAAGAGTCCCCGCCGGATCTGCAGCAATTCCACGGACAGGTCCGGTCTGAAGAGCATGGGAGGAAAATATCCCATTCTTCAATTGAGTCAGACCATTGAATGTCCCAATCCACAGGCTGCTGTCCGGGGATTCAAAAAGGGATGTGATATCGTTACTTTTTAATTGGGGTGTATGTTCTTTATCATAAACCTGGAACGAAGTTCCATCAAACCTGGCAAGTCCGTCCTGTGTCCCTATCCAGAGAAAACCGTCGCGAGTTTGGACCATTGCC
Organism: Ignavibacteriota bacterium; assembly: GCA_003819715.1. Taxonomy (GTDB): domain Bacteria; phylum Bacteroidota; class Ignavibacteria; order UBA10030; family UBA10030; genus Fen-1298. The sequence goes on along the minus strand of RPQN01000017.1, from coordinate 51,746 downwards.
CTGCTTCGGTTTTGAGGCAATCCGTCGTCGCTCGTATAAGTTTTATGGATGTACTGAAGAAGAGGATTCGGGCGAAGTTCTTTTGCCGGGGTTCCGGAACTGAGAAGTAAAAAGAGGATGAAGAAGGATATCGGCCGGAGTAAAAAATTACTTCTTGACGATTTCAGGATAATCCATGCGCGTATCATGATTTTGAAACATAGTGGATTTTGGATTAACATGTCAAAGATTTTTGTATAAAAATGAACAATGAAATTTAATCCGGTTTCATACGTCATTCTCAATGTTTTTCATATTCTAAATCATTATGGCCGGTTTTCCTTTCATGCAGGGACCACCGAAGGGATGCCAACAATGACAGGGTGAAATTGATCGGGAGAATGGAAGGGATGCACATGGTTAAGCAAGAATAAACATAAGAGGTGTCTTATCGTCGGAAGACGGAGAGAGATCTTCGAACGGAGTCTGAACATAAAACGCGCCGCTCCACTTTCCGATATGAGTATTCCTCATCAATCCGGCATCTGGTATTCCCGGGCCGGAGGCCGGATTTCATCGTGCATGCTTCGGAGGGCAACATAAGCCGTCTCACTTCCTCTCAGCATGGATTTGTGAAAGATGCGGTATGATTCGCCTTTATTTTGCGATAAGACAATTCCTTTTTCATAACATCGTGCCAGTGTTAAATCTGAGAGCAGGGACCCTTCTTTTGCCGTGTTGCGGAGAAGAGAAATCGAAGATTCGATATCCTGCGTATGGATTTGTCCAAGGACGTTCGCAGCCGCGAGACGGATGTCCGCTTCAACACTCCCCAGGGATGAGGCACGGCTCCACCACTCGACCGCTTTTTCGCGGTTCTGCTTCACCCAGCGGCCGGTGAAATGACACGAACCTAATTCTACCATCGATGGGACATGTCCGGCGGCTGCGGCGCGCTGCAGGAGGTTCAAGGCCTGTTTCTCGTTCAATACTTTACTGAAACCAATCGACGTTAATCCGGCCCAGACATAGAGAGCTTCCGCATCGTTTTTTGAGGAACGGAGTTCAAGTTCGCGGGCAAAATCATCCGTATTCATCAGCTTCCAGAGAAGCGCCGGTGCACGGTTGGAGTTCAGAATAAATGCACGGAGGTAATATACTCCCGCAAGAATAACGTCACGAGGAACATTCAATCCATGTTCATAACAGCGTCCGAGGAGGCAGAGCGCCTCAGGATTTCCGGACATTGCCGTTTTTGACAGGAAGGATTGATTTCCTAAATCCGGTGCGGCGGCGGACGGAGAAAGTGTGTCAATTCCTTGATATGCTTCGCGAATGAGAGTGGTATCTTCAATGGTCGAAGTGGTGTCGGTGTGGAAATCAATAAACAGGAGGTTGGTACTGGTGTCAATTTTTGCAGGATGCGCAGCGCTTTTATCCGGATGGACCGCTTTCGCCGAAGTGGTATTTGCGGTGTCGCTCTTATTGAGTCCGCGCCGTTCCATTTCTTTTTTGGTACTCTTTCCCGCCTCCGATCCGGATACCGCCGCTTTGGTAAAGTAGGAATATGCCGTCGGCCAGCTCCGAGGCACAATGAGATCTTCGGTATACATTAAACCCACCACATACAGCGCCTCCGGATTTCCCTGCTCTGCGGCGGCATGGAAGCATTCGAACGCTTTAAATGGATTCCACTCCACACCGCGGCCGTTCATGGAGAGAATGCCAAGGTTGTACTGTGCAAGCATCAAATGCTGGTCAGCGGCTTTTTGAATCCAATAGGCGGCCTTTGCCGTGTCGGCGGGAAATCCTTTGCCGAATAAATAACGCAACCCTAATTCATGTTGAGCGGGCGACTCGCCTGCATTCGCTTTCTGCATCAACACAAACGCTTCGAGGAGCTGAAGATCAAGGGTGGAGGGAAGGACCAGCGGCATCGAAACCGATTCGTAATTTCTGAATGCCTGCGACTTCTTTTGCTCTTGTGCAGACAGGCGGACCTGAAGAATCGAAACAAGAACAGCTGCAGCGATGGTGACACTATAAAATTTTCTATGAATACGGGACCTCGCGATCGTTACACCTCACTCAATTTCGCATATTGTCATCATAATTTCCACATTAAACTAACTCGGGCATTCCGTGAGTCATCGTCACGTGCTTGTTCCTCTCCGAGAGGATAACTATTTGACGTTCATTTCCCCATTTCTGTTCAATTACCTTCCATACATTTTCGTATATTGTCATGGAGTACAGCTAAAAAGCAGGAATATTTTGTTGATAAGAATGGAACATCAAAGAACGCTGGTAAAAATTTGTTGCATGGGCAGCATTGAAGACGCACAGCTGGCAATTCGATTGGGCGCAGCGGCGATTGGGTTGGTCTCTGAAATGCCGAGCGGCCCCGGAGTGATTCCGGAAGATCTCATCAGAGATATTGCGCAGAGTGTTCCGGACGGTATCGAGACGTTTCTCCTCACCTGCAGACAGGATCCGGCAGCGGTTATCCTTCAGCAGCGAAAATGCGGCGTTACGACCATTCAATTGGTCGATGCATTTCCGCTCCAGGGTTATTCGGTGCTCCGTCAATCCCTGCCGGGGATCCGTCTCGTGCAGGTTATCCACGTCACCGGAGAGAGTTCAATTCAAGACGCTGCTGCGGTTGCACCGTTGGTCGATGCGCTCCTGTTGGATTCCGGGAAACCATCACTGGCGGTAAAAGAACTTGGCGGGACCGGCCGCACTCATGACTGGACCATCAGCAGACGTATACGAGACCGTGTTCATATTCCGGTGTACCTTGCAGGGGGATTAACGCCGGAAAATGTACAGAATGCGATAGAACAGGTTCATCCGTACGCCGTTGATGTCTGCAGCGGCGTCCGCACCGGCGGACGGCTGGATCCTCATAAACTTGAATCTTTTTTCTCTCACATCACATGAAAACAGCATGAGCGACAATAAAATTATTTTTTCGATGATCGGCGTCGGCAAGGTGGTTAAACCGAACCGTCAGATTTTAAAAGATATTTATCTCTCCTTTTTCTATGGTGCGAAGATCGGCGTGCTGGGATTGAACGGCGCCGGGAAAAGCACGCTCCTGCGCATTATTGCCGGTATCGATAAAGATTATCTTGGTGAAATTACCGCCCAGAAGGGGATTACCTTTGGATTCCTCTCGCAGGAACCGGAGCTCGATCCTGCGAAGACCGTGAAGGACATCGTTGAAGAAGGCGTTCAGGAAACGGTCGATCTCCTGAAGAAATACGAGGCGGTGAACCTGAAGCTTGCCGAACCGGATGCGGATTATGACAGACTGCTTGCGCAGCAGAGCACGCTTCAGGAAAAAATTGATCATCTCAACGCGTGGGATTTGGACAGCAAATTAGAACAGGCCATGGATGCATTACGATGTCCGCCTCCTGAAACGCCGGTAAACGTACTCTCCGGCGGTGAAAGGCGGCGCGTCGCTCTTTGTCGTCTGCTGCTCCAGGAACCGGATGTGCTCCTGCTCGACGAGCCCACGAACCACCTCGACGCCGAATCGGTCGCATGGCTGGAACACCATTTGGGATTGTACCAGGGAACGGTTATTGCCGTCACCCATGACCGCTACTTTCTCGACAATGTTGCGGGATGGATCCTGGAGCTTGACCGCGGCGAGGGAATTCCCTTCGAAGGGAATTACTCTTCGTGGCTGGATCAAAAGAAACGCCGGCTGGAACAGGAAGAGAAACAGGAATCGAAGCGGCAGAGGGTACTCCAGCGTGAATTAGAATGGGTACGGCTGAACCCGAAAGGCCGCCATGCCAAAAGTAAGGCGCGCATTGCTTCGTACGAAAAGATGCTTGCGGAACAGGGTGAGAAACGTGATGAAGAAATGGAAATTTATATCCCGCCCGGTCCGCGTCTGGGGGATGTGGTCATTGAAGCTCATGGCGTCTCCAAAGCGTTCGGCGATCGATTATTGTTTGAACAGATGGATTTTGCTCTTCCGCCCGGCGGCATCATCGGAGTGATCGGGCCAAACGGCGCAGGCAAAACCACACTGTTCAGACTCATCACCGGCCAGGAAAAGGCGGACGCCGGTGAGATCAAGATCGGCGATACGGTGAAGCTTGCCTATGTCGACCAGCTGCGGCCGCTCGATCCCGATAAAACAATCTGGCAGGAAATCTCGGGCGGAGAAGATCTTCTCATGCTGGGCAGCCGCGAAGTGAATTCGCGCGGCTATGTTGCCCGGTTCAATTTCAGCGGCACGGACCAGCAAAAGCCTGTCGGCAAACTCTCCGGCGGCGAACGGAACCGTGTCCATCTCGCAAAAGTGCTCAAGGAAGGTGCGAATGTTCTTCTCCTGGATGAACCGACCAATGATCTTGATGTGAATACGCTGCGGGCACTGGAAGAGGCACTCGCGAACTTCGCGGGCTGTGCGGTCGTTATATCGCATGACCGCTGGTTTCTCGACCGCGTTGCGACACATATTCTCGCCTTCGAGGGAGAAAGCAGCGTGGTCTGGTTCGATGGCAACTATTCCGAGTACGAAGAGTACCGCAGGAAACAGCTCGGCATCGCTGCCGACCAGCCGCACCGGATTAAATATAAACGATTGACGCGAAACTGATTTTTCGGTTGACCTGAATTGGCGACAGGAGATTGAAACGGGGAACTGCGACGAGGGACCCCGAGGGTTATTTTATCGGCCGGCGGGGAACGGTTACGGTGTATCGAGCTTGACGAGGATCTCTTCTAAAAATTCTTTGACTTCGGTCATTTCTTTTCTGATATCATCGTCCTGAATTTTTTTCTTTTGCGGCACATTGAGCAGCTCAAGTTGTTCCCCGGTGTCCGGTTCGGGAGTGAACTCTTTCATCACCTGCTTTGCACCCTCAATGGTATACTTCTCGTCCCGTAATAACTGCTTGATGTGCATGATCAGCTTAATATCTTTATTGGTATAGATACGGTTGCCGGCGCGATTTTTTGCAGGTTTCAACTCCGGAAATTCGGTTTCCCAATAGCGCAGGACATACTGCTCCAGTCCGGTAATTCTGCTGACTTCGCTGATGGAATAATACAGTTTTTTGATACTCGTGCTTTTCATGGACGCCTCATTCAAAGGAACAGGACGGTTATTCGACACAAAAGTAGTAAATGTTGCGTTGAGTTGCAATCTTCCCGCTGTTCAAGAACATTCCCGGCGAATTCCAGGAATCCATCCAATCGTATTCCCGTCCGGTTATGCCGGCAGTTCCGTATGGACATACCGGTGGAAATTTTTCGGAAAATTTTTCCTGAGCTGAAGGACCATCGCAACGAGGATCTTGAGCGGCGATGATAATCGAATACGCTTGGAAAAGACGTCGTACTGCGCGCGTTCAATTCTGAGGAGCAGCAAATAATAGATATTCCCCATGGTGCGCGCGGCGGTGAAGAGCGGTTTATCCTCCTCCGCGAGGCATGCCTTTGCCCGGTGAAAATATTCATGAGCACGGTCGCATTCGAACTTCATCAGGCTCACAAATCGTTCGTCATAGGTGCAGTTGAGCAGATCGTTTTCAGAATACCCGAACGTTCTCAAATCTTCCAGCGGCAGATAAATACGCCCGCGCTTGGCATCGGCTTTGATATCCCGCAGAATATTCGTGAGCTGCAGCGCGATGCCGAGGTTGATGGCGTACTGCTTCGTCTTTTCATTCTTGTAACCGAATACTTCCGCGCAGATCAATCCGACGGTGGATGCGGCGCGGTAGCAGTATTGCTCGAGTTCATGAAATGTTCCGTACCGCGTGTTGAGCAGGTCCATTTCCATCCCCTTAATCAATTCATAAAAATGTTCAATCGGGATATGGAACCGCTGGATGATGGCGGAAAGTTTATTCAGCAGAGAATAACGCGAGACTCCGTACAATGAACGCTTCAGTTCCTCCGTCCACTGCAGGAGCAATGCATGTTTTTCTTTTTCGTCCCCGGCTTCATCGACAATATCGTCGGTGAAACGGCAAAAGGCATAAATCGTTTCGATCGCATCGCGCTTCGGGCGCGGCAGGATAAGGAAGGAGTAATAAAAACTGCTCTTCCGATTCTGCGAGAAGTCCGGTATGACCGATGCGGCTGTTGGCATAGATCTAAGTTACGATAAAAATGAACGAAAGAGTAGTCCCAGCTTGTCCAGTTTCGATAATGACGGACGCTTGGACAGCACGTCGTAATTCTGCTGGTGTATTTTTTGAAGAATTCTCGTCCCGCCGTTCCAGGTCAGCTTCAATTCCAGTGATAAATCCTTCCCCACCATCGAAAGGAGCGGTTTTCCTTCAACAAAAAGATCCGCGGTGCGCCTGACTTGGAATGCCATGAAATCGCGAAAATGGTCGTTTACGATCCGGCCGATCAACTCCTGTTCGGTATAGCCGAACTCCTCCATTTCCTCCAGCGGAAGATAAATACGGTCTTTGAGCAGATCGAGCGAAACATCCTGCCAAAAATTTGTCAGCTGCAGTGCGGTGCATATGGAATCAGACAGGTGGAGCAACGATTCACTGCGATAATTAAAGAGCAGCAGGAGCAATCTCCCGATGGGGTTGGCGGAGTTGCGGCAATAGGCCAGGACCTCTTCATAGGTCTCATACCGCTTGACGGTGACATCCGAGCGGAATGCCGTAAGGAGATTCTGCAATAATTCACGCGGAATTTGAAATCGTTCCACCGTCTCTGCAAGAGCAGCGAACACGCGGTGCGCCGGGTTGCCGTCATAACATTCGTCGAGGTACTGGTCCCATTGATTCAGATTATCCATCCGTTCGGCGATGGTAAACCCGGGCTCATCTGCATAATCATCTGCGATGCGCGCAAAGGCATAAATGGTCCAGACGTATTTGCGTATTTCTTTTGGAACAAAATGCGACGCGACAGGAAAATTTTCATAGTGGCTGCGGGCGATGGATTCACAGTAGCGGAATCCATCGTCTGCCGACCAATATTTTCCTTTGATATGAAGTTTCGGATTACTCATGTTGGGCATGACCGCTCAAGCTCATCCATCACGTCTTTCGGGTCAATCAATATGAAGAATGGCGGCGGGAAAATCAAGCGAGAGGCGGAACGGCATCCTCGACCGGGACGGTATACACTTCAATCGGGGTATCAAGACCCTTGACCAGCACCGGTTCATGCGGGAGCGTCGTCACATGGTCTTTTACCAAATCGTATGTGCGGCGTGAAATCATAATCCCTTCAACCGGTGCGTTGGATTCGAGACGGTTGGCGAGGTTCACATCCGAGCCGAGTACAGTATAGGCGAGTTTTTTTCTCGTCCCCATATTGCCCACCACCACCTCGCCCGTATTGATGCCGACCCGGATTTTTAACGGGAACAATCCTTCTTTCACCCATTTCTCTTTCAGCTCACGGCATTTTAACTGCATCTCGATACCTGCTTTTACGGCGCGTACGGCATGGTCAGATTGCGGTTCAGGAGCGCCGAAGAACACCATCAGCCCATCTCCGATATATTTGTCGACTGTACCTTCGTATTTGAAAACGATTTGAACCATTGCATCAAAATATTCAGCAAGAAAATTTTGAATTTGATCCGGCGTCATGGTAGAAGAATAGGTTGTAAAACTCTTGATATCGGTAAACATGATCGTAAGTTCTTTTTTCTGGACCTCGAAGATAGATTCCGGATGTGCCAGCTGGCGTTTAACCACCGACGGCGGCAAATATGCTTCAAACGATCTTTGCGTTGCTTCTTTTTCCCGTTCTTCATTGATAAATCGATAGACCAGCACACAAAACACTGCGGTTCCTGTGATAAGAATAGGCCGTACAATATTGATGATCAGGTTACCGTACAGAAATGCCGCGATAATGAACGCAATATAACCAATCAAGAGTGCCAGGGCACCCAGCCATAATCCGCGAGAGCTGAATTTTACTGCAAGCAGTCCAATGGCAATAAGGAGCAAAAATTCAATTCCAATTTTTTCAGTTGAACTCGCTTCCTGCAAAAAGTTTTCTGTAAGGATTGTATTCATAACATTTGCATGCAATCCGCCCAGCGGGTACTTCACGTCTGTCGGTACCGAATAAATATCGGTTGCACCCGTTGAAGCTTCATTCACAACGGCAATTTTACCCTGCAGGAGAGGTTTCCAATCATATTCCATTGCATCACGGTCATTCGACAAATTGTAAATTTGCACCGTTTTGTAATCGATCATGGTGCCCCAGGGTCCAACAAAATTGACGATAATATTGCATCGTTCATCCACAGGAATGACTATGTCATGCGGTTTTGCACCGGGACGGTATGCGCCTTGAAGTGTAATGCTTTTTCCTGGATGAAGAATAATTCGGTCGGGCGCAACATGGAGATAATCGCAAATTGTCCTGAACGGAAAACTTGGGTAAAAAGCATCGTCATAGCGAATAAGAAGAGGCGCACGGCGAAAAACACCATCGGGATCCTGTCTTAAGCTCAGATACCCTTGTCCACGAATTACCGAGGCGACCTCCGGATAGGTGATGACCGGGTTTTCTCCAACATACATTTTACTTATATCACCCTCTACTTTTACTTGCCATTTTGTCGAGGAGAGGTATTCCAGATGAGAAGCCGGACGAGATTGCTTTGAGAGAAGCGGTTTGTCTTTTAAATCGAAATACATTCCATAATACACATTACCGGCAGCTTTATTACAAGCGATGAATATGGAGTCTTCCCTCGGATCTGTAGGATCTTTATACAAGAAAAAATAATCCCAGATTTGTGCTGCCGTACCCACTTCGCCTAAATTACGGACGATCTGTCCATATTGTGAACGGGCAACATACGTTCCACCCGACATTGCCTGTTTGCTGCTGTCCGTCTCGCTGACGTGGACAATGGTGCTATCGTATGGAGTGGAGGAAGGAAAATATTTTGTACGCAGTACAAATATCTGGTCAAATGCCTGGGAGTTCCATGTTTCAAATACACTTGGAAGCAGCCAGAAGATCAGATGTCCGAACAAAAAGGAGGACACGATGATGATCATCGTGTCCCTCAACGTTCTTTTTTTACTGGTGGTCAATAGTGATCGTTTTACTGTAGAAGTTGTTGGCGCTGATCTGTGTGGCGATGGTTGCGACGTCCGGACGGCGTGCCTTTTCCACCTTCTCGGTGCCCCGGATATTTCCTCCGATCGTGACCGGTTTTTCAGCAAGCGTTGAAAATGTTGAATAACGTTTTCGCACGCTGCGTATCTCCGATATGACGTCACCGGCGAGGAGCTGTTTTTTTGTATCGTCGGCAGACAAGTAATTGCCGAGTTTCACTTCCAGATCGAGCAGCCGTTCCGTAGAGGCGACCAGGAAAAAAACTTCCTTTCCCGTGTTTTTATCAAGGGCAATCCATGGACGGCCTTTGGGGACATAATAATTTTTCTCGGCTTTGTAGTCGGCCTGGAACTGCCGGATCTCATACGGGAAGAGTAGGTTCACTTCGCCCTTTGAACCCTGATAAATCACATACACGTAACAATCTTTGGTCAGCTTTACCATCATTTTAATTTCATCCCCGGTCTTCAGGGTCGTATCGTGTGTCACGGGGACCATCGTTTTTTCTTTTCCCACGAGGGCACCGAATGCCCATTCAAATCCGATGTTCGCTTCGTTTTGCTGAACCGCGGGGACGGCCGGCGCCGGTTGATCGCTGGATCGAAATCCAACTGCGAAACAACCCAGGAGAATTACAAGAAGAATGAAGAATCGCATGTGGTGGTTCCTTTCTACAATTTAATGAGGAATAGTCGAAATCGTCATCTCTTTATCGAACTCGGTTTGACTCCGGGTCGGGTTCTGTGCGCCGTGCGTCTTGCGCTTGACCTGCTCTTCGACGTACTGCATCAGTTCATTGATCGTGACCGTGTAATCGTTGTTTTCGTCGGCTTTGCCCGCCATCCCTTCCAGGAGATAGTAGGTGAATGCCCCATGAGAAAATTCCGGAAACTCCTGCGATACTTCACCAGCTGCACTCGCGGTAAAAACGACAATCCCCTCCTTCGTTTTCGAAAGATCCGCGATATACTGGTTGACCAAATTGGGTTCCGTTTCCCCCAGCCCGCGTGTTGCAAAGTTCACACTGATACCGCCGCTGTGGCACGCATCGGTAAAGACCACAACGCGTTTTGCACTGATGTACCGTGCCAGTACGGTTTGAATATCCCACATGGGAAATGCCGTGGTGCCGAGCGTGTTGGGATCGCTGTCATTGGTCAGCAAGTACATATTTTTCGGCTTCGCCGGATCCGAGGCGCCATGACCCGCGAAATAGATAATGACCAGGTCCATGTCGATCGCTTGATTAAGGAACGTGATCAATGCCTGCCGTAAGTTTGCCAACGTTGCATCTTTATTCAATAACACGAGCATATGGTTGGAGTCATATCCCCCGCCTTCCGGACGGCGAAGGAAATTTGCGAGCGCTTCTGCATCCTTATCGGCGTATTTCAAGCTTGGAATTCCAGCACTCTGATATTCCGAAACACCAACGACCACTGCCCACGCCTGCGGACCGGCGCCCGCAACACGCTGTTTCTTTGCACCGCCATCCGCAGCAAAAGTGCCTGCACCGAGAATCGATGCTTTCCGGTTAATGCCGATCGTTTTGGAAAACCGTTCACCGTTTTTACTCGTGATGGAAATTTGAATCTGATTATATCCGGCAACCAGCGGTACTTCATCCGCAATGACATCGCCGGCAACTTTGAATTCCGGCACCTGGCCGTTCACGATATCCACCATGTTCACCGAGATCGAATACGAACCGACATCAAACCATGTCCGGAATTTTACCGGGACGGACATGGCGTCCGTTTCAGAATTCAGAAGTGGATATTCGACTTCCACCGCCTGATCATTTGAGAGGCGCTGAACAAATCCGCTTGTGCGGGTTATATGTTTCGCATTGTCTGCCGCGTTGATTTCAAACGGGATCAGGCCAACGGAATCTAATTTCAGCACGGTGCTGAATTGTTTTACCGCCTTCATGCCCGCCGGAATTTTGACCGTGGTATTGGTTCCGAGCGGAGCCAGCGAAAGCGGTTTTCCGTTGATCACGGGATCTTTCAATTCATTATCGTCATAAATCACGCCGCGGATTTCATACTCTTTGCCGAACACTTTGGCGATCACCGTACTATCCGCCGTGTTCTCCAATACGATACCCGGATTGGTGGTGTCCGGCGGGGCTAATGCGATTTTCCAGCTTTTCAGTTTTCCCTTGCTGGTACTGGTAAGAAGGATATCGTCGTTTATAAATCCTGCAAACGTGGTGCGGCCGTCCCGTTCCACCATCGTTTTGACCGTGGCAAGCGATGCTACATCAAGAAATCTCAGAGAACTGTCTGATGCAGCGGAAACGAGCCAGCGTGACTTCGGATCGAAGGATACGGATGCAATCATCCCTTTCTGGGAATATCGTATTTTCAGGGCACCGGTTTGCATATCCCAGAGGTACACACTGCCATCGACGGCCCCGGCGGCAAGGAATTTTCCATCAACACTGTAACTCATGGATGAAATTTTATTTCTGCTTTCGGTGAGGGCTTTTTGAAGCTCCATTTTTGCCACCGCATACAGTTGAATCGTGCCGGAAGACAATCCCACGGCGAATAGCTTTGCGGTGGGATGAACCGCCAGCGCACTCACATCTTCCTGAAAATCCGGCAGCGTTCCCAGCACATCGCCGTTCGTTGTTTCTGTGATAACCGCTTTCTTATCAAAACCTCCGGTGAACATCCAATTCTCACCCTGAAACGCCATGGAGGTAATCCCCAGCGAATGGGGAGATAATTTCTTGGGACTGGTTGGAGCATTAATATTGAACAGGTATGCCTTTCCATCTGCAGCTCCGAGAGCCAGTGTTTGGCCGGAGGCGGAAAACGCGAAGGTATTCACGTGGACGGGGATGGCGGCAAGTGCTGTTTTCTCTTTCAGTGTCGGGAGATCGTAAAGTTTGATAATCCCTTCAGACGAAAGAGTGACGACGACATTCGATTTCAACGAGATCGCGCAGAGATCGATAGATGTTTTCGCCGCATCCAGGGATTGAAGCGGCTCGACATATATTTCCTGGCCGCCGGTGTTCAAAGAACTCGGGTCTGCCTGCTGCGCATAGGTCAGAGATGCGGCGATGCTCATCGCCAGCATGGCGCAGAGAACAATTCTACGTTCCATAGACCTCTCCTTCTTCAATTTCTTCAATGACAAGACACTCTATTATACTGCTTTGTACTGAAAGTTCATGTGTTATATATCAAGCCCCCGAGAAACCCTCCCCCGCGCATCGATCGGGAACCAGCGGCCTGTAATTTCAACAAACGAATTGTTGCATGCAATTGAAATTTTATAGGATTTTTCTGATAGTCTCCCTGGATTTCCTCTTTGAATGTTCGAAATAATTCGGCTGAATGTCAAGAAGCATGCACGAAGAGAATATTCGATCTCACAACCGGGTGCATGCATGGCATCGATAACCTCATAAAGAGATTGAGCTGAAATTCATGGATGCCTTTACCCTGAAGAGTTACCGCCGGACGGATTTTGAAATCGCAAAATTTTCTCAATTGACGAAAGGAGGAATGGTGCATGAATCGAACGGCGGGCACAATACCAAACATGCGAGAAAAATGTAGTCACAAGTTACGCAGAATTTATGATGGATGGGTAACGTTGAGCTTTTTAACGGATGCTGGAGGAGAAAAGGGGAGATGACACGCTGTCGCTGAAAATATTTATCTCTGTTTTTTCTTCCACCACTTATTCAGCCGTTCGCGAATATCTTTTTCCCTTCCATTTTCGGATGGACGGTAATACAATTTCTCCTTCAAATTCTCGGGAAGAAACTGCTGTTCGATAAAGTGTCCCGGAAAATCGTGGCTGTATTTATACTCTTTTCCATAACCCAGTTCATCCATCAACTTCGTCGGCGCATTGCGGATATGCAGCGGCACCGGGAGGTTGGGGACATTCCGGACATCGCTCCAGGCGCCTTCAATGGCTTTGTAGGAGGCATTGCTTTTGGGACACGATGCAAGGTAGACCGCCGTCTGCGCCAAAATGATGCGCGCCTCCGGCATGCCAATATAATCCACAGCGGTAAAACAGGAAGTTGCCAGCGTGAGTCCGTAGGGATCGGCGTTCCCGATATCTTCAGAGGCGAGGACAATCATTCGCCGTGCGATGAATTTTGGATCTTCCCCGCCGTCGAGCATCCGTGCCATCCAGTACACTGCCGCATCGGGATCGCTTCCGCGTACACTTTTAATAAATGCCGAAATGATATCATAGTGCTGTTCGCCTTCTTTATCATAAAGCGTAAACTTACGCTGGAGGGCATCCTCGATCTTTTGTTTGGTGATCGTGATAGAACCGTTGGCATTCGGTTTTGTCAAACGAATTGCGTTTTCCAAACCGTTCAGGAGTTTGCGCGCGTCTCCCCCGGAAAGAAGCATGAGAAAATCGCGGTCTAAAATTTCAATGGTGCGTTTTGCCAGGAGCGGGTCTTTTGATAATGCCTGATCGAGAATCCTGTTCAGCGCTTCCCTGCCGAGCGATTCCAGAATATAGACCTGGCAGCGGGAAAGCAGCGGAGAGATCACTTCAAATGACGGATTCTCCGTTGTCGCACCGATCAGGGTGATGGTCCCCTCTTCAACGGAATGCAGGAGTGCGTCCTGCTGGGCTTTATTGAAGCGGTGGATTTCATCAATGAATAAAATGGTGCGTTTGTGAAGTCCTTTTAAATTTTTCTCTGCCCGGGAAATGACTTCCCGGACCTCTTTGACTCCGGCGGCAACTGCATTGAGCTGATGAAACTCCGCTTTCACATGGTTCGCAATCAAGCGTGCGAGCGTCGTCTTGCCGACACCCGGCGGTCCCCAGAGAATCATCGAATTTACATCGCCCAGGTCCAGCATGAGCCGCAGCGGTTTGCCCGGTCCGGTCAGGTGGTCCTGCCCGACATATTCCTCAAGAGTTTTCGGGCGTACCCGTTCTGCCAGCGGTGCGGCGGGCGGTCGAACAGATTGAGTTTCTTCTTTTGAGAACAGGTCGGACATTGAGATTACATTGAATAATCGGTTCTATTGTTTTTACTTCGAGCCATTATTGAAAACTGATGACTCGTTACTGGTTACTCACAACTGTTTTGAAGCTACTTTTCCTTCTTGATCTGGTAGACCGTTTCACCTTCGCGTGCCATGCCGTACTTTTCGCGGGCTGTTTTTTCTATGGTCTTCTTATCTCCTTCGAGCGCTTTGATCTGTTCCTGCAGCCGCAGGGTTTCCACACTGTCGGCTTTTACTTTTTCGATCCATTCCCGGTGCTGTGCTTCGAGCCGGAGGCGGGTAATGATCCCTTTATTATCAAAGAGAAGATACAGCAGGACAAGAAACAGAAAAATGAGGAGCACGGTGCGTTTCTTATTTTTCGCGGCACTTTTGGCGATCTTTTTAAGCATGCGATCGGGCTGAAGATTTCTATAAAATTGATCTTCCATCGAATCCGTGCTTATTTAAACCAGTCTTTTTTGGGCTGGTAGGTCGTTTTCAACTTTGCCTTTGCAGCGTATCGTTCGATGGCGAGTTGAATCAGCCGATCCAGCAGCTCCGCATACGGTATCCCCGATGCCTGCCAGAGTTTCGGGTACATACTGATGGAGGTAAAGCCGGGAATCGTGTTGATCTCGTTCAAAAATATCCGGTTTGTTTTTTTAGTGACCAGGAAATCAACGCGCGCCATCCCCGCACAATCCAGGGCGCGGAATGCCGCAAGGGCATACTGCTTGATTTTTTTTATCACCCCGGCGGGAAGTTTCGCCGGGATGATCGCATCCGATTGGCCGTCCACATACTTTGCGTCGTAATCATAGAACTCATTTGATGAGACAATTTCACCCGGCACCGATGCAATCGGCCGGTCATTCCCGAGGACGCCGCATTCAATCTCACGGGCATTATTCACTCCCTGCTCCACTAAAATCTTCCTGTCAAACTGCATGGCGAGGTCGATGGCAGACAGTAATTCTTTTCGGCCATGCGTTTTACTGATCCCGATACTGGAACCGGAATTGGACGGTTTCACGAAGAGCGGATACTTCAGGGCCCGTTCAATCGACGCGATTATTTTTCTTTGACCCGCACCGTACTCCTCCAGCGTAAACCAGAAACTCGGTGTGGTCGGTATCTTCGCGCGGATGAGCAGTTCTTTCTGTACCACTTTATCCATGCCTACGGCAGATCCCAGCACGCCGGGACCGACGTACGGAAGGTCGGCAAGTTCCAGCAATCCCTGGAGTGCTCCATCCTCTCCGTACTTTCCATGAACCACGGGAAAGATCACATCGAGCGCCTTTCCTGCGCCGCCGCCGTTTATGGCAACCAATGACTGCTTTCGCGGGTCCGGAACGAGCGTTTGTTCCTGTTCCTGTTCAACCGGTTTCTTTTCCTTCAGCAGGCGGAGTGTGTCGCCTGAACTGAGCCACTGTCCGGTAGAGGCAATTCCAATGGGAATAACGTCATACTTGTTTTTATCGAGTGCATCGATCACCGAAGCGGCAGAAACGAGCGAAACCTCATGCTCGACCGACCGGCCTCCGAAAATGACACCGACGCGGATTCGTTGTGGATTTGGCGATTCTTGATTTGTCATGAGTAATTTGCCGCTCGTCATCCGGAATGGTTGTTCGCCACCTTCGTGGAATATGATAGGGAAAAGAGTGGAGAGGTGCAATGAATGCAGTTCGGCATTTCCGGCGGTTTTCGTATTGCGTTTCGAAGGAAAACTCGGTAGTTTTTCAGCAGGAAGATGAAAAACAAAATTCAGTATATCACCTGGCTGCGGCAAAACCGTTCTCTTTGTTATTTCAATGTGGTCCTGTTATGGGTGGCAATGCTTATCTCGATTCCGGCGTTGGACCTCAATGCCGCTCCCGAGCATACATCTGTCCAACGATTCCTTCCGTCTAATCCATTGCCGTTCGTTTCGCCAAGGATTCTTTCAAAGACCGCACCGGAATATTCGGAAATTCTCACCATTCTCATCAATGAACCAGTTTTAGAAAAACATGAACAAATCTTTACAACCATCGAACATTCCTCATTAGAATATTTTCGAATACTGATCCATTCCATTCTCTACACACAAACAACGTCTTCAGACCTGTGATTCTCCCCGGTACATGTAAATTATCTTTGTTCATGGAACTTGCGTTCCCTGGACAGGAATCCTTATTTGCGGCATGCGGAAATAGTTTCCGATGTCCGCGCGGACATGTCACCCAACAAATTAATATCGGGAGAATCGCTATGAACGAGCAGAAAAATAACGAACCGGAACAAACCGGCAAACAACTTGCGTTTGGAATTATCGGATTCATCGTTGGAACAATTGCCGTACTTTATTTACTGAAGCTGTTATTATTTTAAGCATTGTTCATCCAAATTCCTGGAGGATGCGTTTATGAATAGTTCCTTTTTTGCGAAGAAACCATTATCACTCCTCCTTGAAGAAATGAAGGGAGAAAATCGCCTGCGCCGGGTGCTCGGTCCGGTGACCCTGTCGAGTCTCGGTGTCGGGGCCATTATCGGCACAGGCATTTTCGTCCTGACCGGGGTCGGTGCTCATGATAAAGCCGGCCCTGCACTCATCCTCTCATTTGCCGCATCGGGTGTTGCCTGTATCTTTGCCGCACTTTGTTATGCGGAATTTGCGTCGATGGTGCCTGTTGCCGGCTCGGCGTATACGTATGCGTATGCAACCCTGGGCGAATTATTTGCATGGATCATCGGCTGGGATCTCGTACTGGAGTATGCCGTCGCATCCGCTGCGGTGGCGCACGGGTGGTCTGCACATTTTCAGGATCTCTTAAAAAGTTTCGGCATGTATATCCCACAGTCCTTCTCCAGCGCCCCGATCGATTATGATCTTGCGGCCGGACATTTTTTTGTTACGGGATCGTACCTCGACGTTCCGGCGATCATCATTACGGCAATCATCACGTACATACTGGTCAAGGGGATTAAAGAAAGCGCGGTATTTAACACCACCATGGTCGCCATTAAATTGGTTATTGTGTTGTTTGTGATCGTGGTCGGGGTATTCTATATCGATCCGAATAACTGGAAGCCGTTTGCGCCGTTCGGATTTACCGGGATCAGTTTCTTCGGTCATACGCTCTTCGGCCAAACGAGTGCGGACGGTGTTCCTCTCGGCATGCTTGCCGGCGCAGCCATCATCTTTTTTGCATACATCGGCTTTGATTCGGTATCGACTCACGCGGAAGAAGCAAAAAATCCACAGCGCGATGTCCCGATCGGCATTATCTCTTCCCTTCTCATTTGTACGTTCTTGTATATCGCGGTGAGTGCGGTCCTGACCGGCATGGTTCCCTACGACCAAATCGATATCAACGCACCGGTCTCCAACGCCTTTGCCCAGAAGGGATTGCCGATGGCGCAGCGCCTCATTGATGTCGGTGCGATCACCGGAATAACCTCTGTTCTGCTGGTGATGATGCTCAGTCAGCCGAGGGTGCTCCTGGCGATGGCTCGCGACGGTATGGTGCCGGAAAGTTTTTTTGGTGCAGTGCATCCCAAATTCCGTACTCCCTGGAAATCCACTCTTCTTACCGGGTTCTTTGTTGCAACGATGGCGACATTGCTTCCGCTGCGAATCCTGGCAGAGCTGACCAATATCGGGACACTGCTTGCATTTGTGATCGTCTGTGCGGCGGTGCTGATCATGCGAAAAACACATCCGCACGCCAAACGGCCGTTCCGCGCACCGTGGTCTCCATTCGTCCCGATCGCCGGTATCGTTTGCTGCTTGATACTTATGTTTTCATTGCCTGTTGAAAACTGGTGGCGTTTGTTTATCTGGCTGGGAATCGGGTTTCTTATTTACTTCAGCTACGGCCGGCGTCATTGCGTTACCGCGAGGATCCGGCGGGGTGAGATCGTCCTCCCACCGGAGGAAATTAATCAATAATGATATTCCAGCGCTCTTCCAGGAAGAGCCTTTTATTTTAATTGCTGAAGATAAAAAAGCAGCACGCAACTCCGGTGATGGAACTGATGTTGAACTCTATCGACCGATCAACCATGGAATATCCGTATGGCAACTTCGAATACACAGCCTGAATTCAAACGCGGTCTCGGATTGCTCGATTCAACGATGATCGTTATCGGATCGATGATCGGTTCCGGGATTTTTATCGTCAGTGCGGATATTGGACGAACCGTCGGAGCGCCGGGAGTCCTTCTGCTGGTCTGGGTCATAACGGGCTTTATGACGGTGATCGCCGCGCTCAGTTACGGCGAACTTGCCGGGATGATGCCGCATGTGGGAGGACAGTATGCCTATCTTCGCGAGGCCTATAATCCGTTTATTGCTTTTCTGTACGGCTGGACGTTGTTCCTGGTTATTCAAACCGGCACGATCGCAGCAGTGGCGGTGGCGTTTGCAAAATTCACCGGCGTGCTTCTCCCATGGTTCAGTGAACAGCACATCCTTTTTTCGGCAGGGACGTACCATATTTCTGCAGCGCAGATTCTTGCCATCGTGAGCGTTCTTATCCTGACGTTTGTCAATACGCGCGGGCTGCAGGAAGGCAAAATAGTCCAGAATGTTTTCACGATCGCAAAAATAGCGGCACTTCTCGGATTTGTCCTGCTCGCTCTTTTTGTAGGACGTAATTCGTCGGCCATTGCTGCGAATATCGGCAGTTTCTGGAATGCGACATGGACGCAGGTCTCCAATGGGACAATACTTTCCATAACGCCGCTGTCGGGCTGGATGCTCCTGTCCGCCATCGGAGTTGCGATGGTGGGGTCACTGTTTTCCGCCGATGCATGGAATAATATCACGTTTACCGCCGGCGAAGTTCTGAATCCAAAACGGAACATCCCGCTCAGTCTCGTGCTGGGAACGGGAACGGTCATCCTTTTGTATCTTCTCGCCAATATCGGTTATCTGCTGGTGCTGCCGTTGACCGGCTCGCCGGAAGCGGCCGATGTCACGGCGCAGGGAATCCAATTTGCAGTGAGCGACCGTGTCGGAACTGCCGCCGCGTCCATGATCTTTGGAGAAAGCGCCGCCGTCATCATGGCGGTCATGATTATGATCTCCACCTTCGGATGCAACAATGGATTGATCCTTGCCGGAGCGCGTGTGTATTATGCGATGGCCAAGGACGGATTATTTTTTAAAAATGCGGGTGTGCTCAATAAGAAATCGGTCCCCGGCTCGGCGCTGTTCGTTCAGGGAGTATGGACCTGCCTTCTCTGTCTCTCAGGAACCTACGGCGATCTGCTCGACTATGTGGTTTTCGCAGTACTGTTGTTTTACATATTAACGGTTGCCGGAATTTTTATTCTCCGGAAAAAACAACCCAACGCAGAGCGGCCGTACAAGGCATTCGGGTATCCGGTCGTTCCTGCTCTGTATATCGTTCTTGCCGCCGCGATCTCCGTCGATCTGCTGATCTTCAAACCGCAGTATACCTGGCCGGGGCTCGGGATCGTTCTCCTGGGCATTCCGGTCTATTTTATCTGGAAGATCACCAGACGCAGGAATGAAATATAGATGCGGTGAACGATGCCTGGAGCCATTGAGCAGATGAGCAGATGAGCAGTTGAGCCTATGAGTCTTTGAGTCGATGAGTAGA
The DNA here is from genome assembly GCA_003819715.1 of Ignavibacteriota bacterium. Lineage (GTDB taxonomy): Bacteria > Bacteroidota > Ignavibacteria > UBA10030 > UBA10030 > Fen-1298. The sequence goes on along the minus strand of RPQN01000017.1, from coordinate 32,059 downwards.
AGAGCTAACAAGCAAAGCACTACGAACTACGCACCACGAACAAAGAACTACGCACAACGCACTACGAACCAACCGGCATCCTCCTTCTCTCCCGGCTATAAATTTTACATCTCCCGTAAAAAAATCCCGTCCATTCTTGACATTATTCTTCCCGATTCGTACTATGGTAAAGTAGTATCCTGACCCCACCGCTGGAAGCTTTTCTTATTCCTCAGGGCGTTTATTGCAGTCCATTTCCGGGGTGATGAAGGCTGTTCCATCGCTGATCGTGATCCATTCGAATGAAGTATATCTGAAGAGAGGGAAAAAGAGAGTCCTCTCTGCCGGAAGAAAATAGTTGTTTGTAAAATCGTTGGGCTATCTCTCATTCTCGAACTAATACAGAAGGATGCATCCATGTCGGATTCCATGATTAAATTTGCCAGCGGAGAATATGTCCCGTTAGAAATGCATAAAGTCCGTGTCGTTCAGAAATTAAATTTACTGCCGATTGAAGAGCGGTTAAAAGCGGTCGAGGGAGCAGGGTTTAACACCTTTCTCCTTCAGAACAAGGATGTCTTCCTCGATATGCTGACCGACAGCGGCACGAACGCCATGAGCGACCAGCAGACGGCAGCGATGATGGTGGCGGACGACGCCTATGCCGGCTCGTCCTCCTACACGAAACTGTATGAAGCCGTTGTTGAAGTGTTCGGAACAAAATATTTTCTTCCGGTGCACCAGGGGCGTGCCGCAGAACATATCATCTCGCAGGTCTTTGTGAAAAAAGATCAGACCGTGCCGATGAATTATCATTTCACGACCACGAAAGCGCATATCGAACTGGCTGGCGGGAAAGTCTCGGAGTTATTTACCGATGATGCGCTGACCATCAAGAGTAACGTTCCGTTCAAGGGGAATATCGATATCAATAAATTGCGTGCCTTGATCAAGGCCAAGGGAAAGGAACAGGTGCCGTACATCCGCATGGAAGCCGGCACGAACCTCATCGGCGGCCAGCCGTTCTCCATCCAGAATATGCGCGACGTGCGCAAGGTAGCGGACGAAAACGGGATCCTGATCGTTCTCGATGTCAGCCTCGCTTGTGAAAACATTTATTTTAACAAAATTCGTGAAGAAGAATTCAAAAATACGCCGGTCAAGGATATCCTGCTCACCATGTGCGGCCTTGCCGATATCATATATTTCTCCGGACGGAAAATCAGCTGCACGCGCGGCGGCGGCATTGCAACCAATAATCATGCGTTGTATATGGCCATGCGCGATCTGGTGCCACTCTTCGAAGGATTTTTAACCTATGGCGGCATGTCGGTCCGCGAGATCGAAGCGATGGCCGTAGGATTGCGGGAATCGGTGGATATGAACGTCATCAGCCATTCGCCGCAGTTTATTAAGTACCTGGTGGAACGCCTGGATGCAAAAGGAATTCCGGTCGTCACTCCCGCCGGCGGGTTGGGATGCCACCTCGATGCAAAAGGATTCTTGTCGCATGTTCCTCAACTGCAGTATCCCGCAGGCGCATTGGCAGGGGCGCTCTACATTATTTCAGGAATACGCGGCATGGAACGCGGCACCATCTCGATGGACCGCGACGCTCAGGGCAACGATGTTCCGTCAGAAGTCGAACTGCTTCGTCTAGCACTCCCGCGCCGGGTCTTCACTCTCTCACAGATAAAATATGTCGAGGACCGCGTCACATGGCTGTATGAAAACCGAAAACTTGTCGGCGGATTAAAATTTGTCGATGAACCGAAGGTGTTGAGGTTCTTTGTCGGCAGGCTGGCGCCCACCAGCGACTGGACAAACACACTCGTTGCGAAATTTAAAAATGATTTTGGCACCAGCTTGTAGCCGCGGTTCATCGATTCTCAAGAAAATAAAAAAGCCGTCTCCAATAAGGAGACGGCTTTCGTGTTTCAGAAGATGAACGGAATCTTACCCTCTCCGTTTTCCCAGCACGCGGTTCCACACAGCGATTTGCTTCTTCACTTCATGAGGATTCGTGCTGCCGGCCGATTGTTTCTGGTTCACACTGTTCTGCGGCAGAATATAATCGAAGATGTCACCGTTGAATTTCGCAGAGAATTGCTTCAAGGTATCGATGTCTATATTCCCGAAGTACATTTTATGGCTGATACAGTACGCCACAACCTTCCCGGTAATTTCATGCGCTTCACGGAACGGCAGTCCCTTGCGCACCAAATAATCCGCCATATCGGTGGCGGAAAGGAAATCCGTCCGGAGTTCTTCCTCCATATGCGTCTTATTGAACGAGGTGTGGACAAGCACGTGCGCAAAGATGTACAGGCACTGCCGCACCGTGCTGATGACATCGAACATCGGTTTTTTGTCTTCCTGCATATCGCGGTTATACGCCAGAGGCAGTCCTTTCATCATCGTCAGAAGGCTGATGAGCGCGCCATAAATACGGCCTGTTTTCCCGCGGACGAGCTCTGCCATGTCGGGATTCTTTTTCTGCGGCATGATACTGCTGCCGGTGGTGTACGAATCGCTGATCTGGGCGAAGCCAAATTCCTTTGTCGTCCACAGGACCAGTTCTTCCGCGAACCGGCTCAAATGCATAATCAGAATACTGCATGCGGCGGTGAATTCAATAAGATAATCCCGGTCGCTCACGGCGTCGATGCTGTTCTCCACGATCCCATCGAAGTGCAGTTTCTTTGCAACCATGGCGCGGTCTATCGGGAACGTTGTTCCTGCAAAGGCTGCAGCGCCGAGCGGCGACTTGTTGAGCCGTTTGCTGCATTCCTGCAGCCGCTCAAAATCGCGTTCGAGCATGGAAACATATGCGAGGAGATGATGGGATAGCAGAATGGGCTGTGCGCGCTGTGTGTGCGTATACCCGGGCATCACCACGCCGAAAACTTTTTCCGATTTATAAAGCAGAACACGCTGAAGGTTGAGGACCAGTTTGCTGATCTCCCGGATTGCAGAGCGGAGAAATAACCGTTCGTCGAGTGCAATCTGATCGTTGCGGCTGCGGCCGGTGTGGAGTTTTCCGCCCAGCGCCCCGATTTTTTGTGTCAGGCGTTTTTCAACCGCCATATGGACGTCTTCATAGTCGGCGGTGAGTTCAAATTTGCCGGTTTCAATTTCTTTCTGGATGGATTTCAGGGCGGTGCGGATGCGCCGCATTTCGGATGCGGTCAGCACTTTGCAGGCCGAGAGCATTTCCACATGCGCGATGCTTCCGGCGATATCTTCCTCGTAAAGTATTTTGTCGAATTCTATGGATGAGGAAAATTTCAGTGCGATTTCAGCAAGAGGTTCTTTGAACCTTCCGCTCCAGAGCGTTTGAGTAGGCATGATGATTTCCGAATGATAATGGATGATATAAGAATACCGCTGACTTCAATTTACTTAAAAAAAGGAGAGGGAACAATGAATGCAGGGAATTGGTAATGGGCTATTTTGAGAAAGCTCTATAAGACAATGTTTTTATGCTGTTGAATCGTAGGACATTCATTCCTGAATGTCCCTTTTGAATGGACAATGTTCTTCATCGAATAGATCGGTTCGCCCTAAATTATCAGTTCGACATCCGCTCTATCACTTGCCGGCAGTTTTCATTTCCGCGTAAGCTTTTACAAACTCTTCCAATCCTTTGACGATCTGTTCCGCTACTTTCTTTCGAAAGCCATCGTCCAGCAGCAGAATTTCATCCTCCGGATTTGAAAGAAATGCAGTTTCCACAAGCACATTGGGCAGCTGGGTCAGTGCGTTGAGTGTGAAGTTGAAGCCCCCTACCTCGCCGAACTGTTTCAGTCCGAGCGCTAGCATTTTATCGTACATCATATCGGCGAGCGGCTTGAATCCGATCGGCCGGTAATAGACACTGACTCCTCGCAGTGCCAGCGGATCGGATGCATCGCCGGCAGAATTACAATGGATGCTTACGAGGAGACACGCATCGGATTGTACAATCTTATTGATCCGTTCCGCCATGAAGGGAACATCCGCCTCCGTTCGTGTCAGAATGACCTTTGCCCCTTTCGCGGCAAGCAGTGAATCGAGATGATAAGCCATCGAAATATTTAATTCTTTTTCCAGCGCTCCCGTCGCGCCGACGGCCCCCTTGTTGTCGCCGCCATGTCCGGCATCGACTGCAATCGTCAACCCCGAAAGAACCGATTCAGATGAGGTAATGACCGGCGGCTTGCGGATTTTAATGCGCAATGATTTACCCGCATAATCAATGTCGTATCCCCAATGCGGATGCGACAGGTCAATAATGATGCGGTACTGATCGGTGTTAAGTTGTTTCCAGGTGATGCTTTCGATTCCTTTCACGAACCGTGACTGCGAGATCCAGTTGGTGTTGGAGGTTGCCCCGTAAATATCGACAATGATGGCATTGGGATTCACCGACAGGTCGCTCGTATAGGGAAGTTTATCGGAGAGAACAACAGCGACAATTTCTTCATCGCCGCTGCTTGTTGCAGATATTGCTCCGGCAAGTCCGCGCGGAAGCGGTGTATCCGGCGGCAGGAGTCTTGCGAATTCCTCCGGCAGCCATGCTTCCATCGATGCTGAAAGTTTTATGCGGTATTGCGAGCCGACTTTACCGATGATCTCGACCAGAACGCCTTCCTGGAGAAATCCAAGCTTCGATCCGCCGAGCCGATCGACCCCGAGTCCGGCATTAAGATATGGACGCTTTCCAATCACCTCAGCAGCGCGCGGCAGTTCTTTCGGAAGAATGGAAAGTTTCGCTTTCGATAAAACCGTGGTCCTGCTCCAGAAGTTCTTCTTCAGGCGAAATTTGATTTGCACATCCCGTGTTTCATCTTCCGGTTTCACGATATACCGGCCGATGTAGACTCCGGTAAATCCGCCGCCCTCGGAAGGCGAAAGTTCCCGCATCGGAATTCCCGATTCGACATCCGGAATATCGCACGATGCTTCCCATCCCGGGCTTCCTTTAAATTTTAATTCCAGTACATCGCCGGAGGTCAGCCACAGATCTTCCGCCGGCTCCATCATCGCCTGTTCGATGACGAGTGTATCGTGCGAAGAGTTCTTCATCGGCTGCGGCCGGATTATGACAAACTCTTTCCACAATGAATCGCCGGATGCGGCTTTTACGGTGAAGCGGTATGTATTGGTATCGACATTCACGTGCAGGAGGTCGACGAACGCACCGCTCGCATATACTTTTGATTGTTTCCCGTTAATGAATGCTTTTGCATCCGGCCGCGTGCATGCAGCGATCCGGTAATGCGACCCGAATGTCCGTATGGTATCATTATCCGGACGCTGGACTCGCAGGAATAATGAATCAGTTGCTAATTTGGTTTGCGCAGAGGACGGTGCCTGGGTTGTATCAATTTTGACTTGAGCGAGAAGGCTTGAGGTAAAGAGAAATACGATGAACAATTGTCGAAGCACGGAAATTCCTTGGTTTTCTTTATTCGTACAATAGATCAAAGATCTATCGTTAAGTCATTTTAGAATTACCACTATTAAATTGAACGAGCTTTTTCCAATCTATTCTTCCGTCTACACAAAATTCACTGGAAAACTCTGCCGTAAATTTATTTATGAGGACCGCACGTTCTTCTTCATAATGCTGATTGTGTTCTTTTGCGTGATGTCCTATGGGTTCGATGATGTCGGTATAGAGTTCTCTGTTCCCGCTGATAAAGTACCAAAACTCCTGTCCACAGATTTTTAAGTACTCGCCATTATCTATTGTTTTTCTTTTTCCATAACAAGATGCAAGAACCGGCTGTACCGTCTTAATAGATTTTGATTGTTTTAAAATTTGTACCGCTTTTTTAAAATTGTCCCTTAATGCTTTATATTGCGAACTATTTCCCCAGTTTACGCCAGACTTAATAGACACAAGGTAGATTACTTTGCTTCGTTTAAATTCTAAATCAATTCCTGAACCATGAGCTTTTCGGCCACCCAGTGTTTTACTCGCTATAAAAATTGCTAATTCTTCAAGGAATTCGCCAAAAAGTTCTTCTTCTGAGGAGGAAAGATATGCTTGTAAAACAGATTCGACCAATCTTTCTGCTGTAAGAAGATTTTTTGCCTTGAAAAGATAGGGATTCTTTTTCTGCAAGACTTGATTGAGTTTAATCTTCTTAAGGATGTTTACACGGTTTTCATGAAATGCACCAATATTTTCATTTACATAATTTTCAACATCTGTTAAAGATATTTTTTTCATTTGAATAAGTCTTCCCCGTTGGATGGTTCATCTTTTACACGTTGTTCTGCTATTTGGCAAAACTCTTTTAATATTTCAATACCGATATATCTTCTGCCAGTCCTTTTTGCAGCAACAGCCGTACTGCCTGATCCAAGAAATGGATCAAGAACAATATCTTCCGGCTTTGTGAAAAGCTTAATAAACCATTCAGGCAACGAAGTAGGAAAGGCTGCGCTGTGATTTTTATTGGACGATTCAGTGGCTAAATGCAACACATTATCAGGATACGCCAATTTTCGACCGACCCAATTAGAAATATTCTTTCCAAATCCACTTCCAACCTTTGATTCATCTCTCCGTCTATCAGTTGAACTAAGTTTTTTTAAGCGAGTTTTTGCCCAATCACCCATTGGAACCATTACATTTTCTTGATACATAGAGAACTTTTTTTCTTTGTTGAATTGATAGCAGTGCTCCCAAGCGTCTCGGAATCTATTGGGCCATTTCCCTGGATAGCTATTCCTTTTGTGCCATATATATTCTTCTGTCCATAACCATCCTTGTTTTTTCATTTCAAGAATAAGTTCAAGAACATATGTCTGTCTTTCTCCATCCGAAACCCCTTCTTTAATATTAAAGATGAATGAACCAGATGGTTTCAGTACTCTTTTAAGCTCGCTTGAAATCGGTAAGAACCATTGAACATATTTATCAGGGTGAATTCCACCGTAAGAGTTTGTTCGTTTATCAGCATAAGGTGGAGATGTCACTATAAAATCGATAAAATGATCAGGAAAACTTTGAAGAACTTGTAAGGCATCGCCATATATTATTGAATTTAGCGGGAGAGAAGAATGAGTAGATGATACATTTACGCGAAATATAGCATTCTGATCTGCAACTCGTGACTTTACAAGTGTAATCTTTTTTTCTTCAAGATTAATATGCTTCTTTTTGATTTTCTTTGATGTGGACATTCGTTTTTGTATTTCAGGTGTGAAGTATATAGTGAATGTATCAGTTTTCTTAAGAGAATGCAACCGACCAAAGTAAAGCTTTTGCGTCTGCTAAAAACAAAATCCCCACCGTGTGTTCACACAATGGGGATAATATGATTAATATTGTAGCCGAGGTCGTCGACCTCGGCTACAGGTGCTATTTTTTCTTCTTCAGCAAACCCCTGTTGACCTGATAGAATGTTTTTATTGGCAGGCCGTAGATTTTGATGAAACCGACGCTCGCTTTGTGGTCGAAGGAATCCTCTTCGGTATACGTTGCAAGCTTCGTGTCGTAGAGCGAAGAAGGAGATTTGCGCCCTGCGATATCGAGATTGCCTTTGTAGAGTTTCACTTTCACCAATCCGGTAACTACTTTTTGCGTTTCGTTGATAAACGCATCCATTGCAACCCTGAGCGGCGTAAACCACAGGCCGTTGTAAATCATATCGGCATAATCGCTGGCAAGCTTGGATTTGAAATGCGCCGTGTCTTTATCCAGGACCAGCCGCTCGAGTTCACGGTGGGCAAAATGCAGGACCGTTGCTGCAGGTGCTTCATACACTTCGCGGGATTTAATACCGACGAGCCGGTTCTCGATGAGGTCCAGCCTGCCGACGCCGTTGGCTCCGGCAATTTCATTGAGGCGATCGATGAGATCCGGACCGCTCATTTTCTTGCCGTTCAATTTCACCGGAACGCCAAGTTCGAATTCGATGGTGACATAGGTCGGTTCATCGGGCGCCAAATTTGCAGGAACGGTGCGTTGATACGCATCGGCGGGCGGCTCGACCATCGGGTCTTCCAGCACACCGCATTCGATCGCAGTGCCCCAAAGATTTTCGTCTATGGAATAAGGATTCTTTTTTGTTGCGGACACCGGAATGTCGTACTTTTCGCAATACGCGATTTCCTCTTCACGGGATTTGAATTCCCATTCGCGCACCGGCGCCAGAACTTTTAATTCCGGAGCGAGCGCCGCAACGGCGACTTCAAAACGAACCTGATCGTTTCCTTTCCCGGTGCAGCCATGTGCGACCGCAGTGCATCCCTCTTTCAAGGCGACTTCCACCAGTGATTTCGCAAGCAGCGGGCGGCCGATGGCCGTCGCCATCGGATAGTTATATTCATACAGCGCTCCGGCTTTCAAGGACGGCCAGATATATTCCTCGACGAATTCTTTCCGCAAATCCTGAACATAGGCCTTTTTTGCGCCGGTCTTGATGGCTTTTTCCTTCACGCCGACGAGCTCTTTTTTCTGGCCCAAATCTCCAGTCACGGTGATCACATCGGCATTATATTTTTCCTGCAGCCATTTTACAATGACCGACGTATCAAGTCCGCCTGAGTATGCGACAGCAATTCTTTCCTTTTTCAAATTTGTTCTCCCAAGGATTATGGTCTTTGAATGTTCTTTGATTATACAATCTTTAAACTCAACTACTCATCGGCTCAATGGCTCTCTGGCTCATCTGCTCATTTTATCCAGAGTATCGTCATACCTGAATTTGTTGCGCCAAGATCAGCATCCGGCTCTTGCCCGCATTGCTTGCGCATTTCCTGCGATTGTGCATCCAGGATATTAAAATTTTCTCCCGGGATAACTGCCTTGAGCTGTTTTCGATTTCGATATGCCCAGTTCAGGACCGTCTGTTTCAATACTGCCGGCCGGCCGTTCTTTCCGATTCCATGAATTACTTTCAATACCCGCCATTGCTTTCCCGACCGAATCTGTCTCACTTCATCATCAAGAAGTTCTTCGGCGGTTCCGGATGAGAGAGGCGGATGTGCAATATCGATCGTCCGGATGTATGTCACTTGTTCTTTTCAAGTACTTCACGAAGTGCATTGACCGTTTCCTTAATCTTTTTCACCGAACGCGGAAGTATAAACACGGTGTTGTCGCCTGCCAGTGTGCCAAGCACCGTCGGCAGCCGCAGATGGTCAATAATTTCCGCCACCCCCTGCGCACGTCCCGGGAGCGTCTTTATGACGACAATGGTTTCATTGGCCTCGATCTTTTCAATTTCAAAACCGATGAGCGTGGTCAGGCGCTCTTCTTCCTGTTCCGGACTGAGCATATATTTTGCACCGCTCGGGGTGTATACCCATGCGATGCCCAGCTCTTTCATGTCCCGCGAGAGGGTTGCCTGGGTCGTTTTAAATCCCTCTTTCCTCATTGCCGAAGCCAGTTCACTCTGCGTGGTGATCGTATGGCTCGCAAGGATCTGTTTGATGGTAAGAAGACGCCGTTGTTTTTCCATAAACAATACCTCTATGATGGATGTATCATTTGGGTTCCGACACCTTCGTCGGTAAAGATTTCCAGCAGCAGCGAATGCTTGATCCGGCCGTCGATAATGTGCACCTTGTTCACTCCGGCATCGAGTGTGGTAAAAGCCGAGCGCACTTTGGGAATCATACCGCCGTGAATGGAGCCGCGGTCAATGAGCGATTCGGCTTCCGCGTGGGTGAGTGAAGAGATCAACTGTTCTTCCACCAGGACGCCTTCGATATCGCTGAGATAAACCAGTTTTTCCGCTTTCAATGCCGTGGCGATCGCACCGGCGGCGAGGTCGGCATTGATATTGAGAATTTTGTTGTCTTCGCCCACCGCCAGCGGAGCAACGACGGGCATCATCCCGTTGTTCAACAGCAAATTTAAAAAAACGGTGTTTACGGAACTCACATCGCCGACCAATCCGAGGTCTTTTTCCGTAATCCGGCGTGCTTTCATGAGCCCGTTATCCATCCCGCAGAGGCCGACGGCATTACCGCCGTTGGTATTGATGAGGTTGACGATTTCCTTGTTCAATTTTCCGGCGAGCACCATGAGCACGACATCCACCATCTTCTCGTCCGTATACCGCTGTCCGTCGACAAACCGGGTCGGGATATTGAGTGCGGCTGCGAGATCGGTAATATCTTTTCCGCCGCCATGAACAATAATAATATTGATGCCGATCTTGCGGAGGATCGTCACGTCCTGGGCAAACGAGGCCTTCAGGCGTTCGTCGCGCATGGCCGCACCGCCGTACTTGATGACGAACGTTTTGCCTTCGTACGTCTGGATGTACGGCAGCGCTTCAATGAGGACTTCTTGTTTGGTTTGTTTATTGAGCATTGCACTTCTCGCTTTTCAAAGTCCGAACATCCATCATGAGCTGTTGTATTATGAACGATAACTCGCGTTGATATGAATATATTCTTTCGTCAGATCGCACGTCCAGAAACGGGCTTCGGCAGAACCTTGATGGAGGTCGATCTGCACGATGATGTTTTCCCTGGACAGGACTGCTTTCGCTTTTTCTTCGTCCAGAACGATTTCATAATTCGGTTTCAGAACAGGCAGATCGTTAAACCCGATGGAGACGTTTGCAGGATCGAAGTCAATCCCGGAGTACCCCACGGCGCACAGGATCCGTCCCCAGTTCGCATCGGCACCGTGAAGGGCCGTTTTCACCAGGTTCGAATTTGCTACCGACCGGGCCGCCTGAGCCGCTTCGTCTTCCGTTCGCGCCCCGTTCACCAGAATCTCGACGAACTTCGTGGCTCCTTCGCCGTCGCGCGCAATCATTTTGGCAAGTTTGATGAGAACATATTCAAGTGCGTTGACAAACTGGTCGAATGCCGGGGTGTGCTCTTGTATCTCGTCGTTCTGTGCCAGTCCGTTTGCAAGGACGAGGAGCATATCATTCGTGCTCATATCGCCGTCGACGGTAATGCGGTTGAACGAATGGCCGTTTGCGGTGCGCAGCGCCGACTGCAGTGCGGCCGGTGTGATGGCCGCATCGGTCGTGACAAAGGCAAGCATGGTGGCCATATTCGGCGCGATCATACCGGATCCTTTTGCCATTCCACCGACCGTAATGACCGATGAATCCAGAGAAAAGCGCATGGCGCATTCCTTGGAGAAAACATCCGTCGTCATAATCGCTTCGGCCGCGTCTTTATTTCCCTCTTTGCAAAGTTTTGTGGAGAGGTCGTTAATGCCGTTGACGATATTTTCCATCGGAAGATACTGTCCGATGACCCCGGTCGACGAAACCATGACCTGTTCGCGCGGGAGGTGGAGAGCGTCGGCGGCGGTCTGGACCATTGTCCATGCGTCGTTTAACCCATGTTCTCCGGTGCAGGCATTGGCATTGCCGCTGTTGATCACCACCGCGGAGCACACGTTCGATTTCTTGAGTTGAATTTTATCAACGAGCAGGGGTGCGGCGACGACTTTATTCAGGGTAAATACGCCCGCCACCACGGCCGGTTTCGATGATCGCACAATGGCAATATCTTTTTTTGTTTTCCGAATACCGCAATACACTCCGCCGGCAGTAAATCCCTCTGCTGCGGTCACGCCGCCGGCGCATTCCTGAGATGCATCAAGTTCCATTACTTTATTCCTTCAGTTTCGTTAAATCCAACCATCAGATTCATATTCTGCACGGCCTGGCCTGCCGCGCCTTTGATTAAGTTGTCAATCGTCGAAAGCACCACGAGCTGTCCGTCTTCCTGGTTGATGCGGAAACCAATGTCGATGAAATTGGTGTAGGCGACATTTTTAATTTCCGGCAGTGCGGCGGCCGAGTACCGCACGAATGGAGCGGTGCCGTAATATTTTTTATACACATCCAGAACCATCTGTTCATTGACCGATTTTTTCAGTGCCGCATAGGAAGAAGTAAAGATGCCCCGTGTGATGGGAAGAAGATGCGGGACAAACGAGAGCTTCACCGTTGTCTGAGCAATCGCGTTCAGCGCTGTCTTGATTTCCGGAATATGCTGGTGGGTGCCGACTTTGTACGCACGGACCGATTCATTAACTTCGCCGAATGACATTTCGACGGCCGCGCTTCGTCCCGCGCCCGATACGCCCGAAAGCGAACTGACGGCAATACCTGCCGGTTCAATAATCCCTTCTTTTAATAATGGAGCAAGCGGAAGGATCGCACTGGTGGGATAACATCCTGGATTTGCGACGAGCGAAGCCGTTTTGATCTGGGCAGCATTCCATTCCGGCAGGCCGTATACCGATTGCTTCAGTACTGCATGTGCGGTATGCGGTCGTTTGTAAAAACGTTCGTAGAGCGACGTGTCCTGGAGACGGAAGTCGCCGCCGAGATCGATGACCCGTTTTCCCGCTGCAAGAATATCCGGCACGATGTTCATCGCTTCTCCGGACGGAAGAGCGATAAAGACCAGGTCGCTGCCGCTGATTTTATCCGGAGCGTACGGTTCGAGCATGATGTCCAATGTCTTGCCGAAGACCGGCGCCACATCGGCAAGAAGCTTGCCGGCGGAGGAATTCGCAAAAAGCCTGTCGATTGTTACGCCGGGATGCCGTGCGAGTATTTTTAACAGCTCGATGCCCGAATACCCCGATGCACCGACCACAGAAACAGAAATCATAAAATCCACCTCTTGTTCAGTCAATTTTGGGTTGTATTAATATACCATATTATGGATAATTATGCAAGAAAAAATTTGCGCATTTTTGTGTCTCACTTGGTTTGCAGGAAACCGCTGGCTATATTTTATGCGGAAGCCGATATGCAACTCCAGAGGAGTTGAAGGTCTCTCCGCAATAACATCGTTACACACGATTAGGACAAAACAAACGACATGGGATTTACGTGCGGAATAGTCGGATTACCGAATGTCGGCAAATCGACATTGTTTAATGCTATCACCGCTGCCGGGGCGAATGTCGCCAATTATCCATTTTGTACTATTGATCCGAATATCGGCGTGGTCGCCGTGCCGGATCACCGGATCGAGCGGTTGGCGAAGATTTATAACACTCCGAAAATTGTTCCGACCACGCTGGAGTTTCTCGACATCGCCGGGCTGGTGAAAGGGGCGAGCAAAGGCGAAGGGCTCGGCAACCAGTTTCTCGCGCACATCCGGATGGTGGATGCCATCGTCCATGTCGTCCGCTGCTTCGACGATCCGGACATTATCCATGTCGACGGTGCGGTTCATCCATCGTATGATATCGAAGTCGTCGAGACGGAGTTGATATTAAAGGATCTGGAGACCGTTGAGAAAAAACTGTCGGAAGTCGAAAAGCGTGCCAGGATCGGTGATAAAAAGATAAAGGCGGAAGAAGAATTTTATGCGGCGGTCAGAAACCATTTGCTGAACGGAAGGCTCGCGCGGTACCTCCTTCCGGGAAGCGATGACGAACAGCGCTCACTCCGCGATCTGCACCTGCTCACCGATAAACCCGTGATGTATGTCTGTAATGTGCATGAACGTGAATTATCCGGCATCAATAACTACGTGGAACAGGTCCGTGAAACGGCCGCCAAAGAAAACGCCAAGGTCGTCACGGTCAGTGCGGCAGTCGAATCAGAAATTTCACAGCTCCCCGAATCGGAACGGCAGGCATTTCTGACCGGGCTCGGTTTGCAGGAATCCGGATTAAGCAAAGTTATTCGCGAAGGGTACGATCTCCTGCACCTCATCACGTTCTTTACCGCCGGCCCGAAGGAAGTCCATGCCTGGACGGTGAAGCGCCGCACGACTGCGCCGCAGGCCGCCGGAGAAATCCACAGCGACTTTGAACAGGGTTTTATCCGCGCTGAAATTATCAAATATGCGAATTTTGACCGGCTTGGAACCGAAGCTGCTGTCCGCGATGCAGGATTGCTACACGTTGAAGGACGTGAATATATAATTGAAGATGGGGATGTGATGTTTGTACGGTTTAATGTGTGATGTGAGCGGTTGCGTATGAACAATGGTCGGTGAGATGATCGTTGTTTTTTGCCCAATTAAAATTTCATCGTCAACGTGACGCCGGTACCGATTGGAGTAATGTTTGGGAGGAGCTGCACTTTCAATTTTCCGTCACCGGAATCCATGACCGGCATTCCTTCAGGGTGGGCCGCAAGCATCCCGAAATAGTACCCGATGAATAATCCGAGCGGGTAATCGCTGACCCAGTGAATGCCGTTGCTCAGCATACCAAGCCCAACCAGTGTTGTAAACGCGTAACCCGCAGGTCGAATCCACTTTACATCCGGATAATTTTCCGCAATAACGATAACCGTCGCAATGGATGTGCAGATGTGTCCGGATGGATATGCGTCAAATTGCGGGACCCTGCGGTGATAATCGATCTGGTTCGGCAGGATTTTCCAGACACCGGTCGGGGTCGTCCGCACGAACGGACTTTCGCGGCCGGTCACGTGTTTCAGCACTTGAATGATTGCTCCGGACGCGAGCACCGCCTGGACAATCTGGCTGCCGGTTCGCAGCGCTTTCTGATCTTTAAAAAGGAGGCCATAGGCACCAAAAGATCCGGCAAGTGCAAACTGTGTCGTCCCGTCGCCGATGTTCGCACAGAAGTCGCTCCATTTCTTTGCCTCCGGAGAACTGTGATAAAATTTTGCCGATGGAGTATAGGTCATGTCATCGCTCAAATATGTCGCGAGTGTCAATCCGCCGACCAGAAGCCAGTCATTGATTCGTTCTTTCCGGAAGGAAATATCATACCAGCGGCCCCAGTCGCGTGGAATGTTTGCCATCATGGTATACCATTGAATATTTTCCTGATTCGCCTGGCCGGTGGCGAGACTTGAATCTTGCGGAGATTGTTGTTGGATCGCTTGCGCATGGCTTCTGGAGAAGCAGCAGGTCATTAATCCAACACAGAGAATTCCGGAAAAAAGAAATTTTTTCATCGTGTCCATTTTAAAACTTCACACTCAGAGTTAAGCCGTACTGATATTCATCCGCTTTCGGCTGGAGGGTGAAGCTGCTGTTTCCATAATTCAAGTGTTCCACCAGTTTTGTACCGTAATAGCCGATGATCGCTCCGACAAAGCAATCGCTCATCCAATGCGTACTCTGGGTTACTCTGCTTATGGCGGTGAGAGAGGCCAGCGAATAACTCACGTAAGACACCCATGGTTCGGTATAGAAGTCGGAGATGGTTGTTGCGGCTGCAAAAACCGTGGTCGTATGACCGGAAGGAAACGCATCAAACGAAGCGATCCCTTTGCCGCCTTTGGGTTCACGTAAATAGGAAAATGGTCCATGCCAGAAACCTCCGGGACGTGTTGATGCACTCGGCCGTTCGCGCCCGCAGAGATTTTTAAATATCTGCACTGTGATTCCGGTCAGCAGGAAGGATTCGAGGCCGATCTTGCCGACTTCGACCGCCTTTTTATCGTTGAAGATCAACCCGTATCCGGCAAATCCTCCAAACAATCCGATGGAAAAGGTTCCGTCGCCCATATTGGTTATTACCGGACTTGTCTTATCCGCGGGTCTGTACCTTTTTCTCCAGGCATAAAGATGGTCATAAATCTCCTGATCATAGTGAATCAACACTGCAGTAATCAGGACGGCACTGCCGGCACCGACGTATGTCCATGTCTGCGACGAACGGGAAGTATCCGTTGCGACAAGTGTAGTCTCTTGTGCAAAAATTGTTTGAGAAGAGATGAGGGTAAGGATCAGGGCAATGGCGGCAGTATGAAAACGCAAAGCAAATTCCTGTGATATGTTCATCGTTCGAAAACCGGTGGAGGCGGTTCTTCAACAGCATCCGCCGGCTTCAATATGGCAGGAAAAGTTCTGCGAATCAATTGTGTACTTAAAATTCTATTTCGATTCCTCCGACAGGGAAGAACGCAAATTGATACGCCGGTTCAATTGTTCCATCGCTTTTATATTCATAATAAAACACATTTTTGTGGTTGAGCACATTCATGAGAGCGATGTAGACATTGATATTCCATCGCTCCATGTAAAACCGGCTGATCCATTCAATGTCGATCCGGCTGTAGTCGGGGTAACGAGTGCTGTTGACTTCGTTTTTATTATATTCCCACGATCCCTTGGACCATTGTATTCCTCCCTCCCTGTAATGCACATCCGGATTGAATATCCTGGGCGTGCTGGGCTTGCCGGTCTGGTAACGGTACCGGAAACTTATTTCCATCTCATCGGACAGCGGAAGAATATACGATGGATACTTGATAAAAAACGGCTGTTCGTCTAACCACGAACGGATCCCTTTTACCACTTTCCCGCCGACGAGATTGACGATCACCGGATAATCGTACTGCGAAGGATAGGTCCGCCCTTCTTTCCCGATGCGCGGGTCTTCGTCGAGAGTTTTTGAGAGAGAGACGCTGATGGTGCCGTAGTAATTAGTGACCTGTTTTTTCTGCAACAGAAACTCAAGGCCGTAAGAGGTTCGTCTGCCGACGGCCAGCTGACGATCTGTCCAGAGAGTGTCAACCAGTGAATGAATATACTGCTCTTCAATCGGGATTTGGGAAAACTTTTTATAATATGTCTCGAGACTCATTTTTACGCCATCATCCAGGATATGCTGAAGGCCGAGAACGGCATGCTGCGCTTTTGCATGGTCGATGGATTTATTATATCCGATGTTTTGCCGGTCGGAATAATTCGGGAAGGGCTGGGTTTGCCAGTATTCTCCGGCGGCAAACGAAACGGTGGTCACATAGGGAATGAGTTCATAGGCGATGTTCGCCCGGGGACCGATATGGCCTTTCCCGGAATAGGTGAAATAATCGTACCTCACGCCAAGGGTGAGGGCGAGACGGGGAGCGATCCGATACCGGTCGCTCACATAGGCGTACCCTTTGCTGGCGTCGCCAAAATGAATTGCGTTGGGGATGTCGCCGTTCGGCGAAATGACAAATTTATCCGACAGGGGATCGGGCCGGCCGTTCTGGTTGAGATCATAATAAATGGTATCTCCTCCAAAGGTCGTTCTTCCGATCCAGTGACTGGCCGTGAACAATTGCGCGCCGATCCTGAAATCATGCTGCGGATGGACTTTATAAAACAATTCATATTTCAAAGCGTAAAACGCCTCGTCGTTGTGCGAATTAAATACATTTTTTGCACTATGGAACTGGTAGGATACCACATTCCCGTTTCGATCGTATCTTCGGTCCGAAAAAACCTGCTGAACATCGGTGTTATACTGTGTGCCAACGGTATACAACGACAGCACAGAATATCCTTCCTTCCCCCACAGACTTTTTAAATTCATTCCCAGGGCATACTGTTTGTTTTGATTGTTGACGTTTTCGACGCTCGAGAGCGTTGTCATGCCGGCAAGATTTTTATTTTGCTGCTTGGGATTACCGTCGATATAAATTCGGCTGTCGCCGAACAGGCCGTTCAACGTCAGCTTCTGCGTCGGCGAAAGGTCGTAGACGATCTTCGTTTGCGCATCCCAGTACTTGGGAATCGCGGTGAGTGAAATGGCCGACATCCCGATCATCTGATCGATGACCTCTAAAAAGCTTCTTCGAGCAGAAAGGATCCATGATCCTTTTCCATCGGCGAGCCGGCCCTCCATTAATGTGCCGAAGCCTGCCATATTAAAGCCGGTATTGGAGGCAAATCCTTTTTCCCGGTCGCCCTCCCGGATGGTGATATCCATAATGGAAGATATTTTATCTCCGTATTGTGCGGGAAATCCGCCCGCTGAAAATTGAACATCCTCGACGAGATCGATATTGACCATATTGATCGGACCGGAAGAATTAAATTCGTTGGGATAATGATTGATGGAAGGGATTTCCATGTGTTCCATCACCGTAAGATTTTCATACGGTGCGCCGCCGCGGACGATGAGTTCATTCATATTGTCGTTCGAACTGGCGACACCCGGAAGATTCTGGACGACACGCTGCACATCCTGAACGGAACCCGGCTGGCGTTTTACTTCCGCCCGATCATAGCTATTCACGCTCAACGGCGCGATTTCATTATTCCTCGTAAAATACGATGCCCGGACGGTGACGCCGCCGACTTCGACCGCCTGCTCAAACAGTTTTAAAGAAGTTTTCGTGCTTCTTCCGGTCGATACCACAACGTTCGTCAGGATCATGCTCTCATAGCCGATCAGTGTCGCTTTCAGACTATAGGTACCGACCGGGATCCCGTGAATGCTGAAATTTCCCGATGAATCTGTGACGGCACCGAAGGCCGGCAGTTCCACCACCCGCACGTTGACGACCGGTAAAGGTTCCTGGGTTTTTCCGTCAATGATATAGCCGACAATATCCCCCTTAAATGATTGTGCTGAAAGCGGGAGAACAGCAATGAATATGAGAACACCGAACATGATAATTTTCATAATTTTCGATCGATTATTAAAAAAAAGATACCACACCCTTAAATGATTCGAACCGCAAATTCCAGAGAAAAAAGAGAATTGAAAAACAAAAAAACCGCTGCGTGGATGTTTTACGCACCCACTTGTTATCTTGAACCCGGACCGTTCCAGTATTCAAGAATTGCATCCATTACTGCATTGATGCTCTGAAACCGCGAAGGGTTAGAGAGCATCTCTTCCCCGTTTTGAACGTACGGCCCCGGAATGAGATCGTCTGGACATTGATCGAGCAGCAATCTGACCATGACCGGTGTGGCTTCAAGATGGAATTGCAGCCCCAACACCCGGTCACCGATACAGAAGGCCTGATGCTCGCAGCCTTCACTTCGTGCAAGATGAATTGCATGCTCAGGGAGATCAAACGTCTCTCCATGCCAATGAAACGCATTCATCGGCGAAGGGATAAGAGTACCAAGGGCTGATGTCTTTCCCGGTGCAACCCCTTCAACGGGCAACCATCCAATTTCACGATGGCGATTCGGATACACGCGGGCTCCCAGCGCACGTGCAATTAACTGGGCACCGAGGCACACCCCGAAAACAATCTTCCCGTTTGCTATTGCGTCAGCAATGAATTTTTTTTCTGCAGCCAGCCACGGATACCGCCGTTCATCATTGACACTCATCGGTCCGCCCATGACGATCAGCCAATCGATATCGCGGATATTAGGGAGATACGTGTTTTCATAAAATTTTGTTGCGGTAATCCGGGCAGATGCTGACTTCAACCAAGGCTCAAGACTCCCCAGTCCTTCATACGGTACATGCTGAAAATAATGTACATTCATTTTGATTTTTCCATCCAGGGATGTGCGGACTATTCAGTGGAAATTATTCAAGCGGAAAGCAGCGGGCCCTTTATCTCTCCACACCATCGTATTGCACCATGAATTCGTTTCCCCGTTTCCGTATATCTGCCGGCAGGGGGCAGGATTTTCTTTTTTGAGTATTAAAATGGACGACCGTCAATATCATCACCGCGGCAACGGCACCCGTCGAATCGTTGCGCATTTCATGAACGATGCGCACTGTTTTCTCTTTTATTTCAAGCACGCCGGAGCGCACGGTCACAGCGCTGCCGGCAGTGATCTCTGATTTATAGGTGATGTTCTGTTGAACTGCCGCAATTCCCATATGCTTCTTAATAAAATACGAATTATCCAGACCCATCATGGCAGCAAACTGCCATGCAGCTTCATCAAACTTACTGACGTACCAGACCACATTCATATGGCCCATGATATCGCAATGCCAAGGATGAACCACTCCGCGATACGTAATTTGCATTTCCGTCATATGGATTTTCCCTTCTTCGGAGATAAACACCATGATTGAGGTGATGAGAATAAAAGTTTCACCTGCCGTCCATGGCGCTCTGCCGGCAGACATCTCGTATTGCGGGGAGCATGATCCAGAACGGCCATCGGTTATTCGCTGCTCTCCTCACCTCTGATTTGCACACGGCGTATTTTCCCGCTGATCGTTTTCGGAAGTTCTGTGACAAACTCCACAATCCTCGGGTATTTATACGGGGCGGTGACTTTCTTGACGTGCTCCTGCAATTCTCTTGCCAATTTATCGCCTGGCAGAAACTCTTTCGCCAGGACAACCGTTGCCTTCACAATTTGACCGCGTTCAGGATCGGGGACCGCCGTGATGGCGCATTCCAATACTGCCGGATGTTCCAGGAGAGCGCTTTCCACTTCGAACGGGCCGATCCGGTAGCCGGAACTTTTAATAATATCGTCGGCCCTCCCGACAAACCAGTAATACCCGTCCTCGTCGCGCCATGCGGTATCACCCGTATAATAGATACCGTTTTGCCAGACTTTTTTTGTCAGCTCTTCATCCCGGAAATATCCGTCGAACATCCCCACCGGTCTTCTTTTTGCAGTATAAATAACGATCTGCCCGATTTCCCCCACTTCGCAGACTTTGCCGTCCATGTCAATGAGGTCGATATCATATCCCGGCGAGGGTTTTCCCATGGATCCGGGTTTGGGTTCCATCCACGAATAGGTTGCAACGGCGACCGTGCATTCCGTTTGCCCGTATCCTTCCATGAGCCGGATGCCCGTCGATTCAAGAAATTGTTTATAGACCTCCGGATTTAACGGTTCACCGGCAACGACGCAATAGTGCAAATGCTTCAAATCGTATTGTTTCAAATCTTCTTTTATTAAAAATCGATAGATGGTCGGCGGCGCGCAAAAAGAGGTCACGTGATATTTTTCAATGACTTTCATGAGGTGCCGCGGAACAAATTTGTCGTAATCGTACGTCATCACGGCGCAGCCCGAAATCCATTGACCGTATATTTTCCCCCAGGCTGATTTTGCCCAGCCGGTATCCGCGACGGTAAAATGAAGGCCGTCCTCCTGAACGTATTGCCAGTATTTTGCAGTGAGAATATGTCCGAGCGGATAGGCAAAGTTATGATTCACCATTTTGGGCATCCCGGTCGTGCCGGATGTAAAATAAAGGAGCATCGTGTCTTTGATGGACGTTTTATCTTCATCGGCCCGGACGAACGTCTCCGGACTTTTTTCCATTTCCTCCGTGAAGTTCAACCAGCCTTGACGCGTCGTGCCGATGACCGCCTTCTGCCGGAGTGTCGGCGATTTCGCTTCCGCTTCTTCCACATGGCGGAGGACTTCGGAATCCGGAACACTGACGATCATTTTTATATCCGCAGCATTGTTTCGATAGACAATATCTTTCGTACTCAGAAGATGCGTTGCAGGGATTGTGATCGCGCCGATTTTGTTTAACGCCAGTGTGCAGAACCAGTACTCATATCGGCGCTTCAAGATCAGCATGACCGGATCTCCTTTGCGGATGCCGATCGACCTGAAGAAATTTGCCGCTTTGTCGCTGAAGCGTTTCATCTGCCCGAAGGTGAATGTCGCTTCCCCTCCCTTGTCGTCGCACCAGACCATGGCTGTCTTCCCGGGTGTGCGGCGTGCGGTCTCGTCAACGACATCGAATGCAAAATTGAAATCTTCCGGGATACGGATTTCGAACTTCTCGTAAAATTCCTTATAGGATTGAAAATCTGTTTGAGAAAGGAAATGATCAAGCATACGGTTCTCTTTAATCTTATGGTTATAAAACGACCGCGAGCATCTTTACCGGGGTTTGATTCATCGCTTTCATGGCATGCTGGCAGGCGGAATCGAAATAGATGGAATCTCCCGGATTCAATATCACTTCGTGGGAATCAATAATAATCTTCAACGTTCCATCGATTACATAATTGAACTCCTGCCCGGGATGCGAATTAAATTCCACCGGTGCGGATTCGGGTTCCGGATCAATTTTGACGACAAACGGCTCCGCTTTTTTGTTGATAAAATTAAAAGCAAGACTTTCGTATTTGTACTGCTTTCTTCGTTCCACGCTCAATCCATGGTCTTTGCGAACGACACAATACACATGGAGCCTGGGATTTTCTCCGGTGAGGAGTGCAGTCAGTTCAATGCCGAATTTATGCGCTGCCTTATACAGGAATCCGACGGGAATATCAACCGTTCCGCTCTCATACTGAAGTATGACCTCCAAAGGAATTTCAAGTTCTTGAGCCAGAGCCGAAGCGGAAAGACCGGAAATTTCCCGTAACTCCCTGATCCGCTCGGCGATAAGCTGTATCTTCTCTTTCATTGGATACTTCTTTCTCACTGTTTTTCATTGATGAATGCTGCGGGGAGAGTGAATGATCGCATGGCAAGAAAGCGGAACTCTGCCTGAACCGTGACCCTCTGAGACAATTTACTCGATAATGATTCTAAAATCAATTTGATAAACAGGATGGAGAATTACCATTCTTCCTCCTGATGGCGCGATGTCATGCGTTTTCATGATCGGCATCGGTGCATTCAAAGCGAGCCGCTTACTCCAGCATTTTCTGCAGGATGTGCACATCCAGAAGTTTTCCGAATTTTCGTCCGACTTCTTTCATCGTGCCGATCCGGACGAATCCCAATTTCTTATGCAACATCAAACTCACCTCGCTCTCCCCGGCGATACGCGCGATGATGGTCTGGTACTGCAGCCGCCGGGCTTCGTCGATCATGGTTTGCATCAATGCGGTACCGATTTTCCGGCCATGGAATTCAGGCCGGACGTACACCGATGATTCGCCGGTGCCGTTATAGGCCGGACGATCCGACCACTCGCTTAAGGAGGCCCAGCCAGCGACTTTTCCATCAAGCTCGGCTATCCAGACCGGATGCCGCGCGTCATGCGATTCAAACCAGCGCCTCCGATCCTCCGTGCTCTTCGGTTCCGTGTCGAACGTTGCAGTGGTGGTGAGAATGGCGTCATTATAGATTTCTTTTATGGCTTCCACGTCGGACAGGCCGGCTTTTCTTATCATGCATGATGTTTTCATCGTATAATATTCCTTTGCTGCGGTTGTCGTCTTGAGAATGAATTCTGTTTTTGCAGCGGTATATGCACTCCGGTCGTTCGGGAATGTATCTGATGCGGCTCGTTTCAATTGTTCATATTCTTTTGCCATGGCAGGATGTTCAATGAGAAAATCCCGGAAGAGCAGCCTGTCCCAGAGTTCGCTGTCCCTTTCCACCATATGGAGATGATGGGTGCGGTGTCCATCGGTATTCCGTTTGATGAACCAGGTGTAAAAGGGCGGGCCGTCATTGCCGAACGCCGGCCGCCAGAAGTATTCATATCCCTGCGAAATTAATATCGGGACAATCACTTCTTTCGCCGCGTCAAGCGAGGTCACTTCCACCAGGATATCAATAATGGGTTTTGCAGAAACCCGGGGGATTGCGGTACTTCCGAAATGTTCCACTCGTTTGATGAGAGCATGCGGCAGGCAGTCGAACAGATGTTTTTTTTCTTCTTCAAATAATTCCGGCCAGAGCGGGTTGTACGGAACTATCACCACTTCTTCCTGCACCACCCGCTTCACGCGGTCTTCGAGGGATTCCGTACCTTTCATTTCCATTTCACATTCGCCCGTCGGACGTTCTATGTCTTTTGTTGTTTCTTCTTTGCGGCGGGAAACAGGACGTTGTTGAGAATAAGCCTGTAGCCGGGCGAGTTTTTATGCAGGTTCAAATCGGTGGGCGGGTCGCCGACCGAATGCTGGTAATCTTCCGGATCGTGACCGCCGTACCACGTAAACGTGCCGCGGCCGAAATTGCCGTGGATATATTTCACTTCCTCCGTTCCCTCGCGTTCGGCAAGTATGGTAATGGATCTTTTTATCAAGCTTTTCTTGAATGCCGTAGTCTGACCCATAAATCCTTTAATGATATTCACGTGATCCTGCGTCAGCATGGTGGGTACGGGATCGTACTTTGCGGAGAATTCGAACAGTGTAAAATAATCCGTGTTGGGATCGCGAATGGGAGGCGGATCGCTCGGAGGAAGGTCAATATCCGAATATTCATATCGGAATGGATTCAGATCCAGTTTGAAATTTTCAAATGCAAGTGTTTTGCTGAAGTCCAGTTTCGCCTGGGCATTGCGATCCATCGGATCGCCGTCGAACATGACATCGCAGATGTCGACGTTCTCCGCCGCCAGGGCGATGTCGTAGCTGTCCGTTGCAGAACACATCGCGAACATAAATCCGCCGTTGCCGATGTATTCCTTGATAGCCCGTGCAACCGCTTTCTTTTCTTCAGATACTTTCTTATACCCGAGCCGCTTTGCTTCACGCTCGTACAGCATTTGCTGCTCGATGTACCATGGCGCACCGCGAAAGTTCGCGTAAAACTTGCCGTACTGTCCGGTGAAGTCTTCATGGTGCAGGTGGAGCCAGTCGTACTCCGCGAGCTTGCCGGAAAGAACTTCTTCGTCCCACACTTTTGTATACGGGATTTCCGCATATTCAAGCGCCATGGTGACGGCGTCGTCCCATGGTTTAAATCCCGGAGGAACGTAAACGGCAATCTTCGGCGTTTTCTCCAGCCGGACGACATCCTCGTTATTATCCTCGCGCTGGACTTCCGCATACAGAGAGGCGGCTTCGACTGCGGCGAGCGGTTCGAAAAAGACTCCGCGGATGCGGCATTCCTTCGCCAGGGCATCGGTGTAATCACATAAAAAAGATCCGCCCCGATAGTTTAAAAGCCAATCCGCTTCTCCGCCGTGTTCCAGAAGCCAGAACGCG
Source organism: Ignavibacteriota bacterium (assembly GCA_003819715.1). Taxonomy (GTDB): domain Bacteria; phylum Bacteroidota; class Ignavibacteria; order UBA10030; family UBA10030; genus Fen-1298. Next base: position 7,565 of record RPQN01000017.1, on the reverse strand, counting down.
ATTCCGTAAGATTTCAGGTGATCGGTTTGTTTTAAGTCCATCGGAATGAGAAGCTTGGTCTGTGCAGACAGAGGCGAGGTAAAAATCGAGAACGAACAAACAGCGATGAGAATGAGCTGCAGGATCCGATGTCCGTAAAAAATTCTCAGAGGAACATGTTGAGTGATATCCCTCCATTCATGACGATTCATGCTTTTGTTCTTCTCTCGCGGCAAAGGTGTTACTCTCATATTCGAAACGTTACCCGTCATGATTAAGTTTCAGAGTTGTCTCTGGTTATACGCCATGGCATTCAACAGCATCACCCGGTTCTTCATCGGTGGATGGGTTGCAAAGAGGTTCGCCCACCATCCCTCCTTTGAATTGACTTTTTTCCCCAGGGGATCAACGACGCACAAATGGGCAATGCCTTTTTGAAAAGAAGTGGTGGGCACCGCTGCCTGTTCAATTTTTAAAAGAGCGCTCGCCAGTGCTTTCGGATTGCGAGTCAATTCCGCTCCACCTGCATCTGCAAGATATTCCCGCTGGCGTGAGACGGCCATCGCCACAATGCGCGCAATCAGCGGGGTCAGCAGCAGCGTCACAAGCCAGCCGATAAGCAGCACCCCCCGCAGCGCCCAACCCGCTCCGGGAACACGGCTTCCGGCAAAACCGCCGAGAAGAGCACACTTCTTCATCCACTCGGAAAGCAGGATCACCGCACCAAAAAGAATGGTGATCATGGTCATCAAGCGCGTATCGGAATTCCGGATGTGGCTCATTTCGTGTGCGATGACGCCCTGTAATTCTTCCCGATCCAGCAGTTGAAGCAATCCGGACGTAACGACAAGAGAACTGTCGCTTGCCGTCGTTCCAATAGTGAACGCATTCGGATCAGAATCCCGTACGATAAATACTTTGGGAGGAGACGGCATTCCCGCCGCAAGGCTCATCTCTTTGACGACGTTCAGCAATTCCGGCAGATCGCATACCTGTTCATCCGGCTGCTCGGCATGGACAGACCACAGCACGGAGTTCGTTCCCCAGCGGAGACTGGTGAGGATGGTAACGACAGCAATAATGACAGCTAAGATTGTTCCGAGAGGAAAATAACGAAGGAGAGGAAGATTGAGTGTGTACGAAAAAAAATTTTCAATGAGATGAGGCTTAAACATTACAGCCGGTAAGTACATAAGAATAATTATTGAGAGGATGCCAAACGCGAAGAGCCATTTAAAGAGTGAAAAGTCGTCTTCATCTTCAGCAAACTTGCTTGGTTCTTTCCACAACCCTGCTGCAGCCCTTTGCTTGAAGTTCCAAAGCCCTGAACCGACCATGAGCAGTACAAACGGAAGCATGAGAAAACGAACTGGTGAATTTATGGTGAAAAAGAAATCGAATCCTGCACCAACCAGCGCGATAAGGACCACAAAGGCGATAATGAGCAGCCACGTCATCCGTCGATTATGTGTCTGCTGCTCATAAATATTGTGAGCATGTGCCAGGAGAGGTTCGGACATAGGCCGTATTAACCGGATTTTTGATACGCCATCGATTTCAGGTACATGATCCGCTTCTGCATCGGCGGGTGGGTTGAAAAGAGTTCCGCCCAGAATCCTTCTTTTTCATTGAACGATTTTCCCGCCGGATCGACGACACAGAGATGTGCCACTCCCTGTTTAATTGATTTCGTCGGAGCGGATGCGTTTTCCAGTTTACTTAATGCATTCGCAAGAGCTATCGGATTTCGTGTCAGTTCGGCTGCCGAGGCATCGGCAAGATACTCCCGTTTACGCGATATCATCATCGCCATAATCCTCGTGATCAGCGGAGCAAAAATCATCACGATGATCCATAAAATAAATAACAATGCGCCGAGCGAGCCGCCGGATTTCGAACGGCGGCCCTTTGACAAACCGCCGAATCGTAATCCGCGGACCATGACATCAGAGAGGAGAACGATGATCCCGACAAACGCCGCAACCGTCGTCATCAGACGGATATCGTAATTCCGGATGTGGCTCATTTCATGAGCGACGACCCCCTGCAATTCATCGCGATCCAGGACATTCAGGAGACCGCGGGTGACGGCAAGAGAACTGGTATCAGGGTTCTTCCCCGTGGCAAACGCATTCGGGTCATCATCAGGAATAATGTAGACCCTGGGTACCGGCAGGCCGGAGGCAAGAGATATTTCCCGGACAATATTCAGGAGCCGTTGATTCTCAGGATGAATCGGATCTGCCTGAACTGCTTCAGTACTTTTGAGAACCAGAGACGATCCGCCATTGAAGCATCCGACCGCAAATGCAATACTCATGACCACCGCGATGGTGGAGACCGGCGGAAGGACGAACCCTTCTTCAAAAACACCAAGATAAAAATAATCAATCCCCAGGCCGATGGCGCCGAAGAGAAGAACGAACCCGGACATGATGACCAGCGTCATCCGGCGATTGTGCGCCTGCTGTTCGTAGAAATTACGAGCCTGGAGAATAAAAGGTTCTGTCATGGGATTTGCGGGTTTTTGATAGAGTCCATCGTAAAGATGGACTCTATCTTCTGGATCAATTTTTCAGTGAAAGATCCACCGTCGGTGTTTCCCGTTCGCCGGCATCTTTGATGGTGAACAGGGGAAACATCTTAAATCCGAACGACGATGCAAAGAGATTGGTCGGAAAGATTTCCAATTTGGTGTTGTATTTCGTCGTGATGTCGTTGTAAAATTGACGGGCGAAAGAGATTTGATTTTCGGTGGTCGTCAATTCTTCCATCAGCGGCCCGACGCTTTCGTTCGCTTTCAGCGTTGGATAATTTTCAACGACCGCTAACAGTTTGGAAAGCGCCGACGACAGGACATCCTCTTTTGCCATGCTGTCCGGAATCGAATGCGCCCCGACCGCTGCGGCGCGCGCCTGGATGACCCGTTCCAGCGTACCTTTTTCAAATTCCATCTGTCCTTTCACGGCATTGACAAGATTGGGTATCAAATCATGCCGGCGTTTGAGCTGGATATCGATCTGTTTCCACGCGTTCCGAACCTGGTTTCGAATCTGGATAAGAGAATTATATCCGCCAATGGCAAAGGCGGCAAGAATAATGACGAGTGCAAGCAAGAGAAAGAAGAACATGGGTCCCTCCTGGAAGTGGTTGAATGATCATTCGAATGATAACATTTTTTTATGCAAATGACGCGATATTCATGGAAGAACTGTTTTCTGTGGAGAAGAAAATGAATCTTCAGAATATGCAATCATCGTTATCGTTTTTTGAAAAGAAATATATATTCATGCTTGAAAATATAGAACCCGCCGGCGAGCGCACGATACCGCCATAATTCCTTTTGATTTCTTTTTCCCTTTGTCTCATCGAAATTCTTAATGATAATAGATTTCAATATATACCCGCGTTTTAAAACTTCCTGCATTGCAAAAAATCCCAGGGGGATCCAGTTGCCGCCCGAATATTTATCGCCAATCACCAACGCAAAATAACGGTTCTGGTCCAGCACCGGATAGGTGGCATCGACGATATCCCCCAGGAGCTGTAAAAACTCATCCATCGTTTTCGCATTCGAAAGATCTCTTTTCTTGCTGCTGAATTTTACGATATCCCAATACGGAGGATGCATCATTAAAAATTGAACGGATTTGATTTTCCTCTTCGAAAGTTCGGACTGAAAATCAAGCCGTGTGCTGTCGCCGACAATAATTTCAGTCCGGGATGAAGAGGGATTGTCCTCCCGGCCAATCGTTTTTGATGCCGTGCGAGCAACTCTGCCCTGCAGTTCGACGCCGACACCGTTCCGGCCGAGGCGCTTGCATTCGATGAGTGTTGTTCCGCTTCCGAGAAATGCGTCAAGCACCCATTCCCCCTTTTTGGTATATCGTCTGAGGAATTGATTCGGTATTTGCGGAATAAAGTTGCCCCAGTATCCGCCCTGATGGGCGCCCGACGTATCGCGTTTCTCTACGATCCAGAGGCTGTCGGTGAGAATATCTTCATATTCCTTCCAGCGATGCAAATTCAGATCGTTCGCTGCCCCCGTCTTTTTTTCCGAGAGCGATCGGATCAGCCTCCGGATATAATATTTTGCCCGCGGGAGAGTTTGCGCAGCGAGAATCTGATCAAACTCGGGCAATAAATATCCGGCGTTCACCCGGTTCGATTTTTTTGCCGCGCTGTTCGCTTTCACGGCGCGCGCATCATTCGCGGGTTGTCCGATATCAATTTTAAGGCTCTGGACGGCGGCGCGAATTCTCTGCAGGCTCTTTTGATTGAGCTGCCGCGTCAAGGTATTTTTTATCCTGGATTCTTTTATCATCATTCGTTCGAGACAGTATCCACAGGGAGGTGAAACGATATAAGATACAGCACCTCTGTTCAGTTTGCAAGGGTACGCAAACGTAAAAGAGTCATGGATCGACGTTCGCCTTCAGATCATTTCTTCAGAAAATAAAACAGTTCTCGTTTTCGGTTTATTTTGTTATCTTATATGAGAATCCCATGAACCAGGAACTCAGCATATTAATAATCACCGCAGTCTCCGTTGCGCTTTTTCATACGCTCCTCGGCCCGGACCATTATGTGCCATTTATCGTTATGTCCAAGGCAGGCAAATGGTCCACGCTGAAAACGACACTGGTCACCATACTTTGCGGCATCGGACATGTGGGCAGCTCGGTGCTCCTTGGATTCGTCGGTGTCGGCTTTGGTATTGCGGTCGCCCATCTCCAGACCGTCGAGTCGATCCGGGGTAATATTGCAGGCTGGTTCCTGATCGCCTTCGGATTGGTCTACGGGATCTGGGGGATACGCAAGGCAATTCTCAATAAACCGCACACCCACATTCATCCTCACAGCGATGGTCATACGCACAGCCACACGCATATCCATGCAGAGGAACACGCGCACATTCACGAACAGCCCGACGGCACCGGAATGACTCCCTGGGTGTTATTTATCATATTTGTTCTCGGTCCTTGTGAGCCTTTGATCCCCATTCTTATGTACCCCGCAGCCCAGGGCCATCTCTTTTACGTCGTGATCGTCAGCCTCGTGTTTGGAGTCGTCACCATCGGTACGATGGTGGGGATTGTCCTTGGGTCCATTGCCGGGCTCCGCTTCCTTCCTACGAAACAGTTCGAACGCTACACCCATGCACTCGCCGGCATCTCCATTTTCTTCTGCGGAATAGCAATCCAGTTCCTGGGATTATAAAAATCTTGACGTTAAATTTGTAAGCGAGCGGCCTCTCCCGGCAGTGCGGAAGAACGGAGGATCAAAACGGTTTGGGGAGGAACAGCAGTTACAGCGCCTGGTAGTATTCTTCGCCGTTGAACATATAGGACTTAATAAACTTTCCCTGGTGCAATTGTTTTAATGATGCGGAGAGATCATCATTTTTCATGGCCAGCGAAACGGTCATCTGCTCCAAAGTCATTGCGCGGCGCTTGAGCAGGGCAAGGATAGATTGTCCATCGGCGTTATGTTCGATGGTTTTGTGAGTCTCTTTAAATACCCCGACAATTTCACTTCGTTCCCCCAGGATCTTCTGAATCTCCTTCAGGCGGCTTTCCTCCACCGGCTGCGCCACGGCATATGCCGGCGGGCGGATCACGGTGTTGAGGTGAATCTTTTCCGGCTGGATTTCATCCAGGACCTGTTTCATTTTGAATACTTCTTCATCATGGTCGTTCATGCCTTTGACGAACAGGATCTCGATCCACATTCTCCCCTTGTATTCCCGGCGGAACTGTTTGATGCCGTCGATGATGTTTTCTATCCGCAGTTTGGGGTTGGGCCGGTCGACTTTGAGAAACACGTCCGTAGTGACTGCATCCAGCGACGGCGAGACAATATCGGCTTCCATCAAATCGAGCCGGACCTGAGGATCATCCAGGAGAGTTCCGTTGGTGAGGACGGCAACCGGAACCTTGGTCATCGCCTTGATCCCCCGGATAATGTCTCCGATTTTACTGTTCAATGTTGGTTCACCCGAACCTGAAATGGTAATATGGTCGAGATCCGGGTATTCGGCGATGACCGCTTTGACTTCGGCAAGGATTTCATTTGCCGGCAAATATTCTTTTCTTGCGAGTCCCCGTTTGTCGGTCACGCCGACTTCACAGTAGATGCAATCGAGTGAACAGAGTTTATTCGGGATCACATCAACGCCGAGCGACAATCCCAGCCGCCGTGATGGAACAGGGCCAAATGTATATTTTCGTTCTTTTGACATACGTGTGTCTCGTCTCAACAACATTCCTGAGAGAATTGCAGTTCCTTACGCATCGGACCGTATGATCTTTTTTTATATCGGTAATGTAATGTCGAACTTCACCGAGAGAAGCCGAAGCGCTGTTGCGGTTATCAAGCTCGCAGTCGCAGCAGATGCATGATCGTTGGTCGCCGACTTCACCAGAATGTACATCACCGCCGCACTGAGTGCGCATGTCGCATAAAGGTGTCCGCCATGTTTAAAGATATCCGGAACTTTATTGCACAGAATATCGCGCATCACTCCGCCGAATGTTGCCGTAATGGTGCCCATCAGCACGGCGATGAACCACGAGACGTTTAATTCCATCGCATAGGCCGCGCCAATGGCACTGTACAACCCCAGCGCTAATGCATCCGGAATAATGATCGCGTACGGCCGGATGATAATTTGCTTGTAGCGGAGAACGAGCGCCGTGATCACCGACAGGATGAAAATTCCAACGGCATATTCCGGATGAATCACCCAAAATATTGGATATCGGTTCAACAATATATCGCGGATGGTTCCGCCGCCGAGGGCGGTCATAAATGCAACCGTATAGATGCCGATCAAATCCATGCTGTTGCGCTTCGCTTCCATAATCCCGGAAAACGCTGCGACTGCAATCCCCAATATTTCGATCACCGTGAGGAGCATCTCTGATCCTTAATATATCAAATTTTCAGGAAGAGCTAAAGAAGGAATGAGCAAGAAACAACAGGAGCGGTTCCCGCGGATTTATTTAAATTTAAACGTACCCGCCAGGTCCTCAAGTTCTTGTGCCGGAAGTCTCCGGTTCCATAACTCATAAGAAACCGCGGGGCCGAAATTATGAAATTCGTTTTCTGAGATCGTCGAGGCGTGACTTTGCAGACGGGTCCTTGCTAAAAAATAATTCAAGTTTCTGACAACCGTAATCGGAACACGCTGCACAATTTTCTATCGCTTTACTCTTTGCGCATTCCCTGATGGTGCAATCGATACACCCGGAAAACAACCTTCCGCCTTCCATCCGGCAGCCGTCGCAATCCGTAATGTCTGAAACTCCGTAGTGCGTTCCATAGTGTTCATTGCAGATTTCAGCAATTTCTGTCCGCTTCTTCGTCTGTTCTTTTTTATTCTTCTCCCGGGTGACGATATAGATGGGACAGGTCGTGCAAACAAGGCCGCAGAAAGAAAGCATTTCAGTCATTTTTTATTCCTCCTCCAGGAACGGATAAAGATCCGTTTCCCGGGTGAAACAGGGTTCGACAGGGGACTCACCTCTGCACGAACGCTGACTCCAGTACTTCAAGAACTCTTTCCCGTGTCGGAAATGTTTTTA
>RPQN01000016.1 GCA_003819715.1 Ignavibacteriota bacterium | reverse complement strand
GAAAGAGTTTATCGAAGCGGTGAACGATGCCTATCAGGAATCGGATATGGACCGCGGCATGCTCGAGCGGTCTCTCGAAATGAGTTCTCAAGAACTGCTCCAGGCAAATTCAGAGACCCGGGCGATCTTTCAAGCAATACCGGATTTGCTGTTCAGGCTGGACAGTGAGGGGAAGATTCTGAATTACAAAGCCGGTGCGACCACAGACCTCATGCTTCAGCCCAAGGAATTTCTCGGGAAACGAATTCAGGATGTGCCGCTCAAACAGGTGAGCGAAAAATTCACTGATGCAATCCATCAGGTCCAGGAATTCCAGAAGATTATCAGTATCGAATATTCCCTTTCCATACAGCAACAAACCCTGTTCTTTGAAGCCCGGCTCGTGCCGCTGCCGGAAGATCAGATCGTTGTCATTATTCGAAACATTACCGAACGCAAACGGGCAGAAGCGGCGATTCAGGAGTCGGAAGAACGCTTCCGCATGGTGTTCGAAAATGCGTTCGACGGGATAAGCATCTATGAGGAAAATCCGGATCCCTTTAAGAGGACACTCGTTGAATGCAACGAGCAGTACGCGGCGATGGCAGGCAGAAATCGTGAAGAACTGCTGAAGATCGGAAATACAAAATCGATTCAAACGAAGATCGACGATCCGGCAGACGTGGAATGGCAGGATTCGCTGATCTCACGAAAAGTTTTCCGCGGCTCGTTCACATGGATTCGACCGGATGCAAAAGAAAATATCATTGAATATGTCGGTGTACCGATTCTCTGGCGTGGAAAATCGTACTCGATTGGCATTGATCGGGATGTCACCGACCGTAAACGCGCCGAAGAGGCGTTATTTACTTCCCAGCAGATGCTCCGGACCGTTTTAGATACCATCCCGCAACGTGTCTTCTGGAAAGATCGTCAATCATTTTTCGTCGGATGCAATAAACCCTGCGCCCTGGATTGCGGGTATTCCGATCCCAGCGAGCTGATCGGTAAAACCGATTACGAGACCGCTTCAGCGAAGACCGCTGATCGCTATCGCGATGATGACCAGCAGGTGATCGAAACGGGGATCCCCAAGCTCGATTATGAGGAACCCCAGTTCAAACCGGACGGCAGCCAGGGATGGTTAAAAACCAGTAAAGTTCCCCTGCGCGACAAGGAGGGGAAGGTGATCGGTGTGCTGGGGACGTACGAGGATATCACGGAACGGAAAAAAGCGGAAGAATCTCTGAAACGCGAACGCAATATCTTCCGCGTCTTGATCGATAACCTGCCCGATGCCATTTACGTGAAAGACACCGAATGCCGGAAAACAATTGCCAATGTTGCCGATGTTCGCAATATGGGGAGAACGTCGGAATCAGAAGTGCTCGGCAAAACGGATTTCGAATTATATCCCGCAGATATTGCCGCTGGTTTTTATGCGGACGACCTCACGGTGATCCAGCAGGGGAAACCGGTGATGAATAAAGAGGAATTTTTCATTGACAAGGACGGCAAGAAAGACTGGCTGCTGACGTTTAAGCTGCCGATGAAGGATGAACAAGGACGGATCACGGGACTGGTCGGGATCGGCAGGGAAATCACAGAACAAAAAAGGGCGATGGAAGCGCTGAAGCTGCTCAGTCACACCGTGAAGAGCATCGGCGAGTCGATCAGCATTACCGATCTTAAAAATAATTTACTGTTTGTCAACGAAGCATTTTTAAATACTTACGGATACACGGAACAAGAGGTGATCGGCAAGCACATCAGTCTTGTCTCCTGCGATCCGGATGTCAGTGATACAGCCATTCTGGCTGAAACAATCAAAGGAGGATGGCAGGGAGAGCTGCTCAACAGAAAAAAAGATGGTACCGTATTTTCAATCTTTCTTTCGACGTCCGTGGTGGTCGATGAGAAAGATCAGCCTGTCGGTCTGGTCGGAGTCGGCACGGATATCACCGAACGTAAACTCGCGGCAGAAGCATTACGCGAAAGTGACGAAAAACTACGCAACATTGTCGAACACAGCACCAATCTGTTTTACTCACGGAACATCAATCAGGTGTTTACGTACCTCAGTCCTCAAGCGAGGGATATTTTCGACTGCGAGCCGGATGAAGCGCTGGTTTGTTTTAAGGAGTTCATGACGGACAATCCGATTAATAAACTGGGCTGTGAAATCGCGGAGAAATCTGTACGAACCGGTGCGCGGCAGGAAGCATATGAACTCGAACTGTTGAGCAGAAAAGGACGGCGGGTCTGGGTGGAAATACAGGAGGCCCCGGTCGTCAAAGACGGTAAAACAATTTCCATTGTGGGGGCCGCCACCGATATTACCGAACGCAGATGGGCGGAGATGGCGCTTCAGGTGAGCGAGAAGAAATATCGAGATATCGTGACGTGGGCGCCTATTGGGATCTACCAATCAACGCTCTCCGGAAAACTGCTGAGCTGTAATAGCAGCATCGCGGAAATGCTGGGCTATGAGAACGCGAATGAACTGGTCGGATGCAACATGGGGCAAGACATCTACTACGATGAGAAAGACCGGGAACGATTTATTGCGAAGGACAATTCCTCGGAGAAAAAAATGACGGTGAGTCATGAAACCCGGTGGAAGACAAAAAATGGCTCCATCATCTGGGTCCTGATGACGGTCCATGACGTCCGGGATAAATCTTCTGAGATTCTCTATTATGAGGGATTCGTTTTTGATGTCACCGAACGGAAACATGCGGAAGAGTCCCTCCGCGAAAGCGAGGAGCGCTTCCGTTTACTGGTTGAAAACTCGACCGATATCGTTACTGAAATTAATGCTGCGGATAAGTACCTCTACGTCAGCCCGAATGTAAAATCGATCCTCGACTTTGAGCCGATGGACCTGGTTGGTACGGATGTCCTGTCCAGGGTCTATGGAAAAGATAAAGCGGCCATCGGAGAGATCCTCAGCAAGTTGGGCGGGAGTGCGACATACCGATACCGGGACCGGACGGGCGGCTGGCATTGGTTTGAGTCCTCCGGACGCGTCTATTATACCTCGTCAGGCGAACAGCGAATGGTCATGGTGAGCCGCGATATCACCCAGCGCCGAAAGGCCGAACAGGAACTTGAATTCTCAAGAAAGCAATTGCAGCACTTCACGGAGCACTTGGAGCATGTTCTTGAAGAAGAGCGGAAACGGATCTCGCGCGAACTTCATGACGAACTGGGACAATTGCTCACCATCTTGAAGTTTGATTTAAGTTGGCTTAAATTAGAGGGGATACAGAGTGATGCAAACATTATTGCGAGAATAAACGCAATGATGGAATCGGTGAATGAAGCGCTGGCATCCGTGAAACGAATTTCGAAAGAGATACGGCCGCCGCAGCTCGATGCACTCGGACTCATTGGCGCGATCCAGTGGGATATCGACCAGGTAGAAAAAAAGGCAGGCTTGAAAGGCGTTGTCACGGTCGACGGTGCAGAAGAGGAAATCAAAGGACAAGTCAGTACCGTCCTCTATCGGGTATTTCGTGAAGCGCTGACAAATATTTTGCGTCACGCGCATGCGGAACATGTATTTATTAAATTATCGCAGCGCCTGGGATCAGTCATCCTGACCATACGGGACGACGGCCGGGGAATTACAAAAAAAGAATTAAAAGGAACGACGTCGTTGGGCCTTGTCGGCATCCGTGAACGGCTTCGCATGATCGGCGGAACATTTACCATTGAAGGCAAGACGGGAAACGGCACCGTGCTGTCGGTGGAAGTCCCATTGAAGAAAAAGAATGGAGAACGCATCTCATGATTCGAGTTCTTATTGCTGATGATCATCCGATAGTCCGACGAGGACTGAAGACAATTCTGAAAGATGTCACGGATATAAAAGTGACCGATGAGGCATGCGATGGACTCGAAGTCATGGAGAAAGTCCGAAATGAGGAGTTTGATGTTCTTGTCCTCGATCTCTCGATGCCGAAACTGGACGGCCTCGAAGCAATTAAAAGAATAAAAACAGAAAAACCGGATTTGGCGATCCTCGTGTTGAGCATGAATCCGGAAGAAGTGTTCGGGATACGCGCATTGAATCTCGGCGCATCCGGATATCTTTCGAAGGATACGGCGCTCGAACAGCTTATCCTTGCCATTCGCCGCGTTGCGTCGGGGAAGGTTTTTATTTCGCAGCTGCTCGCTGAATCCATTGCACAAAATGTAAGCCGGGGATCGCCACGACTCCCGCATGAACATTTATCCGACCGTGAATATCAAATTATGTTGATGATCGCGCGGGGGATGTCGCTGAAGGCAATCGGCGCCGAACTTTCGGTCAGCGTTAAAACAGTGAGCACTCACCGGACACATATACTGCAGAAAATGAAGCTGGAGAATAACGCGCAAATTGTCACGTACGCTCTTCAAAACAGCCTGCTGACATAATTGCTGCTCTGATGCTGCACGAATTGATCCTGCGTGCAAAAATTCTCTCATCCGAAGCACCGAGTGCGCTGTGCGGGGACTTCACACCACCGGCCATCCTTGAATTATAGGATTGGGGGACCAAGCTGTGCATCGAGCTCAATCCTCCGTTTATTCATCTCTCTGACGATGCGAGAATTCGGGATTTTATCCCACGAACGGGCACCATGCGGCCCGTTTCATTGGAATGGGCGATTCCTCCCTGAAATGAGTCACACCTTCCGACCGGAGTAGGTTAATTCTGATAGAAGAATCAGGGTTGTACCGATTTCGTTCCTAAGCACTATTCTGCAAATTGATCCCCGCAGTTACAGCGGAAACGTTGCGCTATCACCGCAAAGAAATGACGTTTCAGTGAAAGGAGTATTCTGATGACAACCACCATCAATGTAAAAGTCCACAAGGAAATCAAAGTGCAGGCAGAAGAGATGCTTCAACTGGTCAGCTTTAACATCGGACAGGAAGAATTTGGATTGGGAATACAAAGCATTCAGGAAATCAACCGCATGGTGGAGATCACGCGCGTCCCCAACGCTCCAGAATTTGTCAGCGGCGTGATCAATCTCCGGGGAAAAGTAATCCCCATCATCGATCTGCGGAAACGTTTTGGATTTCCTCCAAAAGAAAGCGACAGGAATACGCGCATTATAGTGGTGGAATTAGGCGAGATGGTGGTCGGGTTTATCGTAGACGCAGTGAGCGAAGTGCTCCGTATTCCGAGGAGCATCACCGAGCCCCCGCCGTCCATTGTCGCCGGAATTGGTTCGGAATATATCACTGCAGTTGCGAAGCTGGAAAACCGGCTGCTCATTCTTTTAGACCTTGAACGGATCCTTCTCGATAAAGAAAAACTCCAACTTGAATCGACAATTTGATTGGATGAGATGAAAGGCGATACGCAGGCAGTTTTCCCGTTTTGCAAAACGCGCTTTCATAACAAATTGATTTAATAATGTAAGAGGAGCGTTCCATGAAAAAACGAATTGTTCTTTTTGTTTCCATCATAGTTCTTGTGTCAGCAATGGGAACATTCGTGCGTTCACAAGAAAAATTAAGGATTGCGGTTATTCCTAAAAGCAGTTCGGCTGTATTCTGGAAATCAGTACACGGAGGTGTAAAATTAGGAGCTGCTGCGTTGGGAGGTACCGAGGTCGTTTGGAAAGCTCCGTTAAAGGATGATGATCTGGCACAACAAATTTCACTTGTCGAGCAGTGCATCAGCGAAGGGGTGTCTGGGATAGCGCTCGCACCATTGGATAAGGACGCCTTCGCTAAATCGATTGCGAAGGCTGCAAAGAAAAAGATACCTGTTTTAATTTTTGATAGTGCCCTGAGGGGAACCCCAGGGAAAGATTTCATTAGTATCGTCGGGATAGACAATATCAAAGCAGGAATAATTGCCGGTGAACAATTGGCCAAATTTATTGGAGGCAGGGGCAAGGTTGTCATGCTGCGAGTCGTCACCGGTCAATCCAATATTACGAATCGTGAAGAAGGATTCCTTAAAGCAATAGCAACATACAAAGGGATTCGTTTGATTGAGAAAGATCTTTTTGTGAGTGGTACAGCAGAAGAAACTATGAATAAATGTATGAAGAGTGCGGATAAACTGAGGGATGCCGACGGTGTCTTCTGCTCCTATGAACAATCTACCATGGGTATGCTTTTCGCGCTGCGAAATCTCAATCTTGCAGGTAAAGTAAAATTCGTTGGTTTTGATATACCGGCTCCTGCACTTGAAGCATTGAAGAATGGTGAAATCAGTGCCCTGATCACACAGGATCCGGCACGGATGGGTTACTATAGTGTCAAAACGATTGTCGATTATATACGCGGAAAAAAAGTTTCCACAAAGATCGATATCGACGTCGATGTTATAACTCGCGAGAATATAAACGACCCGGATGTCCAGAAATTAATTGCGCTGCCCAGTATGTCGGACTAACGCATGTTCAGATAAACCTTTTTTAGAATGGAATGAAGTGAATCGCTCAATAATGCTCCACCGTGTCAAAAATTGATTTGAAACAATGAGAAGCCGAAAAATAACCGAATAAGCAAGTCTTATGGATAAAACAACGAAAGATCTCGTTTGTCTTCTCTTGACGGATCCCGATCCTGATGTCCGGCGCCGTGCCGCCGAGGATCTTGCTGCCTGGAACGACCGCAATGTCCTGGCCGTCTTGTCGATTGCACTGCAAGATGAAAACAAAGGAGTCGCGGATGCTGTTTCTCGTTCTTTCCTCGCTCTTGGAGGGGCGCCGGCGGCGCGTGCGATTGTTTATCATATTGAGGACGAAGACATCGCCTCCCGAAATCTTGCGGCAAAGCTGCTCGTGAAGCTGGGGGAGAGCTCTGTCCATGCACTCGTTCCCTATCTCAGGTCCTCCGATAAAGATGTTCGCAAACTTGCAGTTGATATCCTGGGAGAGATCAAAAGCAGGGAACCCATTTATTATTTACTGCCGCTCCTGAATGATGCAGATGCAAACGTTATTGTTTCCGCACTGGAAGCGCTCGGGAATATCGGGAGCGAATCCGTGATCAGGCACATTATCGCCACGTTCGAGCTTTATCCGTTTGCACACATTGTGGCCATCGAAGCACTGGGAAAAATTGGCGGAGCTCAAGTCCGGAATTTTCTCGAGAGCAAATTTACGGAATCACAGGCTGCGGAAAAGACGGACGGGTTGTATCTCTTCGCATTGCTCGATGCCATAGGCACGGTGGGCGACGGCGGCACGCTCGAATTACTTCTGGCGCACTATGATAATTTCAAGGACCACCTTCGGGATGTCCTGCTTCATGAAATTGTGCAGATCATAGAACGGTGCAATCTCGAATTTCAATTTGATGAATGGATGCAAGAAGATTTGCTGAGCGCGCTTCGCAGCGATAATCAGCATATTCAACTCAGCGCGGCAAAAGGACTGGTCCAATTCAAAGGCCGGGATATTACACGGGCTCTGCTCCTCTCTCTCGGAATATCAGAAGAGATGGATTTCGTGGTGATCGTGCAGATGTCCGCCAGGCCGGCGGTATTCCAGATAGCGCTGGCATGTCTTGAAGAGGGAGTGTCGCGGGGCAGGATTCAGATGATTATGCTGCTGGGAAAACTTGCGACGGAAATGATTCACTCGTATTCCATCTCTGATGTTTATTCCATAGACGATTCTGAATTGCAGAGAACATTTGCGGTCATCACTGCATCCTGGCAGGACGCCAGCCAGGAAGACCGTGAGATTGTTGCTGATACGCTGTTCCGGATCGATTGCGATTCGACCGTGAGCTTCCTGGATCAAGCGCTCAATGAACTTGATCCGTGGTCCCGAGCTCAAATGATCGATCAACTGAGCACCATGCCGACCCGGCGTGCACTTGAATGCATCGCCCGGTTCGTCGATGATGAGAACGACATGGTGCAGGAAGCCGCTGTCGCAGCGCTGCGCGCAGCCGGCCTTCCCGCGGAAATGGGTTCGTCCATCTCCGGTAAGGAACCGCTTGACAGAGGAGCCGACGAGAGTGTTTGAACAGGTGCCAGATAGAATTCGAACTGAGATTCCCTCCGCGCCGAAGCTTTCTGACGAAACCTTCGTTCTGCTGAGAGATTTTATCTACTCGAAAACCGGTATTTATTTTCCCGAAAAGAAAAAATACCTGATCGAAGGTCGACTGGGAAAACGCCTGCAACTGCTCAATATCTCCCAGTTTGAACATTATCTTCAATTATTGAAATATGGCCAGCAGCGTGAGACCGAGTTCGAATCCCTCTGTAATATCGTGACCATCAATGAAACGTCGTTTTTCAGGAATGAAGCGCAAATGAATGCGTTTCAGCAGAAACTTGCATGTGAAATTCTCTCCAAGAAAAATTACGGCTCGCGGATTCTGAGAATTTGGAGTGCGGCATGTTCCTCCGGCGAAGAACCGTATACGCTGGCGATGCTCTGCCTGGAACATCTGAAGCCGCGGTTTCCCGACCTGCACGTCGAAATTATCGGCACCGACATCAATACCGCAGTGATCGAAATGGCCCGCGCCGCCGAATACAGCCACTATGCGATCCGGTCGTTGCCGGAACTGTATGTGAAAAAATATTTTGACAATACTAATGGAATTTACCGCCTGCGGGCGGAAGTGAAAGAACTCGTGCGGTTCGAATACAAGAATTTAATTAACCATCAAACGATGCGTCAAATGACGCATTTCGATTTCATCTTTTGCTCGAATGTTCTTATTTATTTCGATCAACAAGCAAAAATTCAGGTCATTGGAGATTTATACGATAGTCTCAATCGAGGCGGATATCTCTTTATAGGATCTTCGGAAATGCTTCACAGGATTACGAATGCATTTAAATTGGTAAGTTTTCCCAAGACGACCGTATATAAAAAGGAGTAAGAAGAGTATGGACAAGGTGGTTTTGGTTGTTGATGATTCGGCGACGGTGAGAAAGTTTGTCGCTGCATCGTTGAATATAAAGGGGTTCCGGGTCGTGACGGCTGCGGATGGTGTGGAGGCACTGGAACGAATGCCCGCAGAAAAATTTGATCTGATCATCACCGATCTCAATATGCCCGATATGGATGGATTTGAATTTATCCGCTCCATAAGAGAAACCCCGGAATATTGCGAAATACCGATTATTGTCCTTTCCTCCATGACGGATTTGAAAAATAAAGACCATGCATTGGAACTCGGGGCAGTGGCGTTTCTTGAAAAGCCGCTCAGCACGGAAGCAATACAGCGCGAAGTATTTCGGTTTGTCAATAAGACGATTCAGCATTCGGGAAGAACATAGGAAATTTCCTAGTGCCGAATCCATCCTTTCCTTATATCTTTTGCGCGAGTAATAAAGCATTTTGAAGCAGCGATGCCTTTAATGGATTCCAGAGAAAATGAATGAATATCAACAATAACACCAAACAAAGGATAATATCATGACATCAATGAAAATCCTCATTGTGGACGATTCAATCACCATACGTCGCATTATTACGAATGCATTGAAAACCGTAGGGTTCCCCGATACGATGGAAGCATCAAACGGAAAAGATGCCCTCGAAAAGCTGACCAATGCAAATGTGGATTTCATTATCACGGATTGGAATATGCCGGAAATGAACGGGCTGGATTTTATTAAACAGGTCCGCGCGAATCCGATTTATTCCGCATTACCGATCCTGATGATCACCACTCGAGGCACCGAGCATGATGTGATTGAAGCTCTGCAGGCAAAGGTAAACAGCTACATTGTCAAGCCGTTTACACCGCAGGAATTGAAGGAGAAGATTGAGGGGATACTCAAAACTGTTCAAATTAATACAGTCTAGAACAGATGAATAATCCATTCTCAAAACAATTCGTTCTGGAGAGGATAGAGTTATGAATCAACAGGAACTAGATGGCATCTTACAAAAAGCCGCTGAATTGAAGGTGTTCTGCGAGTATGGCGAGCGCACCGTTCCGGTTCTTGATGAGATCGCTTCCTTTGTCAGGGAAATTAGCCCCGCGATTGAAGATCTCAGGGCCGTGGTTGAGGTGTCCATGGTGAACATTCCCAAAGCGGCAGATCAGCTTGGACGGGTGACGCAAGCAACGGAACAGGCGTCAACCGATATCTTGAATACGCTGGATCGAATGGTGGCCACGCTCGATGAGGTCATCACTTCGGTTGCTTCTGGAATGATCTCGTCCGATCTCGGCGCTGCAACAAAAAAAATGGCTGCAATCGTAAAATCGCTCGTCGATAAATCAGGCTGGGACGAAGATATCGTTAAACTTGCGGAAGCATGGGATATCCATCTGCAGAGTATGAGAATGAGCGGACCGACCAGCAACCTGGAACGATTGCTCAAAGATCTTCAAAGCGATTGTACTGAAATTATGATGGCGCTTCAAGTACAGGATATCACCCAGCAGCATATTGGGGCGGTCATGGGAACCATCCAGGCGGTTGCTGAAGGCCTCCAACAACTGACCACAGGATTCTTCAGTACATCATCAGCCGAAGCCCTTCCGCCGACGCCGTCTATGCCGGTCCAATTCGAACAGGAGAATGTCGGTGAAGCGGAGCGAAAGAAAATGGTTGAGGCATTGCTGAGCAAGGCCCGTGCAGGACAAATATAAGGATGGTGTTATTTTATACGAACAAACACGAATTTGAATTCACAGGAGCATATTAAAGGTGAACACTATGAAACACGATGAATCTGCCGAAAATGTTGAAGGAACCACGGAAAGCGTGATCACGGCACTGCAGAAAGTTATTACATTGCTGGATCGTATCAAAAACGCCATTGAGGAAAGTTCAAGCAAAATTCCCAATGCATCAGTTCAGCTCAATACCGTTACGCAAGCGACAGAACTTGCCACCGTTGAAATTCTTGATGTTCTCGATGTCATGGGAACAAAGATCCACATCCTGGAAACTGGAATGAAAGAATTCGACCAGACCTCGATGACCGAAAAGCAGCTCTTGCTGCTGACCGGGATTAAGCAAACCCTCGCCGATTTAAAAGATAACACAAGCAATATCACCGTGGCATTACAGGTGCAGGATATTACGGCGCAAAAAATAGGGGCGGCAAACCACCTGATCGAATCCGTCCGCAAGGAATTATTAAACGAACTGAATTTTTTCGAAACGGCCAAACAGAAAACCGACGATGCACGGCGTCAGGTCGAGGTGGAGATCGACGGACCAAAAGCGTTCGATGTCAATGCGTCCTATATGAAAACCCCCGAGCACCAATCAAAGATCGATGAAGTGGTGACGGCGTGGCAGGAAAAAGAGGGGCTGTAGACGAAGATGACTCCCGTGCACTTCGAAATAAAAGTCGGAATACTACTCCATGGATGAAAAACAAGAGATCGCCGGTTTTGATGATGATATGAAGGAGATCTTCGACAGTTATTTGGTCGAATCGAAAGAAATTCTGGATCGGGTGAGCCTGGATTTGCTGGCACTGGAAAAAAACCCAGCGAATGCGGAATTATTAAACACCATTTTCCGGGGAGTCCATACCCTCAAAGGCACATCATCGTTTCTTGGCTTTAACCAGATGACCGAGCTGACCCATTCCGGAGAAGACTTGTTGAATAAACTCCGGAAGGGCGAACTGGTTGCCGATAGGAATATCATCGATGTCCTGATCGAAGTGCATGGCGCTGCGACGGTGCTCCTGCAGCGTATTGAAAGCCGCGATCTGCAGCCGGTCGATTTAAGCACGATTCTTGCAAAATTACAAACCGCAATGCAGCAGCAGCCTGCGGCTCCTCAGACCGAAAATATTCCGCAGGGAAAGAAGGATTCCACTCCGCACGTACCGGAACCATTTGAGGTCAAACATCAACGCACCGCGGATTCGACCATCCGGGTCGATATCGACAGACTTGACGATTTGATGAACCTTGTCGGCGAACTCGTTCTCGCACGCAACCGTCTCGCTCAGGCAACCCAGTCCCTGTTGGAAAAATATGAACGGATTGAAATGTCAAAGCATATTGCCGATGTCAGCAGCCAGATTGATTTTGTGACGACGGAACTTCAAATGGCGGTCATGAAAACACGGATGGTGCCGATTGAAAAAGTGTTCAACGGCCTTCCTCTTCTTGCCCGGGACCTGATGCGTACGACGGGGAAGGAAGTCGATCTTCAAATTTACGGCAAAGAAACAGAACTCGATAAATCGATTATTGAAGAATTGAACGACCCGCTCATTCATATGGTTCGGAATGCGATTGATCACGGAATTGAAATGCCGGAAGAACGAAAGAAGAATGGCAAACCCCAGCAGGGGATTGTGGTGGTCAACGCAGAACGTGATGGGAATTATATTCTCATCACCATGGAAGATGACGGCCGCGGTATGGATGCCGAGCAGATTAAGCAGAAAGCGATTGAGAAAGGATTGATTTCCGAAGCGCAGGCAAAGGAAATGTCGACGGCGGATATCCTGAATTTGATTTTTATCCCCGGATTCAGTACGAAGCACGAAGCCACCAATGTTTCGGGGCGCGGGGTGGGCATGGATGTGGTGAAAACGAATATCGCGAAGTTAAAAGGGATTGTCGAAATCGATTCCGAAGTTGGAAAAGGGACAATTATCATTCTGAAGGTTCCGCTCACGCTTGCAATTATTCAGGGCCTTCTCATGAAAGTGGTCGATGAGATTTTTGCCGTGCCGCTGAGTGCGGTGCTTGAAATTATCAGCATTCAGCCGGGTGATATTTACACCATTCAAGGGCGGGAAGTGATACGCCTGAGGGACGTGGTCCTGCCGCTTGCAAGAATGTCCGACATTATCGGGCATTCAAAGGACGCCACGACATCTCGGAATTCGTACGTCGTCGTCGTCGGCTGGGCGGAAAAACGAATTGGGCTTCTCGTGGATTCGCTCCAGGGGCAGAAAGAAGTCGTGATCAAATCTTTGGGAAATTATCTGGGAAATGTTCCCGGCATTGCAGGGTCAACCATTCTTGGAGATGGAAGCGTCATATTGGTTATTGATGTCGGTCAATTTATAGAATTGTTCGCCCGCCATTTTGGGAAAGTCGCATAAGTTAAGTACTGGATAGGTCATGAAGCAATCCGAAGAAAATCTAATAAAAGTGATTATCATCGATGATTCCGCCTTTATGAGGAAATCATTAACACTCATGTTGGAATCGGATAAGGATATCCGCGTCATTGCGACTGCAAGAGACGGGAATGAAGGTATAGAAAAGATTACCAAACTGAAGCCGGATATTGTCACCCTCGACATCGAAATGCCCGGGATGGACGGCCTGACGGCGCTAAAAATTATTATGGAACAAATGCCGGTACCGGTCTTGATGGTGAGTTCGCTGACGACCGAAAGCGCCTATTCGACCATGCAGGCGTTTGAGTTAGGAGCCGTCGATTTCATTTCAAAGGATCTCGCATCCATCTCGACGAATATCAAGTTCATTAAAAACGAGCTGATCGACAAAATCAAACAGATAGCACAGAGCCGTTTAATTCAAACCCGATTCCGAATGCGTCGGCTCGTCCAGTCATCGCAAGGGAGAAAAAGCCCCAACAAACCGGAATCAAGACCGGTCTCTTTTGAAAGTGTGGTTTCAGATTTGCAGGCGGTGGTCGTGGGGATATCGACCGGCGGCCCGGAAGTTTTACATAAACTCATTCCGAAAATCCCTGAACAATTTCCAATCGGGATAGCCGTCGTCCAGCATATGCCGCCGCATTTCACGAAATCGTTAGCAGAGAGATTGGATACGCTCAGCAAGGTGTACGTGAAGGAAGCGGAACAGGGGGAAATCATCGAAGCCGGCAAAGTGTTGATTGCACCTGGCGGGAAACAAATGACATTTTACAGTGATGGACCGTATGTCAGGGCGGAAATATCAGACGAACCGTCGAACGAACTGTACCGGCCATCGGCGGATATTATGATGAAATCAGCCGCTGCAGTATTTCGCGGCCCGCTGCTCGGAGTGATTATGACCGGGATGGGGAAAGACGGCGTCGAAGGTTTGAAATGTGTGAAATCCAAGGGAGGGTATGTTGTCGCTCAAGATGAAGAAAGCTGCATCGTCTATGGCATGCCGCAGGCGGCCATGGAAGAAGGCGTGGTCGATTCCGTTGCATCGCCCGAAAAAATTTCATACCTCTTCGATCGATTGACAAAAATCAGAGTGCCGTCATATAAACCTTCTGGCAGAGGAGAAGGTCTATGAATGAATATCCCATGAATGAAAATCTGAATTTTTCTTTTGGCTCACCGGAAGCGGCTCCGTCTTCCGATGAACAGAAGAATAAATCGTTGAAACATCTGCTGGGGAACAGGGAACAACGTACCGCCACCGTCGAATCATTTTTTGAAAATTCGGAAGGCAGGCTGTTGTCACCCTTAAATATTCACGGTGCGTTCCGGGCATTTGATGAACTCATGGAGCGGCATCAGGAACCAGCCGAACTGTCCAAAGAGATTATTCGTGTCTTTACCGAATTACTTCAGGTGGACGGCGTCTGTATTTACCAGACCGTTTCCAACGGCACGTTGGAAGTTCTGGCCTGTAATTCCACCTGGTCAACGATCGCTGCCGCGATCCAGGAATTTGAAGAATTCGATAACCAGAATATTCTCATTCACCCGGCCGTCTTCTCAGTTCATAATGCGGGCAGGATGGTGCAACAGCAAGACCCGTTGAGCAAAGCGACACCGGTGTCGCTCGGGGTACGCAACTACGGCGCTCTCTTATCTCTGCCGCTGGTTTGCGGAGGAACGCCGGTGGGTGCGATCTCGTTGTTCAGCGTCCATCCTCAATTCTTTTTACCGGAGCGGACCGAAATTCTGCGGACCGCAGCATCGCTGACGGCCGCCTTGTTTATGAATATCCAGGCGGTGAAGGCGCAGGAAAAAAACCGGAGAGAGCGGATTGCTCTTCAGCAGGATGTTCTGTCTCTCCGCGAACAAGTCGGGGCGCAGCACTCCGGTGCCGTGCGAGGGTCTGGTGATGAAGCGGCGTATAAAGAACTGGAAGCATTGTCCTATTCGGTATCTCATGACCTCCGCGGACCGATACTGGCCATACGCAACCTTTGTGACTGGCTGAGTACACAACATGCGGCAAATCTCGATACGGAAGGACAAAATCTGTTGCGGCAGATAACCGCCAGTTCGGATCATATGGAACAACTTCTGGACGGGCTCCTTGCATTTTCAAAAGTGGTCCAGCTTGATCCGCAGCAATCGCTGATCGATATGACGGCGCTGGTCCGAACGGTGGTCGATGAATTAATGAAAAATGAAAGTGGGTCGTCCTCTCTTTCGATCTCGGTCCGACCGCTCCTCCCTGCCACTGGAGACGCAACGCTGATGCGTCAGGTATGGACGAATCTTCTTTCGAACGCTTTGAAGTATACACGCTACAAACAAAAACGGGAAGTGAATATCGAATCGCATCCGTTCAACGGAGGTGCACAATATTGCGTCAGTGATAACGGGGTCGGATTTGACATGCAGTATGTCGACCGACTGTTCGGTGCATTCCACCGATTGCACCTTGCCGAAGAATTTGAGGGGACGGGAGTGGGTTTGGCGATTGTCCAGCGTATTGTCCATCGACACGGCGGGCGGGTCTGGGCGGAAGGCAAGGTGGACGAAGGTGCCCAATTTTATTTTACTCTTCCAACGGGAGAGAAAACATCAAGCGAAACAGGTGACAAACGATCATGACACAGAAAAATGGAAATTTAAACATTCTGATGCTGGAAGATATTCCGATCGATTCTGAAATGATCGAACGGGAACTTCAGAATGCAAATATTTTATACAATGCACGCCGCGTCGCTTCTAAAACCAAGTTCTTGAAGGAGCTTGAAGTGTTCTCGCCGGATTTAGTGCTTGCGGATTATTCACTGCCGCAATTCAGCGGGTTGGAAGCGCTGAAGATCGTGCGCGAAAAGAAAGAGAGAATTCCGTTCATTCTGGTCACCGGGATGAAGAACGAAGAAATCGCCGTCGAATGCCTGAAGGAAGGTGCGGATGATTATATTCTGAAATCGAGTCTCCGCCGGCTGCCCGGAGCGATTCAAAATGCACTCGAAAAACAAAGAGCGGAACGGGAAAATGAACGGCTCGAAGAGGAACTCAGACGGTCGCAGAAACAGATGCTGACGATTTTTGAAAGTATAACCGATGCATTCTTTTCTGTGAACAAATCCTGGTATGTCATGTATTTGAACCCGCGGTCCGATGCATTTTTGGTCAAGGTCAATAAACGGCGTGAAGACCTCTGGGGTAAGAATTGGTGGAATGAATTTCCCTCTCCGGTCGATTCGGTGGCGTATAAAGCGCTTCATCGTGCCATGGCAGCTCATGAATTTGCAGAATTCGAAGAATATAATGCGGCGCTGGATTCATGGCTGCAGGTCCGGGCCTACCCTGCGGAAGACGGGCTTGCCATTTATATGCAGGATATCTCCGAACGTAAACGGGATGAGGAAAAAATCAGGGAGCAGGCAAAATTACTCGATATCGCACAGGACGCAATTATCGTGCGCGACTTAGACGACAATATCGTCTATTGGAACAGCAGTGCGGAACGAATTTACGGATGGAAACAGGAGGAGGCGTTGTCAAAAAATGCTTCCCAGTTGCTTAATACGGAAGTGGACAGTATCGGCCGCGCGCTTCAGGACATAGAGAAGAAGGGATCATGGTTCGGTGAATTGCATCAGATCACCAAGATGCAAAAGAGTGTCATCGTGGAAAGCAGGTGGAGCATCGTCCGGGATGAACAGGGGAAACCCCATTCCATCCTGACGATCAACACGGATATTACCGATAAAAAGAATATCGAACAGCAGTTCCTTCGTGCACAACGGCTGGAAAGCGTCGGCACACTGGCGAGCGGGATTTTACACGATCTGAATAACGTTCTGACCCCCATCATCCTGGCGGTGCCATTCATGAGGGAAAAATTGTCGGACGAAGCGAGCCAGGATATCCTGCGAACACTCGAGAGTTCCGCAAAACGGGGCGAAGGCGTTGTGAAACAACTGATGTCATTCGTACGCGGCGTCAAAGGAGATCGCGTTGTCCTGCAGCTTAAACTCCTTGTCTGGGAATTGCTCCATTTCGTCGGAGAAACCTTCCCGCCGAACATTAAAGTGACGAAGCATTGTCCCAAAGGGACTTGGTTTGTCGTCGGAGATTCAACACAATTATATCAGGTGTTGATGAATCTGGCCATCAATGCGCGGGACGCGATGCCCAATGGGGGAACACTGACCATCGATTTGCAGAATGTGACGCTCTCCGAACGGGAGGCAGGACTGCATCTTGGCGCCGTGCCCGGAATGTATGTGGTCCTCAGTGTCAAAGACACCGGCAGCGGAATTCCGCCGGAAATTATCAACCGGATCTTCGATCCATTCTTTACGACCAAGGAACCCGGAAAAGGAACCGGACTGGGATTATCGTCGGCACTCAGTATTGTGAAAAGCCACGGGGGATTTATCGATGTGCACAGCGAGGTGGACAAAGGGACAGATTTTAACGTTTACCTCCCTGCAAAGGATGAAGAAGCAGTGGTAGAAGTGACGGAGGACAGTTCCGTCCCCATGGGCCATGGAGAGACGATCCTGGTGGTGGATGATGAAAAAACCATGCAAGATCTGCTTCGGCCGACACTGGAAAAGAAAAATTTTAAGGTGATGACGGCGTATAATGGAGATGAGGCGATTACTCTCTATAGAGAGAATCAGGATAAGATCGACGTGGTATTGCTGGATATGCTCATGCCAAAATTAAGCGGGCTGTCGACTATTCCAGAACTCAGATTAATAAATCCTCAGATTAAAATAATCGGTATGACGGGAAGTATGCTGGAAAATCTGAGCAGCGAGATGAATGCGATCATGCAGGAATTGCCGTTCCTTCAGAAACCGTTTAATTCTGAGGATGTTGCGGCAATGGTAAACGAAGTGTTATGTGTCTCTCCTACTGACGGTAGCGGAGAATGAAGTTGCTGGTGGTCAACCATCATGTGTAAAGATCAGAGATGAGATAAACGATTATGGCAGTAAAGACGATTTGGGATCAAAAAAGAATCGGTGTTATTCGGAAAGTGACCACTTCGACTGCGACGGTCACCCTTGATTCACAGCTTGCAAGTCTTTCTTTGCAGTTGAATGGGAAGACGTATCCTATCGGGCAGATCGGTACCTATGTGCTTGTTCCGGTGGGCCGGCAAGTGCTGCTCGGGATGGTGTCGGAGTTTAAGAAATTTGAATTCGGAGAAAATGGAAAGACCAAATCCCATTATGAAATGATCATCTCTCTCATCGGATCGGTCAAAAACGGCATTTTTGAGCGCGGTGTCTCCACGTTCCCGACCGCAGAGACTCCCGTCTATATTCTTGAAGAGAAAGACCTCGCAATTGCCTTTTCCGTATTCCAGCGGTTTGGCTTTTCAACCGGCCGGCTCTCGCTGTTTGAAAATGAACGCGCGTATATCGATCCGAACCGCTTTTTTGGCAAGCATCTCGCAGTCATAGGATCGAGCGGTTCCGGCAAATCATGCACTGTCGCGTCAATTTTACAGAAAGTGGTGGGATTCCCGGATACGAAAGTCGTCATACTCGATATGCATAATGAATATCAAGCGGCATTTCCGAAGAACAGCCAGTATCTCAACATCACGGAACTCGAACTGCCGTTCTGGTTAATGACCTTTCAGGAAATGACGGAAGTCTTTGTGAATTCAAGCGACGAACATGCAGCAACACATATCACAGTACTGAAAGAACTTGTCTTTCAGGCAAAACGTCTGCAGAATCCTGAATTGAAAAATGTTCTGACGATTGATACTCCCGTTTATTACGATTTCGAAAAAGTACGTTCCAGAATTGAAGCGCTGGATTCGGAAAAAAGCGGCCCTTTCTATGGAAAGTTTGGCCGGTTTCTGGTCCAGCTCGACACAAAATTGAACGACCCCCGTTACGATTTTATGTTTAAACCCAGACTGTATATTCACTCTGCTTCATTTGCCGAATTGCTGACAAAAATGTTCGGTCCGAACGGAGCTTCGAAAATAACAATCATGGATATGAGCGGCGTTCCCTTCGATATCGTGAACACCGTCGTTTCTCTTATGGCACGCCTGGCGTTTGATTTTAATTTTTGGAATATTAGCCGCCGCGAATGTCCGATCCTCCTCGTCTTCGAAGAAGCGCATAATTACTTATCAACGAGCTCCGACGGGACGCAGGCGGCAAGACGCACGGTGGAACGTATCGCAAAAGAAGGCAGAAAATACGGCGTCAGCTGTATGATCATCAGCCAGAGGCCGTCCGATATTTCTGATACGATTTTATCGCAATGCAACAATTTTGTGGTCATGCGGCTGACCAATCCGATGGACCAGAATTATGTCTGCCGCCTGGTTGCCGATACCTATCCCGGGCTGGAAAGCCTGCTCCCTTCGCTTCGCCAGGGGGAAGGATTGTTCGTCGGAGATGCCGTTCCGATGCCGCTGCGCATTCAAATGGATCCGCCGGATCCTGAACCGGCAAGCGCAGACATACAATTTTTTGATAAATGGAAACGCAAGAGTGAACCGACCAATGTCGGTGAAATCGTAAGACGATGGTGGAATCAGGAACGATGTTAACTCCGTGGAATTCATAACGAATCACCGGACAGGACTATTATCCACAATAGTGCGTCGAAATTGTGAATGATCAACAAGTGATGACAACAACACCAAACGCTTCTGAAGAAATCCGTATGGAAGCCAACCATATTCTTAAGGTGGTTGACCAGGCCATTAAAGCAGGGTTTCTGGATGAAGCGAAAGAGCATCTCGATAAAGCAAAAAGGCTTGATCCGACGAATGCATACATCTATGCCTTCCAGGAACGGATCGCGTTTCTCAAGGAAGAAGCAGCAAAGAAAAAAACGGCGGTGACCAACCGCGGCGCGATGGAGGATGCCGCACGGGCGAAGCTGGATGCCGATCGCCGGCGCGCAGAAGAGGAACGTTTAAAACGAGAAGATGCGCAGGTGAAACAATTGGAGGAATGGCATCAGAAAAAACTCGAGGCAGAGAAACGGCACCAGGAGGATTTGATACGCGCTGCGAAAGGCCAAACGTCTCCGCCTCCGGCTCCCGCTCCCAGCGTTTCCGAACCGGTACCCTCTGTTCCCCCGGAACAACCCAGACGGCCGGAAGCGGTCTATACGCCGCCGCCTGTGCCGCCGCCGGCACCGGTGGTGCCCCCAAGACCTGCTGCACCGGTCGCGCAGCCCAGTGTGTCTTCGACGAAGGCGAACGAAGCTCACGATATGTACAAACGGGTGCTTCTCCTTGCTTGGGCCGACGGTGCTATTTCTCCTGAAGAAGAGAGTCAACTCAGGGATTTACGGACATCGCTCCGGATCACTACCGAGGAACATACCCAGCTGGAGCTGGAGGCGAAGGAAGAGTCCTATGCGCACGCCTTTACGCTGGTCTGGACCTCCGGAATGAATGCGAAGGAACGCTCGGCGGTGATCAATGAACTCAGGCAAAAATACCATGTCTCTTCAGAAGCTCATTCCAGAGTAGAAGCAAAAGTCCTTACAGAATTTGGTCATCATCAAAATAAACCGACACTCTATGTCATCGATGACGACGAGAACACTCTGGGAATGATCGTCCGGGTCCTTGAAGGCGGAGGATTTGCCGTCCATGCGTTTAATACATCGGATGAAGCGCTGATCATGCTCCAGCACGATATGCCCGACCTCATTGTCTCCGACATCAATCTTGAAACGTCAACGGTCGGCGGATTTTCGTTCTATGAAAAAGTCAGGCAGCTCCATCATTTGAGTCATGTGCCGTTCATCTTCCTCAGCGGGATGATTGATGAGGGAATGGTTCGATACGGGAAAGGCCTGGGCGCCGATGATTATCTGACAAAACCCTTCTCGGGTGAAATGCTTCTCGATACGATCAAAGGAAAATTAAAACGGTATAAACAGCTCAAAAGCAATTAAAATTGAAAAATGCTTACTAGTCGCTCACTCAGATAAAGGGCAAACATCATGATGAACATATTTAAACGATCATTACAAGCCACACTGATTGGCAGATTCCTTATTCCGCTGCTGGCCATTTCTCTTTTCGGAATAATCTATTATGCCATCAATCAGCAGTCGGCCGGCCGTGAAGCATCGGAACGGAATGCGCGGCTGCTTGCAGAGACGCTCTCCTTCTCGGTGGGAGCGGGATTAAATGACGGCAACTTCGACCTGATCCAAACCTCATTCAACTGGGCAAAAGGGGATGCCGCTGTTGCGTTTGTCCTGATCCTCGATGAGTCCAATAAGTCTATTATTGAACACAATCCGCGGCAGCTGACATACGATATCACCACCCTGATGAAGCGGGAAGCATTTGACGATGCAAAAGATATCGTCGTTGCTGCGAGGCCCGTCGAATATAAAAACAGGAAGCTGGGAACCACGATCGTGGGTGTCTCCATGGAATCCATCTCTGCCGCAATCACAAGGCAAATCATTTTATCTTCATTGATCAGTCTGATCATTTTCGGGCTTGGGATCGGCTATGTCATTTCCTTTACTCGGGTATTGGTCAAAGACATCAAAGCGATTCAAGTCAGTATTGATAATGCAGATTTAAATTCACAGTTCAATACTCCGCGTGAAGACGAGATGGGGCACCTTCAGAATTCCTTCGATCGGTTTGTCGGATCGATCCGGGAAACCTTAATTAAAGTATCAGAGACGGCTGCTTCCGTCGCGAGCGCAAGCGCGGAGATCAGTTCGAGCACGGAGGAGATGGCGGCGGGTTCCCAGGAACAGACCACACAATCCGAGGAAATAGCGAGAGCGGTTGAACAAATGGCGAAAACCATCGCCGTGAATTCTGAGAATGCAGGAGAAACAGCACATACCGCGGAGCAGGCGAAAGTTGCCGCAGAACAGGGCGGAAAAGTCGTCACCGATACCGTCACCGAAATGAAACAAATCGCCAATGTGGTCAGGGAATCAGCAGGAACCATCCAAAACCTTGGTAAATCGAGCGATGAAATCGGCGAGATTATCGGCGTGATCGAACATATTGCGGATCAGACAAATCTATTGGCATTGAATGCCGCTATCGAAGCGGCACGCGCCGGCGAACAGGGCCGCGGATTTGCCGTGGTCGCCGATGAAGTGCGGAAATTGGCTGAGCAAACAACAAAAGCCACAAAACAGATCGCCGGCATGATTCAGCAAATTCAATCCGACAGCCATGGAGCAGTCAGTTCCATGGCAAATGCGACGAAGCAGGTGGATGCCGGGATTGTGCTGGCAGACCGTGCCGGCGCATCACTTCAGGAAATCGTTCAGACCTCGCAAAAAGTAACGCAAATGGTGACTCAGATCGCAGTAGCCAACGAACAACAGTCAAGCACCAGTGAGCAAATCAGCAAGAATATGGAAGCCATTGCAACGGTTACACAGCAAACGGCATCAGGCACGCAGCAAATTGCACGCGCTGCGGAAGATCTGAATCGACTGACGGAAGCGCTTCAACACCTGGTCAATCAATTCAAACTGTCTTCCCAGAAAGAGCATGAAATATTTTCCGTGTCACCGCAGAAAACTTTTGAGTTAAAAACGCGTTCAAAATATGCGATCGAAGAAAATTCGTCAGTGCCCGCGCTTCACAGGAATTGGGCTGAAAAATAAAAACAAGGTATTCATCTGCAGCAGTAATGGAGAGATGCGGTTCTTGATCAAAGACAAGCGGAATAATAAATAACAAAGGAAAGGATAGAACTACGATGAGAACAAGAATGATCGTTATCGGCTGTCTGATTATGATGAATGCCGGCGTGATGTTCGCTCAGGCAAATAAAAAATCGAATGCGAAGACTATTACGATCGGGGTCATTGGAAAAAGCCAATCGAATCCGGTCTTTCTTGCGGCATATTCCGGCGCGCGTGTCGCAGCAAAAGAAATAGGCGCGAAATACGGTGTGCAGGTCATTATCGATTGGGAGACACCGCAAAATGAAAACCCGAAGGAACAGGCCCTCGCGATAGACCGGCTCAATCATTCGGGTGCGGCCGGCATTGCAATCGCATGCAGTGATGCGAATGTGGTGACCCCTTCTATTAATAACGCGGTCGATAACGGCACTCCGGTTATTTGTTTTGATTCCGACGCACCCAAGAGCAGACGGTTTGCGTATTACGGAACGGATGACATTGAATTCGGACATATGATTCTCAAAGAACTCGCCGGACAAATGAACGAGACCGGAACCATTGCGATGATTGCAGGCAATAAGAATGCACCGAATCTCCAGCGTCGTGTTCGTGCGGTGATCGAAGACCTGCCAAAATATCCGAATATTAAACTTCTCCCGAAGGGTGTTTTTTACCACGATGAGATAGCAGAGAAGGCCGTAGAGACCGTCGCGCGGGCGCAAAAAATGAATCCGCAAATTGAAGGATGGGTATTCATTGGCGGATGGCCTCTCTGGATGAAGGATGCCATTAAATGGAAACCGGGCAAAGTGAAAATTGTTTCGTGTGATGCCCTTCCTGCGGAACTCGAGTATGTGAAAAGCGGCCATGTGCAAGTGCTCATCGCTCAGGGATGTTTTATGTGGGGATATAAGTCGGTCGAACTCTTATTGAACAAGATCGTGATGCAGCAAAATCCGAGTGAAGAGTTCATCGCCGCCCCGTTAACGCGGGTAACAAAAGACAACATTGACGAGTGGTCGTTAAACTGGAAGAAATGGCTGCTGAAAGAAGCGGTCAACCGTTAATCATGAAAGAAAACCACACTCTCAATCTTATGGGAAGTGAAAAATGACGGTCATTCTTCAGAAGAGTGGACGGTTATTGAAACACCTCCCATGAGAGGGAGCAATCTTGAAGAATAATTTGTTTTGCAAATGGACAATGCGGCTGTTGCATGACAAGAAATAACCAAAAGGAAAGTAGACGTATGAAAAACCGAATTGTATTTTACCTCGTTCTTATGATCGTTTGCTCCGGAATGGTTCTGGGACAAACGAACAAAAAGGAGCTCAAACAGCGTTCCATCACCATTGGCATGATTGGAAAAATTGCGACGAATCCCGTATTTATTGCTGCGTATTCCGGTGCATCCGTTGCCGCAAAAGAATTGGGTGCCAAGTACAAAGTCGATATTTTTATCGATTTGCAAACTCCGAAAGTAGAAGATGTCCGGGAGCAGGCGGCAGCCATGGAGAATTTCGCCCGTTCTGGGGTCAGCGGCATTGCGATTGCATGTTCCGATGCCAATTATCTTTCCCCCACGATCGATGAAGTGTCTGACAAGGGCATCCCGGTCATGTGCTTTGACTCCGATGCACCGAAGAGCAAGCGTTTTGCATATTGCGGTGCGGATGACTCTGAGTTCGGGAAAATGCTGATGAAGGAAATGGCAGCTGAATTGAAAGGAAAGGGAGTCATTGCGGTCCTTGCCGGAAATAAAAATGCCCTGAACCAGCAGCGCCGTCTGCAGGGATTGAAAGATGAACTTAAAAAATATCCCAAAATTACACTCTCGGCCGATAACATCTATCATAACCTGGAAATTCCAGATCGGGCCGTTGAGATGGTGACGCGTGCACAAAAAACGAATCCCAATATTGAAGGATGGATCTTATTAGGAAGCTGGCCGCTCCTTGTGAAAAATAGTTTTAAATGGAATCCGGGTGAAGTCAAAGTTGTCGCCGGAAATGCAGTTCCTGCAGAGCTGGATTATGTGATGAGCGGTTATGTGCAGAGTCTTGTCGGCGTCAATTGTTTCCAGATGGGATATAAAACGGTCGAATCGTTGCTCAACAAAATTATAAACAACACAGATCCAAAAATATCGAGGATGTTTGTTCCATTAACTCAAATCTCCAAAGAGAATGTCGAAGAATGGTCGCTCAATTGGAAGAAATGGCTCCTCAAGGAAGCGGTCAATCGGTAAGAGTCATACACAGCAACACCGTCGGTGTTAAAGAGTACAAGGTGCAAAATCGCCCGGGTTATCCTGGGCGTTTTTGTTTTAAGGCGGCTCATAAAACCCCCTGAATGAGCGCCAGAGAAGCGTTTTATTCCAACGCGAACGAAATTTGTTTCTCAAAAGGAAGTACTGTAGATTCTGGCAGGATGCGGGCAATACTCTTTGTCTCCGGTGACACTCGTGAGATACACAATGTCCGGAGAGTATAAATCACCTCGGTC
The DNA here is from genome assembly GCA_003819715.1 of Ignavibacteriota bacterium. GTDB lineage: Bacteria > Bacteroidota > Ignavibacteria > UBA10030 > UBA10030 > Fen-1298. Next base: position 67,279 of record RPQN01000016.1, on the reverse strand, counting down.
GATACTCGTGTACGGTAAACCAGAAAATGAAATGCGGTGAGTCATGAATCACCTGATGAAGTAACAGTGAAAGTTTTCAAAAGTTGAGATCAGTCTTCGGTAAGGAAAGTCCCATGGATACCCGGAAAACCGGATCCGTTCATAAAGGGAAGGGCTCATGAAGAATCTCAAGAAACGATCAAAATCCAAAATCGGGAAAACGGGCGCGCATCCTGCAACCCGGAAAACGACCGGTCGTCCGAAGGATCGAACGCATGCCGTAAATACATTACCGGAGACCGATGAACCGTTCCAAAAAGTCTTTGAGGAAAGTCCGCTGGGGATGGCGCTCGTCGGTGCAGATTTCCGGTTTAAAAAGGTCAATTCCGTGTTCTGCAAGATGCTGGGGTTCACACGGCGCGAACTCCTCTCCAAGACTTTTCTCGACATTACATTTCCTGAAGAAAGTGATCAAGACGTAAAATCGATAACCGAACTCATCAATGGGATTATTCCCGTTTTTCGGAGAGAAAAGCGTTATTTAAAAAAGAATCATCAGACGATCTGGGGCCTGGTAACGGTTTCGGTCGTTCACAACAAGAAAAAACATTTTCAATACTTGCTTGCGATGATTGAAGATGTTACGGAGCGTAAACAGGCTGAAGACGCACTGCGTGAAAATGAAAAACGGTTTTCAGCAATTTTTAATACGAGCCCGATCGGTATATCAATTACCCGTATGAGTGATGGAAAGATTATTGATGCCAATCCTGCAATTTCGACAATTCTTGGCTATTCCCGCGAGGAACTCTTTGGACGCTCGACACTCGAGTTGGGCGTCTGGATTGATCGAGCGAACCGAGAGCAGTTCGCAAAAATATTAAAAGAAAAGAAATTTATTCGGGATTATGAAACTACCTATCGGCGGAAATCCGGAGAGATCGGAACCCTGATCGTTTCAGCAGAACTCTTCGAGATCTCTGCAACGCTGTATATGCTGAGTATGCTCATCGACATCACAGAACGTAAACTGATGGAAGAGAGGACCCGTCTTTCGGAAGAACATTACAGGACTCTTGTCGAAACAACACCTGATGCCATCATTATCGTTAACAGGAGTGCGGATATCATATTCGCCTCCAGCAAAGCATATGATATTTTTGGTTCACCCAAAGAGCGGCCGATGATCGGGATGTCGTTTCTTGAATGGATCGCGCCGGAACAACACGCGAGTATTCTCGATCGCCTCCGCACGATTCTCTCGGACCGGGCCGAATCCGAGGCTCGGGAGTACGCCCTTCGTAAATTCGACGGGAGCCCCTTCTGGGGAGAAATAAATTCTTCACGGTTGATCAATGGACGCGGTGAAGTAACGGGATTATTGCTGGTGTGCCGTGATATATCTGAACGGAAGGCGGCGGCAGAGGCGCTTGGCCAGAGTGAAGAACGTCTGCAAAAAGCACAGATGATCGCTCACGTGGGCAACTGGGAACTTGATTTGAAAGCCAAAAAAATGTGGGGGTCGGAGGAAGCATTTCGGATCTATGGATTCGAGCGAATATCTCCGGAACTTCCCCTCGAGCAGGTGCAACATATTGTATTGAAGGAGGACCGGCCCTCGTTGAATCAGGCAATGGATCGGTTGATTGCGATGAAGGGAGAATATAAAGAGGAATATCAGATACGACGGGCGAACGACGGTAAAATCCGGAGCATTGCTTCCATCGCCGAGCTCGTTCTGGGCCCTGACGGAACACCTGAAAAAATAATGGGGGTGGTCCAGGATATTACCGATCGTAAAAACGCGGAAGAAACGGTGAACCTCCTGAATCACACGGTAAAGAGTATTGGAGAATGCGTGAGTGTGACCGACATGGAGAATATCGTGCTCTATGTCAATCAGGCATTTCTGGATACCTACGGGTATACACGCGAGGAGGTGATCGGGAAAAATATCACCGATATCGCCTCGGCAAAGGATGTCGATAAACAGGAAGTACTTCAGGCCACACTCAAAGGCGGATGGCATGGCGAACGCATCAATCAAAAAAAAGACGGCACGGAATTTCCGATCCAACTTTCGACATCCACGGTGTATGACGAGCGCGGAAAGCCCATCGCGCTCGTGGGTGTGGCCGCGGATATCACCGAGCAAAAGAAACTTCAACAGGAGCTTCTTCAGTCGCAAAAAATGCAGAGTATTGGTACGCTTGCCGGGGGTATTGCACACGATTTTAATAATATCCTCGGAATTATCCTGGCCTATGCATCGCTCCTGCAGCGACATGGTCAGGACGGGCCAAAGCATGCCGAAAGTGTTGCCGCAATTAACCAGGCGGTGCATCGCGGTGCAGCGCTGGTCCGCCAGATTCTCACCTTTGCACGAAAAACAGACATGGAATTTGAAGCGGTCAATATTAACGACTTGATTCATGAATTGGTTTCGATGCTTCAGCAGACATTTCCCAAAGTGATCACGCTCAAAGAGATCGTCGCTAAAAATATTCCCTATATCGTTGCCGACCGTTCACAAATTCATCAGGCGTTGCTGAATCTTTGTGTCAATGCACGGGATGCAATGCCGAATGGCGGCTCGTTAACTCTCAAAACGGAACTCGCGAGCATTGAACAAATTCAAGAACAATTCCCGACTGCCGATCATAAGCGGTATGCCTGTATTAGCGTGATCGACTCCGGGCAGGGAATGGATGGGGCAACGCGTCTGAGGATGTTCGATCCGTTCTTTACCACGAAAGAAAAAGGGAAAGGAACGGGATTGGGTCTCTCGGTGACCTATGGAGTGATGCAGACGCACAATGGATTCATCCAGACGGAAAGTGTGCTGGGGCGCGGCAGTACGTTTCGAATCTATTTGCCTGTTCCAGATTCCAGTGAGGATATTACCAATAATCTCTCGGAACTGGAGTCTCTTGTCTCCGGCGGGACCGAAACCATCCTGGTGGTCGAAGACGAAGAACTGCTGCTGAATATGGTGAACTTCCTGCTCGAAACCAAGGGGTATAAAGTATTCACTGCGCACGACGGCATCGAAGCGGTCAATATCTATAACGAGCATCGTATGGAAATCGATCTCGTCATCTCCGATCTCGGCCTGCCCGGAATGACGGGAGCGGAGGTATTTAAAAAGCTTAAACAGATTAATCCGGAAGTGAAGATAACGCTTGCCAGCGGCTATATCGATCCGGAAATTAAATCGGAGTTGTTAGATGCGGGCGCAAAAGAATTTATTCAGAAACCTTACAGTCCCGATGACATCCTTCGAAAAGTACGGGAGGTGCTCGATAAAAAAGCAGAAGTGCGAGAGCGGTGATGAGTTCGCATCCCATGGTCAGGAAGACAGTGACTTTTCTCATTTCCCATAATCGAAATTCTCAGGGGGCGATTATTCTCTCGTTAAATTTTTGACGGGTGAAGGAGCGGCGGTTCACGCACGATGTCCATGGAACGGGAATACTTCTGCGTCAAACATTCCGGAAGAGACAATTGATTCTGCACTATACTGTTCATACATTACTGGAAAGAGCGGCGTCAAGCAAGATTTCTTCTCCAGGAGGAGAAACCCTTTCGGGGAGGCAGGGCGCGTCTGTCTCCCCATCCTTGAAGGGCAAGAGAACGATTTGTTCAAATCTAACGTGTACGGCAAGTGTCGAGTTGCTTGTTCAAACACAGGGATAAAAAATGGAATTCTCAAAGATGTTTAAAACGGATGACGGCAAGAATTATTTCTTTACGTTCGTGATCGTGAGCACCTTGTTCCTGTTGTGGGGAACCTGTAACGGAATGATCGATGTCATGGATAAACATTTTCAGGATTATTTGCATTTGTCCAAGGCGCAGTCGGCCTGGGTACAGTTTGCCCATTACCTGGGATATTTGTTGATGTCGCTGCCAGCGAGCTGGCTGGCTCGAAAGGTCGGCTACAAAGGCGGAATTATTGCAGGGTTGCTGCTGGTCTCACTCGGCGGATTCTGGTTTATACCGGCATCACAGATCTCCGCCTTCTGGGCATTTCTCCTGGGAGTCTGTTTAATTGCCATGGGACTGACCGTCCTCGAAACCGTCGCCAATCCATATACGACCGTTCTCGGTCCAAAAAAATATGCAGCAACACGAATCAACTTTGCACAATCGTTCAACGGGGTCGGCTGGATCCTCGGCCCGATCATCGGCGGTGCATTCTTTTATTCCACAGAAGGAGCGGCGGTCGCCCAGGGACAGCTGTACATTCCCTATATGATTGTTGCCATCATCGTACTGGTGATGGCCATCGTATTTTATTTTGCCCATATGCCCGATCTGAATACTGAAGACGAATACCATTTGAGTGACATCACGCCGGCAGGCCAAAAACGCTCTCTGTGGTCGCACCCGCATTTCACCGGTGCAGTTGCTGCGCAATTCCTTTATGTGGCAGCGCAGGCCGGGATATTCAGTTTTTTCATAAATTATATCATTGAAGAACTTCCTTCGATTTCACAACCATTGGCAGACGGCTGGTTTTTTAAAGGCCGTGCCATGCTGCGTGATGGGAATTACTTTGTGAATGAGAGAGGAGCGACATTCCTTCTTGGAACTGTTGGATTTCCATTATTCCTGATTGGCCGGGCCACCGGCGCCGTTCTCATGAGAAAATTTAAAGCCCACCGGGTTCTCGGTTTGTATTCCGTCGTGAATGTCGTGATGTGCGGACTGGTCGTCTTGAGACTCGGCTGGCTCTCGGTTGCCGCCGTTTTGCTCAGCGTTTTATGTATGTCCATTATGTGCCCAACGATATTCACATTGGGTATCTCTGGACTCGGGGTCCAGGCAAAAAAAGCATCAGGGTATATTGTCATGGCAATTATCGGCGGCGCTATTATGCCCAAACTCATGGGATATCTCGGCGATACCTACAATATGTCTGTTGGATTTCTGATGCCGATGGGTTGTTTTGTGTTCATTGCGTTGTATGGATATTCTTGGCCGAGGTTAAGTCATACCGATGATTTCGTGCCTCTTTCCGCAAAAAACGATTGACCAGTATTGTGAGCAGCAGGTTGAAGACATTGGAATTATAATAGTCCAATAAATTCAATTGTCCCGGTCCCGTTTTTGCGGCTCAAAACCTGTTGTTCTTAAGGGTTCTTTTTGTCCCGCCTCCGTAAAAAAAGATTACAATGAACAGCCTTTTTTTAACTTGCTTATCTGGTTCTTCATTATTACTATTGAATCGGTTCAATTACGTTTTAACCCATTTATTTGTTGCTGGCATGAATTTCATATAAATCGAATTAATTGCTCAATATTGAATTGATTTACCTTGAATTTCATTAAATGTGAATTAATGACGTCATCGTCAAAAAAGGATTTGAATTAAATAATTATTTGATCCGCCTGGATGAAGAAAAAAATCCGAGGGTGGTGAACTCTTGAATGAACTGAACATTCCAAGCGGATTCATTATGGACATGGACTATGGTGGTTGATACCGTACCTTCCAATTCAGTACAGACGCTTATTCCCCGATACAAGAATCCATTGCTCTCGATCGATGAACGGGTATCCGATCTCATCAGCAGGATGACGCTCGAAGAAAAGGCCGCCCAGATGATATGCATCTGGGGTCAACGGAAGGACATGCTGTTTGATGAGCACGGCCATCTTAATACTGACCGGATGAAGTCATGCCTCAAAAATGGAATCGGGCAGATCGCGCGGATCAGCGATACCGGCGGGGGGCAATCGGCAAGATCCATGGCAGAATTATCAAACGCCATTCAAAAATATTTTATTGAGGAAACACGACTCGGCATTCCCGTGATTTTCCATGAGGAATGTCTTCATGGACTTGCCGGGAAAGAAGCGACCAGTTATCCTCAGCCCATCGGATTGGCCTCCACATTTCATCCATCACTTCTCGAGGAAATTTATTCGACCATTGCCGAAGATACTCGATGCCGTGGTGCTCATCAAGCGCTCACGCCGGTCGTCGATGTGGCGCGCGATCCGAGATGGGGAAGAGTCGAAGAAACTTTTGGCGAAGATCCATTCCTCGTCGCTCAAATGGGAATCGCTGCGGTGCGTGGGTTCCAGGGCGACGGCACATTTAAAGACCAAAAGCACATGATCGCAACCCTGAAACATTTTGCGGCACACGGTGAGCCGGAATCGGGTATGAACTGCGGTACGGTCAATGTCTCTGAACGGGTACTGCGGGATACGTTTCTCTCTACGTTTAGAGAAGTTTTAAAGAATGCAAACGCTCTGAGCGTCATGGCCTCGTATAACGAGATCGACGGTGTGTCCTCGCATGCCAATCCCTGGCTCTTGAAAAATGTGCTGCGCGGTGAATGGGGTTTTAAAGGATTCGTCGTATCGGACTATTATGCAATCACCGAGCTGCATCTGCGTGAAGAAGCCGTCAGTCATGCAATGGCATCAAATAAAGAGGAAGCGGCATTGCTTGCGCTCCATGCTGGCGTCAATATTGAACTCCCCGACCCCGATTGTTATTCCCATGTCACCCGGCTGGTGAGAACCGGTCGAATTCAGGAATCCGTTGTGGATGAATTGGTCGCACCGCTCCTGCGGTATAAATTTCTCATGGGATTATTTGATGATCCGTATGTCCGCCCGGAATTGATCCAGATTGAAAAAAGGCTGGAGGAGGAGAGGCCGCTGGCTCTGCGCGCTGCGCAAGAAACAGTAACACTTTTGAAAAACGAAGGAAAGATATTGCCGTTGGATTTACTACAATACGGCACGATTGCAGTGGTCGGCCCGAATGCAGACAGAAAAATGCTGGGTGGTTACAGCGGTGAACCGAAGTATTACACGACCGTGCTGCAGGGCATTCGGGAGAAAGTCGGAAAGAAGGCGAATGTTCTTTACAGCGAAGGCTGCAAAATTACAGTCGGCGGTTCATGGAATGAAGATCCCGTGATATTTCCTGATCCAGAGGACGATCGGAGAATGATCCGGGAGGCGGTGGCGGTCGCCCAGAAGGCCGATATGGTCATCCTCGTTCTGGGCGAGAATGAACAGACCTCCCGTGAAGCCTGGAATAAAACGCATATGGGCGATCGGGCAAATCTTAATCTTATCGGCAGGCAGCAAGAGTTGGTTGACGCAGTTCTGGCAACGGGCAAACCGGTGATCGCCCTCTTGTTTAACGGCCGGCCGAATTCTATTACCTCACTGCAGCAGCATGTGCCCGCCATTCTCGAGTGCTGGTATCTGGGTCAGGAGTCCGGTACGGCAGTCGCCGATGTGCTGTTCGGTGATGTGAACCCTTCAGGGAAATTGCCGATTTCGTTTCCGCGTTCAGCGGGCCACTTGCCGTGCTACTATAACTATAAACCGTCTGCCCGGCGGGGATACCTGGCAGACGATGTCACTCCGTTGTATCCTTTCGGATATGGGCTGAGCTATACCACCTTTTCCTTCAGTCATGTGAAACTTGATAAAGCGACGATAAAAATTCATGAATCGACGAAGGTCTCCGTCGATGTGAAAAATACAGGACCTCGTTCCGGCGAAGAGGTGGTACAGATGTATATCCGTGATAAGTTCAGTTCCGTCACTCGTCCGGTGAAGGAACTGCGGGGCTTTGCGAAAATTCATCTTCATCCCGGCGAAACAAAGACCGTGAGCATCTCGATCAAACCGGAACATCTGGCGTTTACGGATATCCAGATGACGTATACGGTAGAACCGGGAGAATTCGAAATTATGATTGGTAATTCTTCTCAGGATTCTGATTTGCAAAAGATTCTGTTGACCGTTGAGAAGTAACTGTTCTCTCCCGGAAATAAGTCTCAATGCGATCCGGTTGAAATTGTTTTCCGCATCGCAAGGAAGAAAATAATGAGCCGACGTGTGCCACAAATATTGTTATTGAGTTTCGTCGCGTTGATCTCTTTGTTCATCAATCCGATGGATCTCGGTGCTGCTGATTTGGTCGTCAAAGTGAAAGAGACGCATCAGACCATGGTGGGATTTGGTGCCGCGATCGCATGGGGAGGAGATCAATTGGCGTCTCATCCCAAAAAAGATGAAATCTATAATCTCATTATCAATGACCTCGGACTCGATATATTGAGACTGAGAAATTCCTTCCGATACGGGAAGGTTGAAGATAGTACTTATACACCAAAGAATGTTGCGGCCCTGCGTGCCCTGTCGAACGATAATTTGAAAATACTCCTGACCTCCTGGTCGCCCGAAGCTGGTTTGAAGAGCAACTACACCAGGGAAAATGGAGGGACCATCAGACAGGATAAAAACGGAAATTATCGATATGGAAGTTTCGCAAAATATTGGACCGATGCGGTAACAGGATACGCCCGGTTTGGAGTGGTCGCCGATTATATCAGCATTCAAAACGAGCCGAATTATGTTGCCACGTGGGAATCATGTATCCTCGATCCAACGGAGAATCCGACGAATGCCGGGTATAATAAAGCTCTTGATTCCGTCTACACCGCAATTCAAGACATCGCAATTCATCCCAAACTCCTCGGTACGGAAGTCGCGGGAATAGGAAATAATAGTTTTCAAAACTATGCTCGAAATTTAAATAAGAACCATCTCGATGCATATGCGTACCATCTCTATAATGGAGGTTCCGGGTCAAACAGTTCCATTGACCCTGATGCCTTCAAGGCCAATCTTGCATCGATTGCGCGATCGTATTCAGATAAACCGATTTTTATGTCGGAATACGATTACGGAGATTGGCTGCAAACCGGCTGGCTGATTCACAATTGTATTAATGATGGAAATGTGTCGGGATATATCTGGTGGCAATTGGTGTGGGGGGCAGGCGGCAAGCCGCTCATTGAGATGCAGTCCAGCACCTACTCGATTTCAAAATATTATTGGACGTTGCGGCAGTTTTCAAAATATATCTCCAACGGGTGGACCCGTGTCACGGCTGAAAGTGATACGACCGCTCTGAAATGTTCTGCATTTATCAGTCCTGATGGGAAGAATGTAACGATGGTGGTGATGAATATCGGATCGGAATCTCAAACCAGGAATCTTGCAGTTCAAGATTTCACGGTGACTACCGGGCGAGTGGTGTGTACGACCGATTCCGGCAATGGTGTTCTGGTCGACAGTACGTTGACGTTTCCATCATCGATAAATTTTCCAGCCCGCTCAATCACAACGATTGCTCTTTATGGCAAAGTCGCAACTGAAGTCCATGATCAACATCGGTTGAGTCCCGCAGAATATTCTTTGTCTCAAAATTTTCCCAATCCTTTTAATCCATCGACCACTATTGAATATACATTGCCGCGGGACGGTTTTGTCTCCCTCAAAGTGTTCGACCTGTTGGGACGGGAGACGGCGACGCTGGTCCATGGGGTTCAGCAGTCCGGGCCGCACACGATCACATGGAACAGTGTGAATCAAGCGCAAGGCGTTTCCATGAAAAGTGGCGTGTACTTTTATACCATCACCGCTGGTCAATTCACTCAGACCAGGAAAATGATACTCATAAAATAATGATCGTGGTCGTATGGTTATTGAGGAACGAATGATGAAGCATGGCATGGCAACAATGGTATTTCTGACGGGAGTTATTCTCGCGCTCATTCCGTCTATCCTCTCCTCACAACAGGACACGATACGTGTTGCGTGCGTCGGCAATAGTATTACCGAAGGGAATGCCATGTCGACCAAATTGCTCGATGCATACCCCGTCGCACTGGGCCGGTATTTAGGTGCAGGATATAATGTCAAAAACTTTGGTGTATCGGGACGGACTCTGACCAAAAGAGGGGATTACCCTATTTGGAATGAACCGCTCTTTGCCCAGGCACTGGGTTTCAATCCGAATATTGTCACTATTTTACTGGGCACGAATGATTCGAAGCCGTATAATTGGATCCATAAAGACGAATTCATGCGCGACTACTATGCGATGATCGACACCTTCAGACAACGGCCCATTCATCCTGAAATCTATATTTGCCTGCCACTTCCTTCGTTTACCGATGCCTATGATATCAGGGATTCTGTGATTAAGGCCGACATTATTCCGATGATCCGCCGGATTGCCGATTCAGCCAAAGTAAAACTCATCGATTTGAATACCCCCTTTCTCGATAAAAGAGACCTTATGCCTGATGGAATTCATCCGCTCATCGCCGGATCAGATCTATTGGCGAGACTATTATATAAGGATCTGGTCGGAAAAGGCGTCGATTCTCTAAAAGAAAATAACGTTGCTCTCAAAAAGCCGGTGGTTCAGGGAAGTACGCTCCTGCCCGAAATTACTGACGGGAACACCGCAACACAAATCAGTTTCACTTCAACGAGTACCCCGGTTATCGTCAGTCTTGGCACAGCAGCGGATGTCGACCTCATCCAGATTCATTTTACTAAATCGAAGCGAACCAATCTCTCCTTTACCTTGGCGCTCTCTCAGGATTCCGTTGCATGGTCTACGGTTTCCGATACGACAATTGTTGACACGTTATTGCTCAGCGAAAAAAATATTCTCAAATATATTGCCTCGTTCAGCCCACGCGCTGTACGGTTCGTCAAATTCCAGATGAACCCGGGAGGAGTGCAGGATACCGCTGCAGTCCTGATAAACGAAATAAAAGTGCTGGAACGCCGGGCAGTGCACGCTCCGGTGCTGGGTTGGAAATTTGTCTCACAAACGCCCCAGACACTGAGAATTAAATTTATTCCGCAGCGAAATACAAATATCAATGGAATCATGAAAATACATTTACAAGCCTCGGCGACCACTTCATTTACCATTCTCTACAACTATGGGGCCGCCATTCCAGCGGATATTTTCAGGAATATTAACTTTGGTGCCTTGATAAAATTTTATTGCACGATCTATGAAAATGGCGCCGAAGCCACCTCTGATACTCTGACGATCACCGGCGAACGGATGACCGATGTTATTGATGCCGGGATAGCATCGCCGGCTCTTTGGGCGTTATCGCAAAATTATCCCAATCCGTTTAATCCATCAACGACCATTGAATATGCGTTGCCGAGAGACGGTTTTGTCTCACTGAAGGTGTACGATGTGCTGGGACGGGAAGTGGCGAAACTGGTCGACGAAATCCAGCAATCGGGAACCCATAAGGTGACATTTAACAACCTGGATAATTCCCAGAACGCTCCCATGAGGACCGGCGTGTACTTTTATACCATCACGGCAAATGGGTTCACCCAAACCAGGAAAATGGTGCTGGTCAAGTAAGAGAAGAGCGGTGGAAAGTCAAAAAGTGCGAGGTGATGTGTTTTTCCGATGTGCGGTATGAGATGAATAAGATCGGGATATCAATACTCATGATTTTTACTGTCAATCTTCAGGCTCAGGTCAACGGGACAACCGGCTTGCCCCTGGGGGGTCTGGGGAGCGGGGCGATAAAATATAATGCGGGCAGCGGAACGTTTTCCGCAAACTTTCGTTCGCCGACAAGGAACGGTGATTATCAGCCATTGACTGCAGCTCAATTTCAGATATTTACAAAAAGGGGAAACACGATCGTTGCCTCTCAAAAGCTGGCGGCGGAACAGAAAGCCGGATCGGTCAACGACGATGCGATATTTCCGGCGCACATGGTACACTTTGGCGATATCAATGGTCTCACCGTGGATATGACCGGATATATACCGTTTGATCCCCGCTCGGTCGATATGATGACGCATCCATGTGCATTATACGAATTTACGGTGCGTAATAATCAAAGCGATTCCGTGCAGGCGGCGGTCGCTTTTCAAATGAGAACCGATGCAGGTCCAACGGCAATTCCGGACTCCGGCTTTTCGTCCAGTTCATCATCTCTGCAATTGGCCATGATTGGAGTCATCAATAATAATCCGAACGGGACAGTGACATACGGAAATGACAGCGGATTTTTTTCGACAGGATTGTGCAATAATAATCTGGCTGGAACCACCAACCGGTTGTCCTTGCGAGTCTCCTTGAATCCCGGCGAATCGAAAACACTCCGGTTTGTCCTTGCATGGTATAAAAGCGATAATCTGGATCATTACAGGTATTCCGTATTGTGGGGCAGTGCTCATGACGCCGCTGTCTCTGCGCTCAAAAACTTTGATTCATTTGCAAATACAGACAATGAATTGGTCAGGCGCATGCGTGCATCGAATCTTCCGCCCTGGCTGCAGGATCAGACGTTAAATTCACTCGTCAATCTCGTGAACAACAGCGTGTTCCTCAAAGACGGAAGATATTGTCACACCGAAGGAATGTGGACACCCGAAGGAACCATGGATCAAATGTGGCACGCGCGTCAAATTTATACCATGATCAACCCGGACCTTGCGTGGCGGGAACTCGAATGGTGGGCGCGGACCCAGCATGTCAGTTCATTCCCGGGCCAGATCCATCATGACGTGGGCGAAAATTTTAATTATGTCGCATGGGATGCGACGGAGCATACGGATTACCGCGCCATTGATGAGTGGGTCGACCTGAATTGCGGGTTTATCATTTCTCTTTACGAGGCGTTCATTGCGACGGGAGATCAAACCCGGCTGTTCTCTTTTTGGCCTTATGCCGTCAAGGCGGGGGACCGAATCCTCGAGCAGGTTGGGCTCTACGGCAGTTCCGAGTATCCCTATACATTTTCAACATCTCTCAGTTCGTATGATGCAGGCGGTAATTCACAGGCGTACAACTCCGGATTATCCGTTGTGACGTACAGAATATTGAATGAGCTTGCGGGAGTGATGGGAGATCATCAGACCGCGGCAACCTTTAATGATGCATTTCAAAAAGCGAGGATCGGTTTTGAAAACAGGTATTTGAGTGCTTCGTTCCCGTCCGGGCAGTATTGTGAAAGCGCTCTCGGCGGACCATGGATCGCGAACTTTTTAAAGATGGATTCCTGCTGGACTGCGAAGAAAATAAATTCTCTGTTCTCCACCATCTCCAATTACTACGACCCCCTGAATAAAGGGATGGGATACACGGGGGGTTCATATTCTGAATGGTCGCCGTACCTGGTGAGCCATCTTGCCGGCTATGCCCTGCAGACCAATAGAATTACTATATGGTCGAGTTTACAAAAGGATATGTATGATCGGAATTATTTAAATAGAAACCTGGTGTTTAATCAGCAATTAGGGATCCCGCCCAGGAGTACAACGCCGATATGGACAGCGACCAGCACCCAGGGAACAAACCAATATATCAGCATTCCGGTCCTCTGGCGCAACTATTACGATATCGTTGGATTTCATCAAAATAAATATTCCGGCGAAATGTGGCTTGAACCGAAGCTGATCGACACATCAACTCATCAGTTACAAAATGCGTTGATCATCACTCCGGACGGATATGCGGTTATGAATTATAACGCCACCGGTGACTCCTATCAAAATCAGCAGATTGTCTTTATGCCGGATCGATCGATGAATGTCTCCGCATTGTATGTATGGGATCTTTATGCGGATACCGCGTCGGCAGTTACTTCACTCACCGTCAATGGGACGAATACGTCTTATTCTCGAATGGGTACAGGCGGTCAATCCCATATAAAAATTAATTGGTCGGGGACAATCCCCGCAAGTGGGTTGACTATTCTTATTGAAGGGAAGGCAAAATCAGCGGCCCAGGTATTGGCCGCTCCAAAAAATATTCGGAGTTCCGCAGTAAACCCGAGTATGGTCCAGCTCACGTGGAATGCCGCACCGGGTGATGTATCGGGATATATTGTAGAAATAAAGAAGAGTGGAAGTTTTCAGCAGCTGGCAAGACTCAATTCCACGGACACATCGTACACGGATACCGGTCTTCTTGCATCCACGGAATATACGTATAGAGTGAAAGCCTTTGATGCCCAAAATATTTCAGGACCCAGTGCCGATGTTATCATCAGCACTCCGCGAAGCAATAATGGAACATCGCTCATTGCCGTGAACGCCGGGGGAAGCGCATTTCAGTCTGCAGGCGGGATTCAATTTACGGGGGATGCGGCGAGCGGATTTGTTTCCGGCGGACAGACATATTCGACGACGGCTGCGATCGACCATACACAGGATGATGCATTGTATCAAACAGAGCGATACGGAAATTTTAGCTATAGTATTCCGCTGCCGAATGATCAGTACAATGTGGTTCTTAAATTTTCCGAGATATACCAGGATAATCCGGGAGCACGGGTATTTTCCGTCACCATGGAAGGAAATGAAGTAATTCATAATCTCGACCTATATTTTCGTTCCGGCAAGTATTCGGCGTACGACGTTGTCGTACCGGTTGACCTCCGGGACGGATCCATCAATATTTCTTTTCTGAGTGTGGTGGATAACGCAAAACTCAGTGCATTGGAAATTTTCAGGAGAAATCCTGCTGCAGTTCAGGATGAAAAAAGCGGTGCCCGGCCGGTGGAATTCTCGCTGCATCAGAATTATCCCAATCCATTTAATCCATCGACGACCATTGAATATTCAGTGAAGGATGAAAGTTTCGTCTCTCTTCGAATCTATGATGTTCTCGGGAGAGAAGTAAAAACCCTGGTGCAGGAAGTTGAACCGGCAGGACGGCATGCGGTCCGCTTTGATGCAACGGGATTGAATTCAGGAATGTACCTTTGTCGAATTGCCGCGGGGCAATTCCATCAAACAAGGAAAATGTTGTTGCTGCGATAGGAAGTTGAAGCGACCGGTGAATGAGAACGTGAGTGAAACAAAAGAAACCACATAGTGAACCCCTCCCGGTGCGGGAACGAGCGGGTATCTCTTCGCGTAAGAGAAGGGTATTTTTGATTCTCACTCTTCTCTTCCCCTTTCTTGTCCTTGGTGTACTCGAAGGAGGTCTGCGGATATTCCATTATGGCGGCAGCATACCGCTGTTTGTGTCCATCCCTGATGCGTCATCGCCGTATGACGGCATCAATGGAGAGGTCGCGAAACGGTATTTCACCACCCTGGCCGATGTGCCGACGCCGCGGAAGGACCTTTTCTTAAAAGTAAAACCGGGCAATGGGTATCGAATTTTCGTCTTGGGGGAATCTAGTGCTGCCGGATTTCCTTACGGGAACAATGTGACGTTTTCCCGCATATTGAATCGCCGGCTCTCTGATGCTTTTCCGGACAAATATATCGAGGTGGTCAATACGGCGCTGACCGCAATCAACACCTATACCGAACTTGATTTTATGGATGAGATTTTGGCGCAGCAGCCGGATGCCATTCTCATTTACACAGGCCATAACGAATACTATGGCGCCCTGGGCGTCGGCTCCATGGAGTCGGCCGGCAAATATCGATGGATGGTGAAGGCCTCCCTGAGCCTGCAGGATCTGCGAATTTATCAATTAATTAGAAACTCTCTTGCCGTTCTTAAACAACAACTTCCCCTCAATCACTCGAACACAAAAAATGCCGACCCCTCCGCGACATTGATGGAACGTATTGTGGAGAGTAAAATTATTCCCTTTGGGAGCAGCGAGTATCAAGCGGGTTTAAACCAGTTCAAAGATAATTTGACGGGCATCATCCGGAAGGCAGAGAACGCGGGAGTGAAAGTTCTTGTTAGTGAAATAGTGAGCAATATTCGGAATAATGCGCCGTTTGAGTCTGTCGAAGGAAGCGGTTATCCTTCAGCCCAGACCGTGTATGCCGCCGCGCAGTCTTATGAACAGCAGGGGAACTACGAAGAGGCGAAGAAAAATTATACCTGGGCAAAAGATCTGGATGCTCTGAGGTTTCGTGCACCGGAAGAATTCAATGCGGTTATTCATTCCGTTGCTGCGGAATTTCAAGTCCCTGTCGTTCCGCTGAAAGCGTATTTTGAATCTCGTTCGTCCCATGGCATTGTTGGCAATGAATTGCTGCATGAGCATGTCCATCCCAATATAAACGGCTATTTTCTGATGGCCGATGCTTTTTTTGAAACGATGAGAAAAGAAAACTTTATTGCGGCACTCTGGAATGAGCGCCTGATCAAACCATCCGGGTATTATCAAGAGCGATGGGGAGTGACCGCATTGGATAGTGTGGTTGCCGCGGATTTAATACGCAGGCTCAGGAGCCGGTGGCCGTTCAATAAAGAACAAAAGACAGAGCTGACCATCGGTTTTTTCCACCCGCAGACCAAGGTCGATTCTCTCGCTGCTGCGATTCTCGTCTCCGGGGACCTCACACTGGAACAGGCTCATCTCGCACTGGCAAACTATTATGAGGCAAGAAGAGAATTTCAGAACGCGTATCATGAATACCGTGCATTGATTTATACGGTTCCCTATGTCGATTTATTTTATGAACCCGCCCTTAAGGTGCTGGTGGAGATGAAAAATTATTCCGAAGCACTGGACCTGTTGCAGAGGTTGTCGCAGTATCAGCAAACCGCTTTTGTCAACCAATGGACGGGGCAGATTTACCTTCTTCAACAAGAGGTAGCAAAAGGAATTCCCTTCCTCGAAAAAGCGCGGCAGCAAGACCCGATGAATTCGGTCCTGTTGTATAACCTTGGACGGGCATATTTCAAGACATCACAGTTTGACAAGGGGAATGAAATTCTGGCGCAGCTCAAAAACAACTCGTCGGATAACCTGTTGATTTCGAAACTGGAAGAATGTGAAAATTCCACTCGCGTTCATGAATGAGGTAGGTTTAAGGCAAATAACAGATTAAAAAACAGGAGTAAACCAAATCACAGAAGGGGGTATTATTTGTAAATCTCAATTCACAAAATTAATGCAACGAAAGGGGGTGTGTCCCGTTCACAGAGAGATTTATTGTTGAAGTCATGCTCGATGAATAAATCGATGCAAAAGAACGTCGGATAGATCATTCCGACAACAACAGGGGAAACAATTAATTCACGATTTTCTAATTCAATAATCTTGGAGATTGAATATGAAAAAGCGATTTCTGTTTTATTTTCTTGCGCTGGTTCTTGCGGTCAGTGTGACAGTCGCACAAGAAAAAGTGACGAACGGGAATTTGGAATCAGGAAATGCGGACGGCTGGTCGTTTGAATATGGCGGTACCGGTGCAGCAACATTGGAAGCTTCAAACGTGAATCCGATCTCGGGCACGTATAGCTTGCATGTCACGGTGACCACTGCCGGAAGTGCGGTATGGCATATCCAGCTCTGCAATAAATTTGCCGTCGTAAAAGATAAAAAATATGTGATTTCCTTTAAAGCGCGCGCGAGCGCCCCAGCGACGGAAACCACCATGATGCAGCAGGATCATGATCCGTATGGCACGATCTATTCAAAAGCCATGGACTTTACCACCGTCGCTCAGGTGTTCAAAGACTCGGTTGTGAATTCTGAAATTGGCACCGATACCTCTGCAAAACTTAATTTCAATCTCGGACTGTTGCCTGTGGGGACAGAATTATGGTTTGACGATGTTTCCGTCGTGGAATCCAATGCACCGGTTGTCGCCGAGGCAGGTCTGAAGATACCCGGTACGGAAAAAATTGTCAACGGATTTTTTGAGGCAGGAACAACTCCGTGGACGCTGGAATTAAGCGGTACCGGCGCAGCGACGTATACACTGGATACCACAAAAGCGATTCAGGGGACACTCTCCGCCCATATTCAGGTGACGAATGCAGGAACGAACGACTACGATGTTCAATTCAGACAACCGATGGGCGTTGTGAACGGTAAACGATATTTTTCCATGTTCAAGGCACGGGCCAGTAAGGATGTCATGATTAAAGCGGGAATCCAACAGTATCATGGGTCCTACAGCTTTTTATCGCCTTTTAAGGCGGAAAGCCTTCATGTGGCAACCCGGACTGTCCTTGATACATCGGGATATATGACGGCGGATGATGCCAATTGCAAATATACAATGTTCCTTGGCGGCAAAGGAACATTTGATGTGTGGGTTGATTTTGTGACCGTTATTGAAAATACCATGGGTGATCCGCTCGGTATCAAAATTGACGGCGATAAAGATGACTTTTACAAAACTCTGACCAATCCCGATGACGGGAAAATATTTATTCCCTGCAGGGCATACATCCGGGATATCGGCACCGCTCCGACGAATAATCCCGCCACGAATAGCAATAGTTCCGCCATTGTCTGGACCGCGTGGGACAGGGACTATTTATACTACTATGCGGAAGTGAAGGATGATATAGTCCTTGATAACAATGCCACGAATTGGTCGAATGACAAGATTGAAATAAAACTGAATCCGGATCCGACGATCATTTCGACCTCCGCATCACTGCAGGTGGGTATTTCGGCATTGGGTGTTGATGATGCCCAGGTGCCTGAAGCGGTGGATAATCTCAGCGTTGATAAAAACCTGTTCCAGAATGGTGTGGCGTGGGTTTCCACCATTAATGACTATGCGCGAAAAGTCACATCGGATGGATATGTCCTCGAATGGCGCCTGCCCATCAATTCAGTCAGCAATAGCGCCGGGACAAACCGGATCCAACCCGGAGTGGGAGGAAAATTCGGTGAAGTCATCCAGGTTGCGGATAACGACGATACACAGCGGCGCAGTATGATTTCATGGTCGTCTGGGATGGCCGATGTTTTATGGTCCAATCCGCAGTTGCATGGATCCGTAACGTTCTTAGCCAATAATAAATTAAAATATGTTGCCGTCAGCCCGCAGGTTCCTCAAACCTATCATAATGACAGCGATAAGGTCTGGTATTATGGAGCCCTGAACCCGGATGCCGTCCACAATACACCCAATAGTGTTCCGGGAACATTCAGCCTGCAGCAGAATTATCCCAATCCGTTTAATCCGATAACCACGATCGAATTTTCATTGCCGGTGAAAAGCGAAATTCGATTAACCGTTATCAACCTCTTGGGTCAGGAAGTGAAAGTGGTAGCGAAAGGAAGTTATAACGCGGGCTCGCATAAGGTGACGTTGGATGCCTCAACGCTGGCCAGCGGTATATATTTCTACAAGCTGAAGGCCGATTCCTATAGTGATGTGAAGAAGCTCGTTCTTATGAAATAATACTTCTCACTGGAGAGGAATCAGGTTGAATTCTCATTCTGCTCTGCCCCCTTCTCATACGAAAAGGGGGCAGAGAGATGGGGAAAAATGGAGCGGAGCATAAGCGAATCAGCGTCTCTCCGCGGAAGTATTTTTTTGAAATTCTTGGATTCTTCGCAGATAAAATTGTAAATATCAATGAACGATCGCAACAGACCGTGACATGCGGGTGATTTCCCAGACACGCATGATCCTCCGACGACGAATGTCAATTGATACCAAAAAAAATGTTCATTCGATGGCGCACCATAATTTGAAAATTTATTTTATGAGAGAGATCGTTGTGCGTATTCGAAATTTTAAAGCAGGAGTAGTCCTGGTGGCGCTTGGTCTTTGTTTGGGGATCGGGAGTGTACAGGGACAGTGGAACCACGATGTTCTTGCCAAAGTGGGGACCAAGGAAATTACCGGCGCTGAATTTATGCAGCGCTGCGAGTTGACCGTCAGGCCGGATAACTCTAAGGATAAATCCATCGCATTGAATAATTTGCTCCTTGAAAAAATTCTTGCACTGGAGGCGGAAAAGAAGAATTTACTTGCGTCAAATCCCGGGTTTCACGCCCGCTTGAAAGGCGTCAAAGAGCAGGCGATGCGGGAAAAACTGTATACCACCGTCGCATTTACGAAAGCGAAGGTAGATACGAATACGTTAAAAAATGCCTATAAACTGTCTCAACGGGAATATGAACTTGAGTTTTACAGACTGCATAAAGAGAGAGCGCAAGAAGTAAAAGCATTCATGGATTCCACACCGGGAGCGATCGGCGGGCTGTTCAAGTATCTCTCCGAGTTCGCAGAAAAACGACCGATGCATAAAGTGACCTATAACGATTCAGAACCGGATACCGTTCACGAGGCATTGTATTCAAAACCGCTCCATGTGGGCGATGTGATAGGACCGATCGAACTTGGGCCTGATGACTATCTGGTCATGAAAGTAGTCAACTGGACTGCCTATCCCCTGCTCAGCGGCGTCGATCAGCAGGAGCGATGGAACGAAGTACGAAAAAAGGAACATACGATCGCGGCGTCGAAAATCTGGCAGGCCTACCATGCAGGAGTGATGCATGGGAAGAAAATAGAATTCGATAAAAAGACCTTCCTTCTCCTCGCAAACAGGATACGGGAAAAATATATTTCCGAGCAGCAGAAATTTGTATCATCGGGCAATTTTATACCGGAAATCCCCGTCGGTCCGAACGGAGTGGATCCGGCATCGCCGTTCTTTACGTTTGAGGACCGCCTCTGGACGGTGGGTGATTTTAAAAATGAACTGATGTCGCGGCCGTTATTATTCCGAAGCATCGACCTTGACAGCGCAAATTTCAACGCGCAATTCAGATTAGCGGTCATCGATATTATGAAAGACCATTGCCTGACCAGGGAAGCATATAAAAAATCACTGGATCAGGGAGAAGATATTACCCAGAAAGTGAATATGTGGAAAGATGCATTCCTGGCAAATGAAGAACAAAGAAATGTGATTGACACGGCATTGCAGGAAGGGAAAATTGTCAAAGATGACGGGCCGGGAATTCTAAAGTATTGGGAATCGGTGGTGAATGATATGTGGATGACCTATGGCAAATTGGCGTCAGTCAACGATTCTGCGTTCTCGAAAATCGTATTAACAAAAAAAGATATGGTTGCCGTCAAGCCCGGAATGCCGTATCCTGTTCTCGTACCCGATTTTCCGGAATTGAGTCCCTCGAAATATAAACGGGGCGGCGCTTCCAGGGAATAACCTGTCGCTCATGAAATTGAAAATGGTACGTGTATAAAACTCATAAAGCATTAACCTCATAATACGAAAGGCAATTAATATGAATGAACAATGGAAACTATTTTTAATTGCGCTGCTTGTATGTATGGCGATGATGAGTACGGTTGTTGCCGGTACTACGGGCAAAATCAGCGGTACCATCACCGATGCGGCAAAAGGGGAAGCATTGATCTCCACGAATATCGTTCTCAGTGGAACGTCGCTCGGCGCAACGACCGACCTTGACGGGAATTACACGATTGTCAATATTCCGCCGGGGATCTACAGCGCGACCATTTCCATGGTCGGGTACCGGTCACTGCGCATCGACAACATAAAAGTAAACGTCGATCTTACCACCAAACTGGATGCACAGCTGCAGGAAGAATCTGTTCAACTGGAAACGATGGTCATTACCGCGGAACGGCCGCTCGTCACAAAAGATAACACCGGCTCTCTTTCTTCCGTCAGTGCTGATCAGTTGAAGAATTTACCGGTCCAGACCATTTCAGACGTCCTCCGGTTGGATGCAGGTATTGTCGAAGCACGCCGCAGCCTTCATATTCGCGGCGGCAGGACCGGTGAAGTCTCGTACTGGGTGGACGGCATTGCAACGACCGATGTGTACGACGGATCGAATGGAGTACGCGTTGAGAATGCGGCGATTCAAGAACTCCAGGTGATCAGCGGAACATTCAATGCGGAATACGGTCAGGCCATGTCCGGCATTGTGAATACGATCACAAAAGAGGGCGAGGAAAAATATACCGGTCAGATTAAAGTGTACGGCGGAGATTATATCAGCAATGACGCCGGATTCAGCATGTACAAAAGTGTGACGACCGAAGCGGATCCCGCCGGAAATACAAAAATCGTGAACAGTCAGAGGGAATATCCGCTGAAAAAAATTAATCCCATTTATAATGCAGAGTTGAACTTGAGCGGCCCGGTGCCTCTCCTCAGCGCGGTGAAGTTCTTTGTGATGGGACGGCATTTTTATGATGAAGGATATTATTACGGCGTCAATTGGTACAAACCGAACGGCGCTCCGGGAGATAGTTCCATTGTCCCTATGAATCCAAACAAATCCACCTCCATCCAGGGAAAATTAAACTACCACCTGAGCAACTCTCTGAAAATTGGCTATGGGGTCTTCTGGAATAAATCCCAGCAGGATAGAAATTATTTTAACGGAAATATTACATCGCATGATTATAAATATGATCCGTATGGTCTTCCGGAAAATCATAGCGAGGGGTTAACGCAAACCTTTACACTCAATCACCTGCTTTCACAGAAGACCTTCTATGAATTCCGGGCAACGCGGTACACTTCAAAAACAGAACAATACAAGTACGCGGATCCGACCCAAAAAGTGAACTATCTGGTGAAGAAAGAGGACGGAACAACGTTCAATCCGTATACTCCGCAAGGGCAGGATACATTGAATTCTATTATTGGCCGGGGTGATGCCTATACGTATGTTTCGGATCCGAACGGACCTGACGGGTACACCGATCCCAATTCACTCGGTCAACCGACGACGTGGAGTTTCGTGAACCACGGAATGGATCCGACGCATTTTTATCGGAGTACGTCTTACTGGGCTGGAAAATTTGATCTGACGAGTCAGCTGGACAATATTCATGAATTGAAAATTGGAGCGGAGGCACGGCTCCACGAGCTGGTTCTTCACAGTTATCAGGTCGTTGCGAAACTGGACGCCCAGGGGAACAGTATAGTACCGTTCGAGCCGGCAATTCCTGAAGAGGGAAATTTGAATCGTAATGATTATGTCCGTAATCCGAAAGAAATTTCAGCGTACATCCAGGATAAAATGGAGTTTAAAAATATTATTTTGAACCTTGGCCTCCGGTTCGATTATTTTGATGCAAACTCCGTCGTGCCGGTGGATCCAAACGACCCCAATATTTATGATCCGTTTAAAAATGAACATATTTATGCACACTGGATTCCGATGCCCGCGAGTTACCGCGGGACCAACGATCAATACATCGATTCGTTATTGACGAATAGTATCATCCGAAAATATACTCCCGATGAACGAAGAGCCATTATGCAGAAAAAAGCGAGTGCGAAGATGGCGTTAAGTCCCCGGCTGGGTTTTTCATTCCCGATAACCGATCGCGGTATCATGCACTTTTCCTACGGTCATTTCTCTCAAATCCCGCAATTCCAATATCTCTACGCGGATCCGGATTTTAAAGTGACCAGCAGCAGCTCGATCTCCAGCGTCGTCATGGGAAATGCAGATTTGGAGCCCCAGAAGACCGTGATGTACGAAATAGGGCTTCAGCAGCAATTTACCGATGTCATCAGTGCCGATGTGACGCTGTTTTATCGAGACGTCCGCGGATGGGTTGGAACAACTCCGTTGATCGATCTGAAACGCAGTGAAACACAACAGACGGGATCGGGGTATTCCAGCTATAAAAATAAGGATTATGAAAATGTGAAGGGAATTACCTTAAAGCTCGAAAAACGATTCAGCGATCATTTTTCGTTCAGGGCGGATTACACGTTCCAATCTGCTGAAGGGACATATTCCAATCCAGATGATGAATACAACAACATCCAGAACAATCAAGCACCGGTCCTGGCGCTCCTCCCATTGAACTTCGATCAAAAGCATACCGTCAATGTCCAGTTTATTTATGGGATATCGGATTGGATCGTTTCCATGATCGGAAGATATTGGACCGGCTTGCCCTATACTCCGACACCTGCGACAGGTTCGGGCACAGTCGGATCGTCTGCCGTGAGCGGGTACACCACAAACAGTGCACGCCTCCCGAATCAAAAAAGCATCGATCTCTCCATCAGTAAATCCTTCCGTGTCCTCTCGAACGTTGATCTGCAGCTCTTTCTCAATGTGTACAACCTGCTCGATCAAAGGGATGCGACAAGCGTGTATTCTGATTCAGGGACGCCGGATTACACCACGACGAGCCAGGTTGCACGGCCCTATAATAACTTGCGGGTAAGTACCGTTGAAGATTTTGTCAATCAACCGAGCTGGTACACTTCGCCGCGTCAAGTGCAGGTCGGCGTGTCACTTGGTTTTAATTAAACATGAGGAGACTTAGAGAATGAAAAAGCGTGTCTATCAAACAACAGCAGCAATAATTTTCTTGTCAGGTATTTTTCCGTTTTTATTGTTCGCCCAAATGGCAAATCTCCACGGAACGGATACCGAATTTAAAAAAGGCCTCCATGCCGGGAATCAATTCCGGACAACGTTCTGGAATGACGGGACGTGGGGATGCGGCATCGTCGCCTCATCAAATGCGAACGTCTGGGCTGGGGAATGGCCTATCAACTCGGGACATTTGTATCTGGTTGATGGAGATACATATGTCATTTCGGAAGTGAATGATAATTATGATCCCGTCGCGAGAAAATTTCTCACGGGGAGAGGAACGTTACGTCATATTCAATCAACGGTCAAGGCGGCCAATATTCAATCTTCAACCGGAGATAAGGGGCCTGATCAGACGACAGGTGCCTGGTGGACATTCCTGCCGCTTCCGGGCTTCACCAATAAGCAGAACGATAAAATTGCCATGGTCAAAGGAGGGCGGGAATGGATCGAACCGGTCGGCGTAGGGACGTGGCCTGCCTACTGGCCCGATATCGCCGATCCGTCGAATTCCCACTATTCCGCCGACGGCTGGGCGGGACAATGGAACGGATATTTCGGCCGGAATAAATTTAATGCAGACGAAGAAAGTTACTTTGTCGCCGATGATTATGTGAAACAGGAATTTCCCGGATTCAGGCCGGATACCAATGACGTCAGCAGGGGCGGATTAGGAATACGAATGTCCGTGAGAGGGTTCCAGTGGTCCAAGGGACTTGTTCAGGACGCACTGTTTACCGTCAACGATCTGACCAACATCGGCACCTATCAGCATAACAAGGTGGTTTTCGGGTATAAAATCGGAAACAATGTCGGCGATACAAAACAAGGGAGTGAAGGCGGAGATGGCGGGAGTTATAATGTATCGGAAAATCTTGCATGGACATGGGATGCGGACGGTGTAGGACATTCATCATGGGGAACGGAATATGGAATCCATACAGGAGTATTTGGCGCCTGCTTTTTAGAGAGTCCCGGGAATCCCTATGACGCTATTGATAATGATAATGATGGTCTCAATGGTCCCGGACCCACCATTACGGTCAGTATGTTTCAAAAGAAGGTTCTCACAGCAACCGAACCAATTGCATTAATAGATTACACTGATATTCATTACCGGCGTGTTATCACGACACTTGCCGATACGCTGGCACGGCTTGGGAAAACCTCCCTCGATACTCTCTCGGTATCCTTCGGCGGGTTCATCCATAAATTCTGGGCCGGGGATACGTTGCAGGAAATAGGAGACAATCTATTTGATGATAATCTTAACGGCGTGATCGATGAAAACCGTGGTATTACAAACAATAACGTGACCAATTATCTTTATACCGGCCATAAGTACATCAATTACATTACCGGCGATGGAGCGAACAACCTCTTAATAGATGAGAGGCGCGATGATGGTATTGATAATAATGGAAATTGGAATGTACTGACAGATGACGTCGGGGCTGACGGCCTGGGTCCCAATGACCGCGGTTATCCCGGTCCGGATAAAGGCGAAACAGACGGCGTACCGACTCACGGAGAACCGCGTTTCGATGAAACCGATATCAACGAAAGCGATATGATCGGACTCACCAGCTTCTATTTATACCCGTGGGGATCTTCCTTCAATCAATGGGACGATGAAACTTTCTGGAGAGTGTTCACTCCGGGAACATTCATTACATCTCCTGTCGGCAACGTTGAACTAAGCTACGGGTCCGGATATTTCCCGTTACCTCCTCGCCATACGGAACGGTTCTCTATCGGGTATATTGCGGCAGGTGCAGAACCCACCGGACAGGATACCTCACAGTTATACAGAACAAAATTTAATGTGGCCAAAGCCTATGATCTTAATTACAATTTTGCCAAAGCCCCGGATATTCCGGTGGTGAAAGCGGTGGCAGGTGATCATAAGGTGACGCTCTTCTGGGACAGCGGTGCAGAAGAATCTGTGGATCCGGTCAGCAGTGATCCCGGCGGAAAAGATTTTGAAGGATATAAAATTTATCGTTCGACGGATGCAGGCTGGACCGACGCAACACCCATTACCGACGGATACGGCGGAGTTATTTTCCGCAAGCCGGAGGTTCAATACGATCTCGCGAATGGCATAAAAGGGTTTGCAGAAGTTGCCACGCAAGGCGTGCATTTTTACCTGGGCAATGATACCGGACTGAAGCATTACTGGACCGATACGAATGTGACCAACGGGACAACGTATTATTACGCCGTCACATCGTATGATCATGGTGATGCGAGCGCAAAAATTGATCCGTCGGAATGCTCAAAATTTATAGCGGTCCAGGCATCCGGTGAAATTCAAAAAGGCGCCAATGTCGCGGTGGTCAAACCGGAAGCCCCTTCGGCAGGGTATGTTCCTGGAAACTTAAAAGATTCGAAATTTATTGCAGGGCCGAATAATACGACGACCGCAACGATGGGGTTGTCCATATTCAACCAGCAACTCATAAAAGGGAATCATACGTATCGCGTAACATTTGCCGATACGCTGTCGCCGAATAAATTGGATTCGACGAAGAGCTTTACCTTGGTCGATATGACCTCGAACGATACCTTGTTATTGGAACATAACGCAGCCGGAGGAGTCGAAGGATTGCCGATCACGGATGGATTCCAGTTGTCGTTCGCGAATAATCCGGGTGAATTGAAAATTGATACGTCCCGCTCCCGATGGAGCAGCCCGACGGTCAGGAATTTCCAGTTCAGGAACTTTACTCTTTCGACGAATCCGCCGGTAAAATTGATACGCGGGGATTTCGAAATAATCTTCGGCGATGTCGGAATGGATACATCAAAACCGTACCTCCGATTATCGACGATGCTCCCTGCGATCCCCGTGAACTTTACGGTGATGAATACGCTGACAAATAAAAAAGTCGATTTTGCGTTCAGGGAAGTGGATCGATCAAACGGGTCCGGGAAATTTACGATCAATAAAACAGGGTCTCTTGCTGATCAGATAATATTTTTAACGCCCATTAATCCCGGATCGGATACGCTTATTGCGAGCTGGATGGTCAATTTAGCGACGACGACCACGGCGGTAGATTCGATGATGCCCGGTCCCGGTGACATTTTGACCGTGAAACTGACCCGTCCCTTCCTGGACAATGACGTTTTCGAATTTACCATGAATGCTCCGGATGTCAATAAGGAACAGGCAAAGATCGATCTCGATAAAGTCCGGGTCGTCCCGAATCCCTATATCATCACCAATGTGTGGGAACCCAGAAATACGTACTCCAACGGACGAGGAGAACGGCAACTTCATTTTACACATTTGCCCTCAAGTTGCACCATCATGATATTCACCGTCAACGGTCAGCTCGTCAAGACCCTGACCCATAACGCACCGGTCGATGACGGAACCGAGATATGGAATATGTTGTCGAAAGACAACCTGGAGATATCGTACGGTATCTATATTTATCATGTGAAGGCGGATGGCGTAGGTGAAAAAACCGGCAAATTTATAGTCCTTAAATAAGGGGAGAACATCGATGAAGAAAAATAACGACATACGCATGTTTTTTCCAAGACTGTTGCACTTAAAAATTGGAACTACGAAAATGAGAAACTCTATTGTACTCTGTCTGGGATTACTGCTGTTGGGGTATTCCACTCTCTGCGCGCAGGGAGGTGTCACCAAGGTCGGCACTGCTGCTGCAAAGTTTTTATCCATTGATGTCGGGCCGCAGGCGACGGCGATGGGGAGTGCCTATGTCTCCATCGCGAACGACGTCTCGGCCATGTACTGGAATCCTGCCGGCGTTGCACGGATGAATAATTTTGAGGCGGCATTTTCAAGCACCAAATGGATTGCTGATATCTCATTCAATTATGCCGGCGTGGTCGTTCCCGTCGGCGGTTTCGGCACACTCGGTCTCAATGCAACATTTCTGACCATGGACCAGATCGAACGAACCACAACGGAAAGCCCCGACGGCACGGGGGAATTTTTTGATGCCGGGAGTTATGCGTTTGGTCTGGTCTATTCACGCAATCTCACCGATCAATTTTCGATCGGTGTGAATGTGAAATATATCAATGAGAGACTGTATCACAGCAATGCAGACGGTTTTGCACTTGACGTGGGCGCTCTTTTTGATACTCATTTTAACGGCTTGAAACTGGGCATGTGCATATCGAATTACGGGACAAAAATGCAGCTCGATGGCCAGGATTTTCAAGTGCAGCATGACGTCTATCCGAGCGTCGCCGGCAATAACGGAAATATCAACTCGAGATTATCCACCGATCCCTATGATTTGCCGCTGTTGTTCCGCCTGGGAGTTTCGATGGATGTTCTGAAGGGATGGGCGAACAGCAACCTGACTCTCTCCGCCGATGCATTGCATCCGAGTGACGATGCAGAGTATATGAATGTGGGGGCGGAGTATGTGTTCGAGAACCTGATTGCATTACGAGCGGGATATAAAGGGCTCTTTGCAAAGGATTCGGAATTTTGTTTTCACGCTGACGGCGGCATCCGATATGAAATTGGCGGTACTACCTTGAAAGTTGATTACTCCTATATCTCTTTTGGAGTTCTCACCAGTGTCCATATGTTTAGTGTTGGGTTGGGCCTGTAGGGGGAATACGTTCTCCAAGCCAAGTTGAAAGAAGTCCAATGAAACAAGAGAAGCCCGGTGAACCCGGGCTTCTTTTATTTACAACGGCATCCCGCAATGCGGGACGCCTCGTTAGTCGAAACCCGAAGGGTTTCGCAAGGCTATTAGCCATACGATTTATCGTATGGTGAAGAGGAAGCAGGAGAGAGTCATTCTTTCATCGCCATCCATTAAAATGGACGTCTTGAAAATACGAAACCCGAAGGGTTTAGCGAATTCAACAGCCATCTGATTTATCGGATGGCGTCGATATCTCTTGTTCCCAAACTCCGATTGGGAACAAGAATGGGTTGAAGCTCTGCTTCGAATAAGGGAAGCTACTCGTGGGACGAAGTCGTTATAAAATATATAATACAGACTATCCTCATTTTCTGACAATGACCGTAGTGGATTGGCTTCCGATCTTTGCGAATCCGGAAGTGGCAGCAATGGTTCTGGATTCACTGCGTTACCTTCAAAAAGAACAAAACGCAATTCTCTTTGCATATGTTCTCATGGAGAATCACGTTCATGTCATTATCCGAGATGATAACTTGAGTCAAGTGATTCAAGCATTTAAATCGTACACCGCTCGCAGCATCATTGATTACTTTACTGAGCGCAAAAATATTTCAATTCTTGAAAAGTTGAGATATAACAAACTAAGGCATAAGACGAAAAGTGATTATCAACTCTGGCAGGAAGGAAGCCACCCGGAAGAGATTGCAAATGATGCGATGATGCATCAGAAGGTCGAGTATATACATAATAATCCGGTCCGACGCGGATATGTTGATGAAGCCAGAGATTGGCGTTATTCTAGTGCGCGAAATTTCGAAGGTAAACAGGGCTTAGTTAATGTTCAGATAGAATGGTAAAGTCTTATGGAAGCAGAGCTTCCACCATGAACACTCCCAAGCAGAGCTTGGGAGCGAGTAAATAAAGACGCATACATTAACGAGGTAACGATCAAAGCTCTTCTTCGAATAACGGGAAATCACTCTCAAGCCCCGCCAAAAAGATTGCGGGTAAATGAGCTGGGAGCGAGGATAACGAGGTCGGTCAGATAGTATTTATTGACATTCTTCGGTATCTTGCGGTATGAAAAAACGCATTAAATCCATTTCTGAACCGACCGATCTGACTTCACCATATTCCAAATCCAAAAAAACATCAGCTGTCCTTCCACAAAAAAGCGAAATACAGCCTTTTTCCACGAATGCCATTGGAATTCCTGCGGATTTTCAGCTCACCCGGGAGTTTTCCGAAACCTTTGACCGTGTCGAACAATCGGAACATCACTTTTATATCACGGGAAATGCCGGAACAGGGAAATCGACGCTTCTTCAATATTTTAAGGAAAAGACAAAAAAGAAAACCGTCGTTCTTGCGCCGACCGGTATTGCCGCAATTAATATCGGCGGATCGACGCTTCATTCGTTTTTCCGGTTTCCGTTCCATCTGATTACCAAAGCGGACATCAAAAAAATCCGGGGGAAAGGAAAATTATTCGCTGCGCTTGATACCCTCGTCATTGATGAGGTCTCTATGGTCCGGGCGGATATGATGGATGCCGTCGATCAGTCGCTGCGCGTCAACCGCAACCGGCTCTCTGAACCGTTCGGCGGCGTGCAGGTGGTGCTTATTGGAGATTTATTTCAGCTGCCGCCGATCGTGGATGAGGACCTTGCCGAATATTACAGTGATTTCTATGAAACACCTTTCTTTTTCAGCGCTCATGTGTTCAACGAGGTGCGGCTTCAAAAAATTGAACTGCAGAACGTCTTCCGTCAAACCGACCCGGAATTTATCGGGCTTCTTAACAAGGTGCGCAACAATACCATGGGGCCATCTGATATCGATGTGATCAACCAGCGGTATCATCCTTCGGTAATAATCGGACGGAACGATCTTGCGATTACGCTGACCAGTACCAATGCCCTCGCCTCGGCAATCAACCTCCAGAGACTTTCAGCACTGACAACCCGGGAATATAGTTATGAATCAATCATCGACGGTGAATTCGATGAAAAATCTTTTCCGACAGACAAGAAGCTTAAATTAAAAGTGGGCGCACAGGTGATGATGGTGAAAAACGACCCGAATAAGCGCTGGGTCAATGGAACCCTGGGAGTCGTTCACCATCTCACAGAAGAGACCATCGAAGTTTCCTTTGGCGGAACGGTACACACGATTGAACCGTCCATATGGGAAAAATTGGATTATGCATACGATCGTGAACTGAGAAGCATCGAACCGGTGGTGAACGGTGCGTTCCGGCAATATCCGATAAAGCTTGCGTGGGCAATGACCATCCATAAGAGTCAGGGAAAGACGTTTGATAATGTCATTATCGATCTGGGAAGGGGTGCGTTTGCCCATGGACAAGCGTACGTTGCCCTGAGCCGGTGCAGATCGTTTTCCGGACTTCATCTCAAAACGCCTCTCAGATATTCTGATATTATTCTCGATCCGAGGGTACGGACCTTCCACTCACTTGATGTTGTTGACTGGTGACACCATATCCGAAGAATTATTCTATGAAAGGACATCTTTTATGCGCACATCAATAAGAAATGCTGCCTGCACGTTCATTGTTCTCGTTTTATCTGCTCAGGTTCTTTACAGTCAGGTAAAGGATTCCATCGCTCTCGCAGATGCCAATGCACAGGTGCCTGCCCTGTCTGAATTTCACAGCGTGATTTATCCCCTCTGGCATACGGCATGGCCTGATAAAAACATTAAGATGCTGGTAGAATTGACGCCTGAGATAGACAAACTTACGCAGGCGGTGGTCACAGCAACACTACCGGGAATCTTAAGGGAAAAACAGGCAGCATGGGAGAACGGTATCAAAGAACTCCTCAGCGTGGTTAAGGAATATAAAGCTGCGGTAACGCCGGTCGACAGTCAGAAATTGCTTCAAGCTGCGGAAGATCTGCATCGTCAATACGAAAAACTTGTCCGGATCATCCGTCCGTCGTTAAAGGAATTGGCTGCATTCCATTCCGTGCTCTATGTGGTGTACCATTATTACCTCCCGCAATGGGAACTGGAAAAGATAAGATCTTCTGTTATCGGATTGCGTGAAAAAATGGACCTCTTAAATCAGGCGCAGTTATCGAAACGTCAGGAGTCGAAAAGTGCGGCATTCACTGCAGCACGGTCCAATCTGGATACGGCACTCCGTGAGCTGGAAGCCGCGGCGCATGCCGGAGAGAGGAAGGCGATCACGGATAAGATCAATTCGTTGCACACAAAATATCAGGAAATTGAAGAAGTGTTCAATTGATGTGATGAGAGATGGATCAAGAGAAGTATCACGGAACAGGTTCCGTCAATTGCTCATGAGAAAAAATGCCCGGCTGAGCCGGGCATTTTTATTAAGAGGGATGAAAATTACTCTCCACTCACGCGAATATTATTTTGATCGCAGCCGAATTTCCCCTTTTTCGCTGTTCAAGTGAATCAACGGGCCGCCTCCGTTGATTTTGCCGAAATAGTCCAATTGATGGTGTTTCCGGTCGCGTTCCCGGGTCTCGACATCAAAGTCGGTGTTAAATTCGACGCGCCTTCCGAATTCTGTCCGTAATTCAAAACCCGTTTGTCTCGGCACGGACACGGTAATGTTCCCCTTGTACGTTTCGAAATGGCTGTCGTCTTTCAATGACGAATACGAAATATTCACATCGCCTTTATATGTTTCGAGATCAATCCCTCCGGTGAGATCGCTAATGTCCACGGTGCCTTTATACGTGTTGAAGGTCAGTGTTGAATGTAATCCTCCGATGCGGGAAACAGATTTATAATCTTTGATCTTCAGGTCCGCCGTTTGGGGCATCTTGATGGTATAATGGACGAGCGGGAGAATATTCGACGATCCCTGCGGATCAGAGAGCCAATCCCAAAAATCGTGATGGCTGCTGCGTTCGACATTACTGTAATCGGTATGGATCACCACTTCATCGTCGGCGTTTTGAAAATCAATTTCTGTCTCTTTGACCTCCTGGTCCGCTTCCTCTGTATCGTTGTTGTCCGATTCTATCTTGACGTACACTTCAACCTGAGGTTTATGATGAGTGGTGATCGAGATTGTTCCTTTGTATGTATCGATAATAAGTTTTCCGTCCGGTTTAAGAGGGAGCGTTTTGTTGATCTCCCGGTAGGTTTGTGAGAACGCAGATGTGACCATGAACGACACGACAATGGATAGAAGTAAGGGAATGCGCACGATATCCTCCGATTTGAATGGGATGCTGCCTTGAGATAGAGATACGGAATATTTTTACAGAGGTTGCAATACGTGGATTTCGTTCTCTCAGGAACCTGGAGCCATGGTTTACCGTTGTTTATTGGGAACTTTTGCAGTACTCTGCGAGAGGAACGTTTGCCCATGTTTATTTCAAATCGATATTGGTGAATTCTCTTTGCAATGTTGGATGAACCGTATCGTTGAACAATAGTGAATTCATTGTGCATTCACGGTAACAGGAAACTGCAATGCTTATTCATATCACCACTGCCTCTCCGCCGTACAAAGTAACACAAACCAAAGCAACAGAAGAATTGAAAACGAGGATGGGATTACGTCCGGCGGTTGCCCGGTTATTTGATGCCGCCTTGCAGCATTCCGGAATTGAAACGCGCTATGTCGTTGTCCCGGATGCAGAACTCACGCCCGATAAACGGTTTTATCCCCTTGAAAACGGCGTCCAACGACCCGACACAAAAACCCGGATGACGGAATATGAACACTGGACAAAAGTCCTTGCGAAAGAAGCGGTCGCAAAACTCATGAATGAGACGCACAGTGATCCGTCATCCATCCGCCGCATGATCACCGTCTCATGCACGGGTTTTTACGCTCCCGGCGTCGATCAGTATTTGATCAATGAATTTCATCTTCCAGGCGATATCCGGCGGACGCATATCGGGTTTATGGGATGTGCGGCAGCACTGATTGGTTTGACGTCTGTCCTCGAATCGCTTCATTCGGCAAATGACCTGGAGAGTACCACACTCCTCGTTGCGGTGGAACTCTGCAGTCTGCATTTACAGACAGAACCGACCCGCGACAATATACTGGCAAATATGATATTTGCTGATGGATGTGCCGCCGCGCTCTTTTCCCGAAATCCGCAGTATGCGCCCCAATTGCATCTCCTCAGTACGCATTCGCACCTTTTTCCGAATACAGCCGGATTTATGGGATGGAAAATTGGGAACACCGGATTTGAGATGATCCTTTCTCCGGAACTCCCGCGTCTCATACTGGACGAGGCAGTACCCGTTGTGGGGAAAATTCTTGCAGGGCAAGGGATCGATCCTCGAAGCATCCGTCACTGGGTACTGCACCCGGGCGGGCGGGCGATTTTGGATTCATTGCAAAACGGGCTGCAGATCAGCGATGAAGATATGCGTCCTTCACGTACGGTACTGAAAAATTACGGGAATATGTCCTCCGCATCGATTCTGTTTGTCATGAAAGACCTCCTTCGGACGCGAACGATCGAAGCAGGCGAAGTCGTCTGCGCGATCGCATTCGGCCCGGGATTGACCATGGAAATTGCTTTGCTCAAAGGAGCGTAATGTTTTTTAAACGGAGTTTTCAAAAAGAAATTATGGACGACATGTCGATTCAGGGCGAGCCTCTCGATGATGCATTCCAGGAACTCGCGCGGATCAATCGATGGCTGGGCGGTTGTTCAACGTCGCTGGAAGGGATCAACTCTCTCGTGATTGATCTGCCCCGGAGAGATGCATTATCGATTTTAGATGTTGGAGCGGGGGGGGCGGATATCGTTGATGCGGTGCAAACGAAATTTGCCAATGTGTCGTTCACTGCCTTCGATTTGAATCAGGGCGCATGCCGCACCGCCGCAAAGCGCCATCCTTCCATAACGGTTGTCCAGGGGTCGGTGTTTGCATTGCCGTTCCAGGATCAGTCGTTTGACATTATTCATGTTTCTCTCTTTCTCCATCATTTTACGGAACAAGAGCTTCACGGAATCCTTCGTACCTTGATGAATGCGGCGCGGTATGGGATCGTCATCAATGACCTGCGCCGTTCTCTCTTTGCGTATATCGGCATTTCAATTCTTACCCGGCTTTTCTCGCGGAGCGCCATGGTAAAAAATGACGGCCCGCTCTCGGTGCGTAAGGGATTTACAAAAATGGAGCTCACAAGGCTCTGCATGACGCTTTCGCCGAATTCGTTTTCCATCCGCCGGAAATGGGCGTACCGATGGCTGGTCTGTCTGAAGAAGGTTCCATGACAGAACCACAGTATGATATTGCAATTATCGGAGGAGGTCCTGCGGGCTCCACCGCGGCGTTATACCTTTCACGGAAAGGGTTCCGCACATGCATCATAGAAAAGCGCTTTTTTCCCCGGGAGACGCTGTGTGGAGAATTTTTATCACGAGAAGTGGTCCGAATTCTGGATGATTTGCAGCTCATGAAAGAATTCCATTCGCTTTCTCCCAACCCCATCACCTCATTTCGGTTTTGTCCGGAAAGCGCGCGAACATTTGCGTCTGATCTGAAATTTCCCGCGTATGGATTGAAGAGAGGTGCACTCGATTCCATGCTCCTGAATCAGGCACATCTTGCCGGAGCCGAAGTATACCAGCCGGCATCGGTGGAACAGGTTGAAAAAACGGATACGGGATATACGCTGCAGATCACCGGCATCGAAGGGAGGCAACAGATCAACAGCCGGTCTGTCGCATGTGCATACGGGAAATCGAATCCCCTGGACAAAACGCTTCACAGAAATATTCCGCAGCGCCGATCGCGGCTCGTCGGAGTGAAATTCCATATTCACAAAAAGTACCTGAACAGTATGCCCGATCATGAAATTCACCTGTATACCGGGCATCACATGTACTGCGGAGTGAATGTCGTGAACGATGAGACGGTCACGCTCTGTTTTCTTGAAGACCGTTCGGCCGGCGAAATTCAACCGAGGGCGCGGATCGAGGAACTGCTGAAGATCAATCATCATTTTGCTGAACTGGTTTCGTCCGATTTTATCGGCCTGCTTTCCTCTTTCCCGATTTACGGGACGCCGGATATCTATTTCGGGACAAAACAGCAAATTGTCAACGGAATGTATATGGTCGGTGATGCGGCGCAGGTGATTGCACCCCTCGCGGGGGATGGAATCGGTATGGCAATGGAAAGTGCGCAGATCCTTGCATCCGTGCTGGACGAGGGGCAAAAACATGCACTCCCGGATGTTCTCATGCAACGGATGTACAGTGAACGGTGGAAATTCAATTTTCGTAAACGCATTTCTCTTGCCAGGAAAATTCAGCAGCTTCTTTTCTCGGCACCCGGGAAAAAAGCCGGAGAATTTGCGTTGACGGTTTATCCCTCTCTTCTCACTCATATGATTGAGAGAACGAGAGGGTGAGATCCATGGCCGGAGAAAGAACGACGACGAAGTTTTAAAAATATGCTTTATATTGAAGCAGCAGAATCGGTTCCAACGATCAAGAGGACCTCGGTATGTGCGGACGGTATGCCTTCATTAATGGAAAAATGGTTTTTGAACTGGTAGGAAGAAATTTAGGCAACAGGAAAGATGCCCTGGACGATCTGCCCAGATACAATGCCGCACCCATGCAGCGAATGCCCGTGATTGTCCGGCGCGACGGAGAGCTTCTCCTGCAAAAAATGCAATGGTGGCTTATACCGCACTGGTCGAGCGACGGGAAAGTGAAGGCAACGACATTTAATGCAAAATCCGAAACTCTGGACCAGAGCAAGTTGTTCACTCCGTATTTCAAATCGAGCCGGTGTTTGGTGCCTGCCGATGCCTTTTACGAGTGGAAAAAAACAACGGTGCAGAGGGAAGTGAAGGGAAAGACCGTGGAGGTGCATGAAAAACAACCCATGTGTATCCGTATGAAAAATAATAAAACGTTTCTGTTTGCAGGATTATTTTCAGTCTGGAAAAATGAAAAAGGCGAGGAATTCCCAAGCTTTACCATCGTGACGACCACGCCGAACACGCTCATGGCTGAAATCCATACGCGCATGCCCGTCATACTGCAGGAACGACATTATGATGAATGGCTTGACCGAGAGAATAAAAATACTGAAGACCTCAAAAAGCTGCTCCTCCCGTACCCTGCCGCTCAAATGGAGGCATTCCCTGTGTCTTCGTATGTGAGCGACTCCCGCCATGAGGGACCGGAATGCATGGAAAAGAATGAAACGAAATAAGGGAGACGTTCAAGGGACCATCCCTCCCCAGGGAGAATCATGCCTGAAGAGAGTTTCCATTCTGTGATTTATGAAGACACTCCTTTCCAGGAGAAGAGGCGGAATGGATGTCTCACGAGGAATTTGACGAGATGAGAAAGATTTTCCTCGACCACCTGTTCGCCGCTGCGGATACACTGAGTGATCCTGCTAAATTGGTTCCAGTTTAATTCCGCCACATCCGGCTTCAAGATGATATCTGCATGTTTCAAATGGACATCATTCAGGAGCGAGCGTGTGATATCACTTGCGCGGATAACGACTTCGTACCCATGGTCATACCGTTCATTTCTCTTCATGGACTGGCGGACGTCCACTGCAAGGACGGGGTCAGGCGACAACAACCGGGCAGCAGGAACGGGAATGGTGCTGGTCACTGTTCCATCAACGAGGTGGCGTGAGCCTACTTTCACCGGAGCGACGATACCCAGTACCGCGCAGCTTGCGGCCACTCCGGTCACGAGGGAGCCGGATGTGAAGACGACTTCTTCGCCCGTCAAGAGATCGCTGGTCACTGCGGCAAAACGCAGGGGCAAGTCACGGATGTCACTTTCCCCGAGAAGCATGGTCACACCGTGAAGGAGCGACTCCTGCGCGAACATTCCGGTTCCGAGCGCCGATCGTGATAACAAATATCTCTGCCTGAGATGGGTAGAAAACCTGTCCCATATCGAGCGTTGATTTTCATTATCGCTGTCTGAAAACTGTTCAAGGCCGATCCGATTGAAGTCGTCTCCCTGGAGATACGTTCTCATTTTTTCTTCGACCAGACCGGCACTTCCCGTTTGTGCATACATCGCTCCTACCAGTGCGCCCATACTGGTCCCCACGATTAATGAGGGAAAAAAACCGTTTTTCTCGAGTGCTTTGAGAACTCCGATATGCGCCAGGCCTCTTGCCCCGCCGCCGCCCAACACCAGCGTGAAAGGGATAATCTTCTTCTGTCTGTCATCTTTCGGCATATTCCCTCCGATCGTTCTAAGGAGATCCCAGGCTCAAGGAATGATATTCATTCAATTTACAATTTATTTTCAATGGGGCAACGTATCTCTTGCGATCACTCGTTCTGCTTCGATAATATGGGGGATATCTCATCCTCTTTTTTTACACCGAAATTATTTTCCGTATTCAGCTCTCGCCGGGTTTAGAACTAATACAGGAAATATTCTGTTATAAGGGATAATTGATTTTACCATATGATACCAAGGAGGAAGCAGCTATGACGAATGGATTGACATTACACCGGGAATTCCTGAAGGAACTAGAGGCGGAAGCGACGGCATCCCGCCGATGCCTGGAACGGATTCCGGAAAAATTATTCGACTGGAAGCCACACGAGAGATCAATGTCGATGTATTCCTTGAGCCAAATGGTTGCCGATTTCCCGCGCTGGATCAAATATATCGTTGAAACGCCGGAAATTGATTTTGCAACCTACCCCCAGATTCAACCGAAGACCACATCCGATCTGGTGAAGCTC
Organism: Ignavibacteriota bacterium; assembly: GCA_003819715.1. GTDB lineage: Bacteria > Bacteroidota > Ignavibacteria > UBA10030 > UBA10030 > Fen-1298. The sequence continues at coordinate 29,003 of RPQN01000016.1, read as the reverse complement.
TTCGATGATAATCTCAAGGGAGTAAAAGCGGCATTGGAGCATGTTTCTGATGAAGCGCTTTCGGAACCCTTTTCGCTGAAAAATAACGGCAAGGTCCTGATGAGCAGCCCGAAGAAGGAAAGTATCTCATCTTCAATCAATCATCTCGTGCATCACCGGGGTCAATTGACCGTCTATATGCGTCTCAACAATATCCCTGTTCCCTCGATTTATGGGCCTTCCGCGGATGAGGGAAGTTTTTAATAAGTTCGCAGATCAGGATGTGCTGGTTTCGTTCACTCTCTTATACGGCTGAGGTTATACGGGAACGAGTGACCTGTGTCCGTAGAGCATGCCGGCCAACAACACAATTCTCAAAACCGTTTTCGTGCAACCCGGAATTGATGCCTGAAGCTGCCGCCTGGACTTCAGAATATAAATTCCGGAGAGACTTCCTCTGTGTCGAACCTCTCGATACCTTGATGCTACGGATTCCGTAATATATAAAAAATAACGGGTTGACTGGAATACGTCGCGAGGTTTATCTACATTTAAAGGAGAAAATCATTGTCATGTCGTTGAATTATTCTGTGTCTGAGGACAAAATTCCTCAATACCGCTGCCAAGAAAACCAGGTGCTCTCCCATGAAATCAGACATCAGCACGCTCACCGAAGAGATTGTGAAGTTTCGGGATAGAAGGGATTGGAAGCAGTTTCATAATGCAAAAGACCTTGCGCTCGCCCTCTCTATCGAGGCTTCCGAATTAAACGAACTCTTCCTCTGGAAGACCCATGATGAATACGACGCTCAGCGGCTCGCCGATGAGTTAGCCGATGTGCTGACCTACGCACTTCTCCTTGCGCACGAAACGAAGCTCGATGTCAGGAACATCATCAGATCCAAGATGGAAAAGAATAAAAAAAGATATCCTGTTAAAAAATCAAAAGGGTTGGCCAAGAAGTATAATGAGATCTAGGAGCGGCATTCCACGGCATGCCGCGGTGGAGGCGATGTGCTCACGATCGGTGCAAGAACGATGTAAGAATGAAGGGATAGTTCTCTTATGATGCAAATGAAAGGTGTGACCATGAAGCGGATTGAACTCATGGGGATGGTATCCGGAATATGCACCACGTCTGCGTTTATTCCGCAGGTCTATACGGTTTGGAGTATGAGGCCCATACCGGCGACCTCCATCTCTCTTCCCATGTACGTGCTCTTTAATCTTGGAGTTCTTGGTTGGGCGTTTTACGGAATGAAGATACACGCTCCATCCATTGCGATTATGAACAGTATTACTTCGGTCCTTGCATTATCGATACTCGTTTATAAATGTATTTACGGGTAGGCGAGATCCCCCGGCATGACCGATTCAAACCTTCACGGGCGAATTTCATCCATTTCACTCTCTTGCAATCCACCACAGGTTTGGCTACATTTTCTCTGGAAGATCAATCCTGATAGTTCATCCCGCTGTCAAGGATGAAGAGAATTCATGACGACTCAGGGATGATCGATCAATCGCCTAAACCGATCAAATACATTGAGGTACGAAAATGACGTCTGAGAAAAATACGATAACCCGGGAGGCAGAAGGTCCGTCTAAAATAAAAGAGAACGGTATGGGAGCCGGGGTCTATGGCATGGCATTCATCGGCGCCGCGGTTTATTTCATTCAGCATGCGGCCACATTCTGGGAAGGAGTGCTGGGTGTTATTAAAGCTCTGTTCTGGCCTGCAGTGTTGATCTACAAGCTGCTGGAGTTTCTCAAAATGTAGTGCCGTTTCCATTACATAACCTTGTGTTATTCAAGTACTTGACTACAAATGGAATCGAGCACTACTGCCTTATTTGATAAACAATTGTAAGAAAACACAAGAATACTTTTTAGGTGTGGCAGTAGCACTACTGCCTTTTTGTATATGACTTTATAAATTACCACAAGATTACTTTTTTGTAGTGGCGGTAGAACGTTGAGATGGCCGGCAGATTGAACATTCAGATCGATGAGAGAAGAGATGAAATCATTGCGAGAATTATTCGGTCCCAGCAAGGAAGAAATTTGGTCGCAGCTCGGCGCGGAGATTGGCGCCCGATACCAGGAAGAGGGATTTTTCAAATCAGGAAAAGTAGTCCTGACCCACCGGCAATGGGAGATACTGCTGGATACCTATACCGTCCATAGCGGGAGTGCAACCATCACCTTTACGAGAATTCGTGCACCCTATGTCAATTCGGATGGATTCCGTTTCCGGGTGTACCGGAAAAGTATCTTCAGCCCGGTGGGGAAATTTTTCGGCATGCAGGATATTGAAATCGGTGATCCCTATTTTGATGAAGAATTTATTATTCAAGGCACGCCTGAAGATATGGTGATGAGAATGTTTGCGAATTTGAATATCCGGCAGCTTATTCAGAAACAGCCGAATATCCATTTCGAAATAAAAGACGATGAAGGGATTTTCGGCACGAAATTTCCCGATGGCGTGGATGAACTGTATTTCCAAACCACCGGCGTTATTAAAGAGAAGCAGCGGCTGAAAGACCTTTTTGATCTTTTTACGGCAGTTCTGGAAGAACTCTGCCGGCTCGGTTCTGCGTATGAAAACAATCCCGGCGTGAAATTAAAATGATGCGGATGGTGAAGAGTATGCCGCGTTGAGTATGGAACATTGAAGGAGAACGAAAGAGGAAACGTATGGAAGAAGAAAAAAAAGAAATACAGCCGACATTCGGAGAATATCAGGGAAAGCCCATTATCCGCATCCCCACCGTCGACAATCCAAACCCGGAAACCACGTGGCACTGGATGTCGTTTGGGAAAAACAAAGCCAAGGCAATCGTAAAATATATTGATGCCATAAAGAAGTTTGCAGAAGAATAAGAGAACCGGCACGCCGGTCTCATCGTCCTTCAAAGCTGGTTCAAAGGTGGAGAAGGAAGCGCATCACGTTTGACTCCTCATGGATATTGCGAACAATTTAAAAAAATGCCACATCAGGATGCATCAGTCAAATCGATAACGTTTGCGCTGCTGGCAAACCTCGGGATTGCCGTTGCCAAAACGACTGCCGCGGTGCTCACCGGTTCCGGTGCGATGCTGGCCGAATCAATACATTCCTTTGCCGACTGCGGAAATCAGGGACTGTTGTTCCTGGGTTTACGGTCCGCAAAAAGAAATCCGGATGTCGAGCACCCGCTCGGCTATGGAAAAGAAATCTATTTTTGGTCCTTCATCGTTGCACTGATGTTGTTCAGCATGGGAGGGTTGTTTTCCGTGTATGAAGGATTCCATAAGTTGAATTCTCTCGAAGGGGTAAAAAATCCATTCATTGCCCTTGTCGTGTTACTCTTGAGTTTCATTCTCGAGGCATTTTCACTCTACGGTTGTTTGGTCCAAATCAATACCATCAAGCATCAGGCGACACTGTGGACGTGGATCAAGAACAGCCGTCAGAGCGAATTGATCGTCGTGCTTGGTGAAGACCTTGCCGCATTACTGGGTCTGACGTTTGCTCTGGGAGCGATTGTCCTTTCCATCGTCACAGAAAATCCCGTCTATGATGCGATGGGCAGTATGGGGATCGGCGTATTGCTGATTATCGTATCGATTTTCCTTGCGGTTAAAATAAAGAGTTTATTGATAGGGCAAAGTGCCGACGATACTGTCCGCACCGAGATAAAGGAATTTCTTGAAGCCCGGCCTGAAATTGAATCGATCTTCAATCTGATTACGCTGCAATTAGGTCCTCACATGATGGTCGCAGTAAAAGCAAAGATGAAGCCGGTCGAATCTCCCGAACAGTTGATTGAAAATATCAACCATTGCGAATCGGATCTGAAGAAGGAAAATCCCGCGATTCGGTGGATATTTTTTGAACCGGATAACAGGGAGTAGTGAATAAGGGACACTCTCTTGCGGGAGAGCATGGGGGAGAACACGGGACAGGAAAGATAAATACCTGGCAGAAACGCGCAGAGTCAAAGAATTCAACGGAGGAGGAATGTTGCATGAATATTCGTATATGGGGTGCGCGTGGTTCTATTCCGGTTTCGGGGATGGAATATATCAAATACGGCGGCGATACGACATGCGTCGAGATCAGGACACAAGACGACGAAATTATTATTATCGATGCCGGATCCGGAATTCGGCGATTAGGAAATAAGCTGTTCGCCGAACAGAAGCGTCATTACCATCTCATTTTTACTCATGCCCATTGGGATCACCTCATGGGATTTCCGTTTTTCAAACCGATTTATTTTCGTGAAACGCAGATCGACATGTTTGGCTGCCCGTTTGCCCAGGCCTCCATTCAGGAATTTCTCAAGGAGTCGATGTCGCCGCCGCACTTTCCAGTCAAACTCTCCGATCTGAAGGCGGTTCTTTCCTATCACGGCACATGCTCGGGGGCATTCAATATCGGATCGGTGCAAATTTCCCCGATATTTCTCAGCCATCCCAATCAAGGGATTGGATATAAGTTTATTGAACAGGGAAAGAGTTTCGTGTTTATCACCGATAATGAGCTTTCGTTTCAACATCCCGGCGGGCTGGAATATAAGGCGTATGCTGACTTCTCCAGGGATGCCGACCTGCTCATCCACGACGCGGAGTTTACGGATCAGGAATATGTTCGGACGAAAGGGTGGGGTCATTCGCTCTATCGGGATGCACTGCAGCTTGCGTCTGATGCCGGCGTAAAACGCTTTGGTATGTTTCATCATAATCATGAGCGTGACGATGCGGCCGTTGACGAGATCGTACAGAACTGTCAGAGCATCCTCCATGAACAACGGTCGATGTTCGATTGTTTTGCCGTTCATCAAGGAATGGAAATTGAAATTTAACCATGGGTCGCCGGTTTTGATATTCTGATAAATATTCTTTAATTCATATGGGACGTTCATAATTCTCCCCGGAACAGATCGATGCATTTCATCTTAAAATTAAACTATTTAGTGCTGCTGCTCCCTGTTCTCATGTTTTCTCAAACGCATAAGATTCGCGGGTATGTGTTTGATGATTCAACACATCAAGCGCTGCCCTTTGCGTCCATCCGTGTATTACACAGCGATTTTGTGAGTACCACCAATAAAGAAGGACAGTTCGTTTTCGATATTCCTTCCGGACATGATTCGTTGCTGGTATCCTACGTCGGTTATCAAAGCTCCAGTATCCTTCGTCCAACGACGGGAGACTCTCTGATACGGGTCGGATTACGTCCGGCGTTCATTCAAATGCCGGATTATTTTATCATCGCCCATGAAGAAGACCCCGCATTAGCCATGATGCGGGAAGCGATTAAACGAAGAAAGAGCAATTATGCAGGATTGAAGAATTATGAGATCACGGGATACAAGCGGAATATTCTGTATTCCGCCGGTCGAATCGCCATGATCGATGAGCAGCTGGTGAGACAGATTTATGAGGGGGGGAGTATCAGCAAGGATTTTATTCTCTCGACTCACAAAACGGAAAATATAAAGAACAGGTCTGTACCGGTGAATATGAATATTTGCGCATCATTATTTTTTATCCAGGATAATGCGACCGTTCGTATCGGCAACAACGGCAGCAATATTATCTTTCCCCTGGCAGATAATGCCATGCAATATTATGATTTCAAATTGTTAAACACAAAAAATACCGGAAAAGAAATATCTCATACCATCCAGATCATCCCCCGGTTAACGATCGTCCCCCTGATCAAAGGGAAAATTATTCTCGACGATGCGACGTATGCAATCATTGGCGCCGATATTGAATCCAATGAGGGATGGATTTTCCCGTTGGTGAAAAACTTCTCCATGAAAATCCAGCAGGCGTACAGCAATTATAATGGTTTTTGGATCCCCCAATATTCCGAATTTGAGATGGAAGGTGAAATTAGCGCCCTGGGCGGGTTGATCCATCTGGACCAGATGAAGATCTCAGAGGTCTTTTCGGCGAATTCATGCAAGGTCAACGGGGCCATTCCGGATTCCGTAAAAATGGCGAGACGATCAAAATTCGGCGGCTACACCACTGATACTTCAAAAGCCGTAACGAAATTAACCCGGTACCGAAAGACAAAACGCGCCCCGGATCCGGAATCTCGACGGTTCGAGCCCGCCAATAAACCGCCTGAACTGACTTCCGCGACGATGGATTCTTTGCGTCCGCTGCCGCTCACCAGTATCGAGAAGGTTGCTTTTGCAGAATTGGACAGCTCTCAAACGCTTGATAAGGTGATTAAACCGAAAGGACCGATATCGGTATTCACTTCCTCCTCGTCGGATACGACCAGAAGCTTTTTCCAGAAGTTGTTGAAAACCGTCTGGAATCATGGAATGCTGCATCATAATCGTGTCGAAGGGGTTGCCCCCGGTGCATGGTTCGAATTCGATGAAATGGATAAGGAGTATTTCTCCAATGCCGAACTCTCTTATGCCTTCGGATTAAAAACGATCGAATGGAAAATCGGCGGCGGCTATTATCTCGGTGACGACCACCTGGACAGAATTGAAATCTCCGGCTGGAACAAAATTCAGCCATGGCAATCTTCACTTGCGATTTCGAAATCGATCAATACCGGATTGTTTACTTTAACAGGCGTGGATTACTTCAACTATATGCGGTCGGCAGGATGGAGCGCGGGCGTGCAGAAATATTTTACCGACAGCCTCTACGCTGCAATCAGTTTTACGAGCGAACGGGAACGCTCTGTTAGTGCGACCTTATATCACACGATCTTCAACAATACCCGCCGTGGGAATCCGGCGATTCAGGAAGGAATGAATAACACGCTCAGGCTGCAATGTGGTTTTGATCCGGGTTCGACCGCATCGTTGATTTCGCAATACCGGACACGCCTTACGGCCGCCGCAGAATATTCAATACCGGGATTGGGGAGCGATTTTCACTATCAGAAATATTCCTTTTTGGGAAGTCTCCGGTTCAATACGTTTTATTCATCGTTAATTATGAATCCCTATGTCTTTGTCTCGGCGGCGGGCGGAGCCGTTTCGGGTGAATACGGCATTCAGCATCTCCTGACCCCGGCTGCGGCGTTGTCTTTTTATGCACCGAGCGGAGTCTTGAAAGGGGTCCAGCCGTATGATCTCATCGGGGACAAATATATAATGATGCAGGCAGAACATAACTGGCAGACCCTTCCGTTTGCATTACTGCATCTGAAACAAATGGAGGAACTGGGAATTCAAATTATCACCGGAGGCAGCATCGCGAATATATGGAATTCATCGCCCTACGCTGAACGGCAAAATAGGTGGAAACCATACTGGGAATTGTATTTCGGCGTATCCAACTTATTTGATCTGTTCCGGATTGATGCGGTTCACACCTCGCGTCACGTCAATTTGATTCGTTTGAGTATTTCATCTATGATTTTAGATTAGAATTCCTCCAGCCTTTTCTCAATTCCTGAGAGTATCATGTGCAGCAGAAAAATCCATGGTATTCAATAAGGAGAGAGGCCGAACCCGCCCATCTTGGCTTTAGGGATAAATTATAACCCTCCATCATCTCTGAGTGGATGAACATTCGGCTTATTCTTCTGTTGTAAGTTCTCCAGAGTATCGATCATCGTTTCGAGATTCGAAACGGGAAGCTGACATGTGTAATTCTCGCAGATGAATACCGTCTGTTTTCCTCCGGCAGGCGTAAGATTTTGAATGAACGGGACGGTGCGGCTTAAATAGGCCTGTCCCTCTGCGGCATCCGCAAATAGCATGATCTTCTTCGGCAGAAAACGGGAATGAATCTCGTCCACCATCTCGCGGATGACCGGGTGTTTTCTGCTCCCGGCGAGGATAATCTGCACCGGTTTTGAAAGGCTGAAATCGAGCGCCACGAGCATGTGGGGAAGCGCTTGAGGAATTTGTTCGATTTGCCCGCCGAACAATGCAAGCGATTTTAATGCCATTTCGTTATAGTAAGATTTGCCGATCATCTGAGACAATCGCATCAAGTTCAGTATGGAAATGGAATTACCGCTCGGTTCCGCATTGTCATAGGGTTCTTTCATTCGAACGAGTATCGTCGGGTCCGTTCCGCGCGTATCGAAGAATCCGGCGTGGTCCTGATCATAAAACAAGGCAATCTGGTCTTCCATCAGCGCAGCGGCTTTCTGGAGCCACTCGATTTGAAACGATGATTCATAGAGATCGAGCAAGCCCTGTATGAAGAAGGCATAATCCGAGAGGTTCGCTTCGACCTTTGCTTCTCCATCCCGGTACCGCCGTAACAGTGTCCCGGTTGCCGGATCGATGAGCTTCGTCATTGAAAATCTGGCGGCCCGTTCAGCATGTTCGAGATACGATTCATTGTTCAGAACCTGAGAGGCCTGTGCGAAAGCGGAAATCATCAATCCGGTCCACGACAATAAAATTTTATCGTCAAGATGGGGCTTGGGACGCAGCTGGCGCTCGTCAAATAACCGTTCGATTGCCCTCTCAAGACTTGCCGCAACATCTTCACTCTTCGCCCGGAATTGTCCCGCATATTCTTCGGCGGCATGGGCGGAAAAGAAAATATTTTCTCCGATAAATTCCTGACGGGGATCCTGCTCAACATTTCCTCCCTCTTCAACCCCGAAAATAAACTCTGCAATTTTCGCTTCTTCTTCAGGCAGGAGCCGATCGATCTCGCTTTTCTTCCAGAGATAAAATGCACCTTCCTTTTTCTGCTCCGGATAATACGGGGAAACTGCACTTTCCGCATCTTCAGCCGAGAAAAAACCGCCTTCCGGATGCGTTAATACCCGCTGAACGTATTCAAGAATTCTGGATGCGATGTGTGCATACTTCCGGTCGTGCGTGATCTGGAATGCTTCCAGATAGGAAGTAACAAGCAGGGCCTGATCGTAAAGCATTTTTTCAAAATGAGGGACGTGCCAGCGCTCGTCAGTCGAGTACCGGTGAAAGCCGCCGCCGAGATGATCGTGTATTCCTCCGTCGGCCATCTTGTGCAGCGTGGTAAGCGCCATATCCCGTGCCTGGATGTTCCCCGAGCGGTGATAATACCGGAACAGAAATGAGAGAGCGGATGTACGCGGAAATTTCGGCGCGGTGCCGAATCCGCCATACGTGGAATCAAAACTCTTTGAAAATTCATCGAAGGCCAACCGGAAGACATGCTCTGTCGCGCTCTTACTTTTTATCGCCGGGGATGCGGAGGACGCAATGAATTGTCTGATGCGCTCGCTGCTTTCAATTACTTTTGTGCGCTCATTGGTCCACACGTGATGGATGTTCTGAAGAATTTCCTGAAATCCGGCATTGCCGGAATGATTCGTTGGAGGGAAATAGGTCCCGGCAAAAAAGGGTTTCCGATCCGCGGTCATAAATATTGACATGGGCCAGCCGCCGCTTCCCGTCATCGCCTGAAGGGCGGTCATGTAGATCTGATCGATATCCGGACGCTCCTCCCGATCGACTTTGATGCTCACGACCAACAGGTTCATCAGGTCGGCAATGGACTGGTTTTCAAATACTTCCCGCTCCATCACGTGACACCAGTAACACGTGGAATATCCGATAGAGAGGAAGATCGGTTTGTCTTCCTTTCTTGCTTTCTCAAATGCTTCTTCCCCCCATGGATACCAATCGACCGGATTAAATGCGTGCTGGAGCAGGTATGGACTTTTTTCCCGTCCGAGCCTGTTCACTTTTCTCTCCGGTGAAGAACGATGATAATGCGACTCCCTCTCGATGTCATCTTTGAGCATTCTCATGTGAAGGTCCCTTTGGATAATGAAGGAGAAATGATCCGGTTATAATTTTAGCAACAAACGATACCTTCCGGAAGTTCTCGGAACCGCAAGCGGGATGGTCTGATAAATTCGCAGATCCGGGTTTGAACCACCCGCTGCGCCGGATGTCGATGGAACGGTGAAAAATCCGCTGATTCAGGTCTGTTTCATGATGATTCCCGGCTCTTCATGGGTTGAGTACGGAAGTAGTCCAGCGACCATCTCCCCGAACCGACAATAAAAAGGAAGATCAATCCAAGAATCATGCACCAGTCAGTCCGTGCTTCGTGAGCCATCGCCCAAAATCCTTTTTCGAGCAGGAGGGGGATTTTAGTCGTCGAAAATGCGACGAACATACTGATGAGTAACGGGAGAGTCGCCAGCCGTGTGAAGAGGCCCAGAAGGATGAGTCCGCCGCATACAATTTCGACAATGCCGACAAATGGCGCCATGATTCCGGGATGTGGAATGCCGATCTTGATGAAACGTCCCACGCCAAGGGTATCTGAAAATATAAATTTTTGGATCCCTTCGGAAATGAACACCAGAGAGAGCATCAGTCTGATAATGATAATAGAGTTGAAATATTTTTGAACAATTCTTAACCGTTCCATAACAGTTATCCCTTGTTAGACAGTAAGTTGATAGCCGATATATCCGGAGAATGTCGGCTCGCCGGTCAAACTATGGCCGACAGAAAATAAGATGTGGTGCTGGCTGGTGAAATTAAGAAATCCCCCCACAGTGACGCCGGCACTTGAATGAGCATCCTGTGACGGAGAGGTCTGGGAGGTGATCTCCCCGCCCAGTGTCAGGAGATCGGAATAATCATATTGAACTTCCCAGCCGGCGAAGCCCCAGTTTTGTCTGCCCGGTCCGGGATTAACCCAGATCCCGCCTCCGCCGTAGGTCGTTAGTTTTCCCCAGGATTTTTGAATCCAGAGCGGCACATATGCCTGTATTTTCCCGTTTCCTAATTGTTTGTCTGCACTGCCGGTGGGAATTTCCACCAGAGGGAATATTCCGATTTGCGGAAGTGTTTCGGTTTCGTTTATGAATCGATATTTAAGTCCAAGTTCCGTGTCGGAATACCCGTAATGAGTTCCGGCCGCCGTATTAACGTACGCAAGGGGAGCAACGACATGGAGCTGCACGCCGGGGGCTGCTCCATAATTGATCTCGATGTGTGGAGCGGTGGCGCCGCTTTCCTGTTTCGTGAATTGCTGCACCGATGCCAGATAAAATTCCCAATGTTGAAAATCGACAGGCTGCGGATCGTCGGTTTTAAAAGGCGGTCCTGCAAACGTTGATGCCGTGACCAGTATGACAAGAACGATAAGGCGTCGAATGGTGTACATAAGCATCCCTGCAATCTCCGGTACATTCCATATTGAAACACCCATAGGCACCGAGATTGTTCCTCTCTTTCATGCAACTAATCCGGTGAAAAAAAGGTTATATGAAGGTGAAAAGAGTAAAATGCAGTCAAACAGGGTTAACGTTTTCACGAGTTTCATATCAGGAGGAGCTATGAAAAAATATATCGTTGCACCGATGCTCGCGTTTGTTCTCTTCGGCACTCAATGTGTCCTTGCTCAAAAAGGTAACATGTCGCATGAAAAATCAATGGTCAAGCGGGCGATTGCCGTCGTGACACCCACCAAAGGAAATTCCGTCAGAGGTACTGTCTCGTTTGAAGCAGGAGACAAGGGATTACGGGTTATTGCCAATCTGACCGGACTCACACCGGGTCACCATGGCTTTCACGTTCACGAATTCGGCGATATCAGTTCCGAAGATGGAAGCTCAGCAGGAGGGCATTTCAATCCGACCGGAATGCCTCATAGCATGCCGATGAGCGACAAACGTCATGCAGGCGACATGGGGAATATCGATGCCGACGCCGAAGGAAATGTGCATCTGGACTATATTGACCCGGTGATGAAACTGAACGGTCCGAATTCGATCATTGGCCATGCGGTTATTATCCATTCAAAAGAAGATGATTTCAAAACTCAGCCGACAGGAAATGCAGGGCCGAGAGTTGCCCAGGGCGTTATTGGCATCGCCAAATAAATATTCCGGCCAGTATTTTCTCTTCTTGGAGAGCAAGATGAGACGAACGCTTATTCAGAAATTGTATAGAACCGGCGTCAGATTAATCCTTTCTGTGCTTGTTTTCCAGCTCTCATATTCACAGCAGATGCCTGACGAGTACAAACGTGTACTCAGCTTTCTTGGAAAAACCGGAGATTATGCAGATCGTGTGTTCAAAATGAATATCCCTCGCAACGATTTGACTGTCACCGTCGCCGGTGTCGCCGCTCCCACACCGTTTGGTTTTGGAGGATGGCTGGCGATGACGAAGGGAAATAACGGCAATGAAGTCATGATGGGGGATTTAGTCCTTTTGCAGGATGAAGTAAATCCGGTCATGTCCGCGCTCCTGGAAAACGGCCTCGAGGTCACCGCACTGCACAATCATTTCTTCTGGGAGGAGCCGCGAATATTTTATATGCACGTCCATGGCTTCGGCCAGGCCGCAGAACTCGCAAAGAAAGTCAAACCGGCGCTGGATTTGATCGGAAGAGGTGCAGAACAATCAATAATGCCTGCGGTGAAGAAAAGGGATGTTGAAATTGCAGAAGGGAAATTAAACACCGGCAGATTAAGCCATATCATCGGCCATCGAGGAGATCGTATCGGCGTCACATTCAAAATCGTTATTGGCCGGGACGATATTCATATTAAAGAAATGGGGGCTGAAATCAGTTCACGCATGGGATTGAATACCTGGGCGGCCTTTATCGGCACCGATGAAAAAGCGGCGATTGCAGGAGATATTGCCATGCTCGAAGGTGAGGTGACCCCGGTGCTGAAAGCGTTGCGGCAAAACGGTCTGGAGGTCGTTGCCATTCACCATCACATGACCGGCATCAATCCGCCGGTGGTCTTTCTCCATTATTGGGGAACCGGGCCTGCCGAAAAACTGGCATCCGGATTTCGTGCTGCTCTTGATAAACTGGGCAGCATCACTCTCGGCGAAACCGCTCATCACTAATGTGAAATAAAATTCCCGGGCCATCAGGATATTCTATCGAAGAATGATCGTCAGAGACTGAACAATGATTTCCGAATTCTCGACAAATAAACATTCAGCCGCCTCCCTCTCAGGCGAACAGTTAAGGGAGTTCATGACAGAGCGAACGGAAATAAAATCACGTCGTCGTTCGCGGGTGGTCATCATTGGAGCCGGATTTGGCGGATTGTGGGCTGCACGGGCATTCACGCATTCACCAGTCGAGGTCATGCTCCTGGACCGAAATAATTACCACACATTTTTTCCGCTTCTCTATCAGGTGGCGGCGGCAGAATTAGAGCCGGAGGATATTGTCTATCCGGTACGAAGCCTTGCGCGTAATCTTCGCCATACCGATTTCTGCTTGGCCGAGGTACAGAGCATTGATTTTGCAAACCATGCAGTCGCGACGCAAAAATTTTCGATTCCGTACGATTTCCTCATTATCAGTACGGGAAGCGTGACCCATTTCTTTGATGTCCCTGGAGCAAAACAATACTCATTTCCTTTAAAAACCCTGGATCAGGCAGTGACGCTGCGCAATCAAATCCTCTACAGTTTTGAGCGTGCAATTCATGAACGCGATCCAAACCGGCGGCGCCGGTTATTAACATTTACTATTGTCGGAGGCGGGCCGACAGGAGTCGAATTTGCCGGTGCCCTTGTTGAACTTATTCGCGGCCCTCTTTTTAAAGATTTCCGCCGGCTCGATTTCCATGAGGTTCGGGTTGTTCTTCTGGAAGCAATGGGAAACCTCCTTTCCGGATTGCCGGAACGGCTGAGCGCGTATGCCCTGAAACGTCTTCACCGGATGGGAGTGGATGTTCAGCTGCAGGCAACGGTAAATGAAATTACACCGCAGAGCTTGAAATTGAAAAATGGAACGGTGATACCAACGGAGACCGTTGTCTGGACCGCAGGGGTCCGCGGTGATCCAATTGCGCAATCATTGCACCTTCCGGTCGGCCGGAATGGGCGGGTCCGTGTTCTGCCCACGCTTCAGCTCGCCGGTCATCCGGATGTCTACATCATCGGCGACCTGGTCCATGCCGAAGAAGGAGGACAATTGCTGCCCATGCTTGCACCCGTCGCAATGCAGCAAGGCACGGCGGCGGCCCGGAATATCAGCCGTCAAATAGAGGGGTTGGACCCGCTGCCGTTCCAGTACCGGGATCCTGGAACCATGGCAACCATTGGGCGGCATGCCGCTGTAGCCACCATCGGCGGCCGGATGTTTACCGGTTTTCCCGCATGGATCGTCTGGCTGAGCGTCCATCTCTATAAGCTCATTGGTTTTCGAAACCGGCTCGTGGTCTTGATCAACTGGGCATGGGATTATTTCTTTTACGAACGAGCTGTGCGCCTCATTTTGCCAACCATGCAGTCCAGAATACCTGATGAACGCGCGGAGAGCGCTCCCGTCTCTGCAACAAGGATGAATATCTACCAGTGAGAAGAGGAATGAGCAATTTGTCAAAATATCCGGTTTCCCGGTCGATTGTTTTATTTGACGGAGTGTGCGTTCTTTGCAGCCGGTTTGTTCAATTTGTTATCGAGCATGACAAACATCATGAATTTCGATTCGATGCGCTTCAATCAGATCATGGACGATTGCTCCCGGATCGAATTCCTTCGGGAGATACCGGCTTCACGACAATCATTCTCATCCATGCCGGCCAGACCTATACCATGTCCGATGCCGTGCTCAGGATATTTAAGAATCTCGGCGGAGCTTGGAGAATGATCTCATTCCTGGTCATTGTACCAAAGCCAATCCGGGACGGATTTTACCGGATCATATCCAGATACCGGTATCGTGTATTTGGAAAAAAAGATTTATGCCCGGTTTCAGTCAAGGGATTGGACAGGACAGTTTCATGAAATCAAACACCCTAAAAGAACACCACAAAAATATCATGGAGACAGGTTTATGGCACGGCTGAACAAAAAACAAATCAAATCCAGTTTATTGGAGTTAAACGGATGGACGCTTCGCGGAGAAGAGATACGCAGAAAATTTGAATTCGTTGATTTCGCCAGAGCGATGGGGTTCGTGAATACGGTGGCGCTCTATGCCGAACGTGCAAACCACCACCCGGATATTGACATCCGGTGGAATAAAATCACGCTTTCGCTCTCCACGCACAGTGAAGGCGGGCTCACAGCGAAAGATATATCACTCGCAAAGAAAATTGATTTGCTCATCTCATAGGCGGATTTTCATTATTTCAAGAATGGAGGTGGTCTATGAGCAAACTCATTGTATTCAATTCGGTTTCTGTCGATGGATACTTTGTCGATATGAACGGGGACATGAAATGGGCGTACAATCCCAACAAGGATGAAGAATGGGATGGATTCGTAGAGTCCAATTCAAAAGGAGAAGGGGTGCTGGTCTTCGGCAGAATAACCTATGATCTTATGAAAAGTTACTGGCCGACCCCGGCTGCGATCAAGAGTTATCCTCTCGTTGCGGAGAGAATGAATAGTGCCCGGAAGATCGTGTTTTCCAGAACGCTGGACAAGGCATCGTGGAATAATACAACACTGGTGAAAGTGGACATGGCAGCGGAAATACGAAAGATGAAAAATACGCCGAAGAGCGATATGGTGATTTTAGGCAGCGGCAGTATCGTATCCCAGTTGACGCAGGAGCGGTTGATCGATGAATATCAGATCGTGGTGATTCCCACCATGATCGGCGGAGGAAGGACGTTGTTTGAAGGGGCAGAACGGATGATCAAATTGGAATTAAAAAGTTCACGGTCGTTTGCCAATGGAAATGTCTTCATGAGGTACGCGCCGGCTTCATAGCACCCGTGGAAATTTTTTCGAAATATTCTGAATGCAGAATAAAGATGCCAATCCGGAGGAACATGCCCCGGCAAACGAATGAACTCATTACGGATTTGGATTGTGAGCCAGAGAAGAGGAACATGAAGCAAGAACAGTCAATGGACCATAGACCAAAAGGAAAACACATGCGCTTGTCGAGGGAACAGAGCGAATCGCCGCGAAGGTGTTGATCCTTGAATATTTACCACATGAAAATTGTCAGTGATGCCCTTCGTAGAATATTTTTACGAAGGGTTTTTTATGCTGACGATAAAAATTCAGTTCCCGATTGACAATTTAGAATTCTTCTTTCGACAACAACTTGACAAATTTAATATCTCTGTTAACTTGATAGTAGTTATGACATCAATCACTTTCTCCAATATGAACAGAAGAGCGGCCGCGTGCATGTGTTGTTGTCAATGTACAGGGGACTATTCCGTATTTCGAGAAGGTGAAAGTATTTGAGCTAAGCTCATAAGAGAGATTTTATTGCAGCCCTTCATCGGAAATAAGGTGAAGGGCTTTTTTATTGTACGCCGCCGGATGCAGGAACTCCTTCCGTCGGGCCGGTGAGCGGATGAGTCTGCAGAAAAAGTGATCCAAAATTATAAGGAGATATTTCTTGTTTGCCGAAAGAATGCCGAAAAGTTTGAACACTGCGAATCATGGTCTGGAGAAAATCTCACGCATCTCGCATGGGGAAAGAGATGAACCATTCCTCATGCCGGATATGCGTCGATGATGATCGAACAAGGTGTCGCCCCATGACAGATAAACCACAAAGAAGTCTCATGAAAGCAGTGTCCTGGAGAATAACAGGATCTCTCGATACGATTTTAGTGTCCTGGCTGGTGACAGGAAAGTTCACCGTGGCAATCACCATCGGCGGAGTCGAAGTGTTTACAAAGATCATTCTCTACTTTCTGCACGAACGGGTCTGGGATAAAATAGAATTCGGCCGTCGGTTCGCACATCCGCCGGAATACAATATTTGAAGAGAAGGAAACTCTATGCCGGTGTCTGAATATTCGATCGCAGATTTTCTAAAAGAAGTTAAAAATTATTCTCCGGAGGAGCTTTTGTTGTGGTCCCTGAGGACGTTCGAGGTTCCCAACGTGGTGTTCGCATCCAGTCTTGGTGCGGAAGATCAAGTCATTACCGATATGCTGATGAACATCAATCCGCATCCCGTGATTTGCACATTGGATACCGGACGACTTCCAGAACAGACCTATAGGCTTATGGACACGACCCGTGAAAAGTACGGGTTCAGGTATCGCGTCCTGTTTCCGGATTACCGGGACGTCGAGACCATGGTATCGAACTCTGGACAGAATTTATTCTATGAAAGCGTTGAAAAGCGCAAACAGTGTTGTGCGGTCCGAAAAGTTTATCCGCTCCGCCGGGCGTTTAAAGGGTTGTCCGCCTGGATATGCGGCCTTCGGAAAGAACAGTCTGAGAGCCGGGCTTCCGTCGGGA
Organism: Ignavibacteriota bacterium; assembly: GCA_003819715.1. Lineage (GTDB taxonomy): Bacteria > Bacteroidota > Ignavibacteria > UBA10030 > UBA10030 > Fen-1298. The sequence goes on along the minus strand of RPQN01000016.1, from coordinate 11,871 downwards.
AAGTGGAATGGGATGACAATTTTGGACTGTATAAAATCAATCCGTTGTGTGATTGGACAAACGAACAGGTCTGGGAATATCTTCGCAAGCATCAAGTTCCGTATAATACGCTCCATGATCATGGATATCCAACCATCGGGTGTGATCCGTGCACGCGTGCGATACGGTCCGGTGATCAGAGCAGGGCGGGACGCTGGTGGTGGGAAAGTGCGGAGCACAAGGAATGCGGTCTTCATTCATCGGAACACGCAAAGGTGAGAGAACCAAATGGAATATTTAAAAGAGCTTGAATACGAAGCTATTTATGTCATCAGAGAAGTGGCCGCTCAGTTTGAAAATGCCGCTATTCTTTTCTCCGGCGGCAAGGACTCGATCACCATTGCACATCTTGCGCGAAAGGCGTTCTTTCCGGCAAGCATTCCTTTTCCGCTCGTCCATGTCGACACCGGGCATAACTTCCCGGAAGTTATGGAATTTCGCGACGCGTTTGCGAACGAGCTTGATGCCCGGCTCGTTGTCGGGTCTGTACAGGAAGCAATTGACAGCGGCGACCTCATGGAGCAGAAGGGGAAATACGCAAGCCGGAACATGCTGCAAACGCCTGCGCTTCTGAAAACGATAGAACGATTCGGATTTGATGCATGCATCGGCGGCGGACGGCGTGACGAGGAAAAATCCCGTGCGAAGGAGCGATTCTTTTCCGTGCGGAATGATTTTGGCCAATGGGATGTCAAGAGACAGAGGCCGGAGTTGTTCGACATGCTCAACGGAAAAATCCATAAGGGAGAAAATATACGCGCATTTCCCATCAGTAACTGGACCGAGCTCGACGTCTGGAATTACATCAAGCAGGAGCAGCTTGCACTCCCGAGCCTCTATTATTCGCACATGCGTCCGACATTTGAGCGGGATGGATTGATATGGCCGGTTTCCGATTTTGTCCGCCTCGTTCCGGGCGAGATTGTTCGACCTCGGAGAGTACGGTTTCGAACGGTCGGCGACATGAGCTGCAGTGCAGCCATGGAATCCGGTGCGTCAAACATCGATGAGATACTTTATGAAATAGAAAACGCGCAAACGTCTGAACGGGGAGCACGCATCGATGACAAATGGTCTGAAGCTGCGATGGAATTACGGAAAGTGGAAGGATACTTTTAATATGAAAGACGTTCTGCGCATCGCAGCGATAGGAAGTGTGGACGATGGAAAGAGCACCCTTATCGGAAGGTTGTTGTACGAAACGAAATCGCTGCCGGCTGATAAGGTTGAAGACTTGATTCGCGCAAGCAAGCGGCGCGGATTTGAGTCTCCGGATTTTTCTCTGCTGACCGACGGGCTTGTTGCTGAACGGGAACAAGGCATCACGATTGACGTTGCCCATGTGTATTTTCAAACGCCGCACCGGAAATTCATCGTGGCGGATACGCCGGGCCACGAACAGTACACACGCAATATGGTCACGGGTGCTTCATCGTCTTCGGCTGCGCTCATTCTCGTCGATGCCCGCAATGGCAGTCTGCTGCAAACCTATAGGCACTTTTTTATCTCCCATATTCTTGATCTTTCAACCATCGTTGTCTGCGTCAACAAAATGGACCTCGTGGGCTACCGGGAAACACCTTTTCGCACCATAACCGATGAGCTTTCTTCGTTTGCCGTCCGTCTTGGTTTCCCGAAGGCAAAACTTATTTTCATTCCATTAAGTGCGAGTCTGGGCGATAATATTACAACACCCTCCCGGAATATATCTTGGTACACCGGGAAACCGCTCCTCGAGATTCTCGAGACGATTCCGATCTCTGCGGAAAGGAACACTCTTCCGTTTCGCTTCCAGGTTCAGCATGTTCTTCGATCGAAACTTCCCGCCTTCCATGACTATCGCGGATATGCGGGAAAAATATCCAGCGGAACAATTTGTGTCGGTGATACCGTGACCGTTCTTCCCGCGCAGTACACGTCCGTGGTTACCGGAATTGATGTTGCAGGGAAGAGGGTCGAATCCGCACAGGCGGGTGAGAGTATTTCGCTTCAGCTTTCCATGGAGGTGGATTTAGGCCGCGGCGATATGCTGGTGAAAGAAAACAACATGCCGACGATTGCCCGGTCGGTCGAGGCGCGCCTGTGCTGGTTGACGGACCGCCCTGCGAAATTACGGTCGCGCTATGTGCTGCAGCATGGGGTGCGGCGTATTCGGGCAAGGCTGGATCGCGTGAAGTCGGTCATTCATCCTGAATCGCTCGAGGAAGCGAATACCTCGGAGACTCTTGCCATGAATGATATTGGCGATGTGACCCTGACGGCCGCGCAAGAGGTGTTTTACGATCCGTTTGCGAGGAATAAAGCAAACGGCGCATTTATCCTCATTGACGAAGTGACGAACGATACGGCAGCGGTAGGTGTGTTCATTTCATAAAAAGGATTTTCCCATGCAAAGTTTCAGAACGGAACTCGAGGATCTCCATCATCCTGTTGTTGAACAAGATATTCTCGACCTTGCTCAAAAGATCAAGCTGTTTCGAGACGGCCAGGTGGACGTCGATAAATTTCGCAGTCTTCGTTTGGCACGGGGAATTTACGGTCAGCGCCAGCCGGGCGTCCAAATGGTACGGATTAAAATTCCATTCGGGCGGCTTTCTATGAAACAGCTCCTGACCATTTCGGATATTGCAGAAGAGTACGGGAATGGAAATCTTCACGCGACGACACGTCAGGATATTCAGATTCACTTTGTCAGCCTTGACCGGACGCCGGAATTATGGGCGCGTCTCGAGCGAGACGATATCACCCTGCGGGAGGCATGCGGCAACACCGTCCGCAATATCACCGCATCGCCATCGGCAGGCATCGACCCGAAAGAACCGTTCGATGTCTCCCCCTATGCGTTTGAATTGTTCCGGTACTTTCTCCGGAACCCCATCTGCCAGGAACTCGGGCGAAAATTCAAAATCGCATTTTCCTCGAGTGAAGATGACACCGCCATGACGTTTATCCACGATATCGGATTCGTCCCTCAAATAAGAAACATCAATGGAAATGAAACCCGCGGATTTAAGGTGCTGATCGGCGGAGGTCTCGGCTCGAATCCGCATCTCGCCCTGACGGCGTACGAATTTCTTGAAGAGCAATACATCCTGCCGTATGCTGAAGCAATACTTCGGGTGTTTGATCGTTACGGGGAACGGAAAAACAGGCAGAAAGCGCGGTTGAAGTTCTTGCTCGACCAATTCGGCCTGGCTCAAATGCAGGAGCTGATTCGCGAGGAATGGAAAGCGCTCAACGTGAAGGAATACATGGTCAAGAGAGATATTCTTCCTTCAGCCTCGATCCCGGAATCACGCGCGGTATATCTTTCTGCACCGGTTGACCCCGTACAGTTCAAGCGCTGGCGGGAGACCAATGTCTTTGAACAGAAGCAAAAAGGATTTTATGGCATCTATGTCCGTGTGCCTCTCGGCAACCTTGATGTGAAGAGAGCAACGCTGCTGGCGGAGATTGCGCGGCTCTACGCCGCGGATGATATTCGTATTACCGCCAATCAAGGATATTTGCTGAAGTTTGTCCGTTCGGAAAACCTCCCGGCACTCTTCTATTCTCTCCATGAGATAGAACTGGCAGAACCGGGATTCGACAGTGTCAACGATATAACCGCGTGCCCCGGAACAGACACGTGTAATCTCGGAATATCCGATAGCACCCATACAGCGCTCGAGTTTGAAAAAGTCATTGCGGAAGAATACCCGGACTTGATTTATAACAATAATATCAAAATAAAAATCAGCGGCTGCCCGAACTCCTGCGGTCAGCATGGCCTGGCAAGCATCGGGTTCCATGGCAGTTCATTTAAAGTCGGTCAGTATTCTCTTCCTGCGTTACAGGTGGTGCTCGGAGGCGGAAGACTGGGAAATGGAGAGGGCATGCTCTCACAAAAAGCGATAAAGATCCCTTCAAAGCGCGGTCCCGATTGCCTCCGGCTTCTGTTGAATGACTATCTCGAGAATCAACAGGAAGGGGAATACTATGAAAATTATTTTCAAAGAAAAGGGAAACAATATTTCAACAACCTCCTGAAGCCTCTTACCGATCTGACGAATCTTGTTCCGGCCGACTATAGAGACTGGGGCCATTCGGAAAATTTTGCACTGAAGACGGAAGTCGGCGAGTGCGCGGGAGTGATTATTGATCTGGGTGCAACGCTGCTGATTGACACGAGGGAAAAACTGGCCTGGGCATCAGAAGCGTTTCGCCAGCGTCGTTTTGCCGACGCAATTTACCACAGCTATACTGTCTTCGTCAACGGGGCAAAAGCGCTCTTATTGAAAAAAGACATTATAGCAAACACACAAATCGGTATATTGCAAAATTTTGAAACATGGTACGGACCGGAACACCGTTTTCAGTTCCCCGGCGGGTTCAAGGATTTCGTGCTGCGCATCAACCAACATGAACCGGCGGAACAATTCGCACAGTACTACCTCTCTGCCGCGGACCAATTCTTTCACACGGTGAATGAAATTTACAAAGAACAAAATACAGCGGTGACAATATAAAATTTATACTATGCCGGTAAAGAGATGAATACGCTATATCCCATATTCCTGAATATAGAAAATAAGCCGGTCCTGGTGGTTGGCGGCGGCCCGGTTGCAGAACAGAAAATCAAAGGTGCGGCAGAGGCACATGCGAATGTCACGGTGATAGCGCCTCAGGCATCTGAAATAATTAAAAATCTTGCAGGAGAAGGAAAAATCATCCTGCATCACCGGGGGTATGCTCCGGGGGACGCAAAAGGATTCATCCTCGTGATTGGTGCAACGGACAACAAAGAGGTGCAGGAGGTGATCTTCCATGACGCCCAACGGGAGCATATCCCGGTCAACATCGTTGATGTACCGCATTTCTGCACATTCTTTCTCTCTTCTCTCTTTCAGAAAGGAGATCTCAAGATCGCTGTGTCGACAAACGGAAAAAGTCCGACCCTGGGAAAACTCATACGGGACAAAATCCAGGCTGAATATTCTCGTGGGTATCCGGAGGTATTAGAAACCCTGGGCGGGATGCGAGAGGAGATTCTCCGGACATTTCCGGATTTCGAGAGCCGGAAGAAAATGTACGAACGGATGGTCCATACGGAGTTGGAGCGATTCCGCCTGCATTCCGGAATGATCGTGAACCAGGAACAGGAAATCCCCCTGCCAAAGGGGAAGGTTTTTCTTGTCGGTGCGGGGCCCGGTGACCCGGAACTGATGACTGTGAAAGGACTGAGAATACTTCATTCTGCGGAAGTTGTTCTCTATGATGCGCTCGTCAATATTGACATTCTTTCCCACGCACCGGCGTCTTGTGAGAAGATCTATGTTGGAAAAAGATCGGGGATGCACTGCACACGGCAGGAGGAGATCAATAAATTGCTTATTTCGAAAGCACGAGAGGGAAAACGTATCGTGCGATTGAAAGGCGGCGACCCCTTCATCTTTGGACGAGGAGGAGAAGAACTCGAGGCACTGCAGAAAGCGGGAATTGAAGTAGAAGCGGTTCCGGGTATTACTGCCGGAGTCGGCGTTTCGACTTCTCTGGGTGTTCCGCTCACGCACCGCGGGGAATCATCGAGCATTGTTTTTGTGACAGGACACGAAGATCCGGCAAAAGGTGAAGAGTGTGTTGACTGGCAGAGTGTTTCTCGTATCGATACCATCGTGGTTTATATGGGCGTGAAGAGACTCCGTTTCATTGTGAGTCAATTGATTCAGCATCGAGTGTCTCCTCAAAAGCCTGTTGCCGTTATTTATCATGGGACGCTGCCCGGTGAAACTGTCGTGACGGGAGTACTGGAGGATATTGAAGAACAGACAGGGGATTGTTCCGGCGATTCTCCGGGGTTGATCATTGTTGGCGATGTTGTTCGCTTTCTTGATGGCCGCTCCCGGCATGAGGCGGCATTACGCTTGAGTGAATCTCTCTTTCAGGAGAATGGTTCATGAACTCCCGGCATTGCATCGTAAAATATTGCGTTAATTCATCTGTCGCGCATGGACTTTGCTGGAAGCATTACAAGAGAAAGAAACGGAACGGCAGTGTTGAGTTCGTCAAGCGGCGGTATAACATGCCGCATAAGTGCCGTTATTGCGGGACAACGGATGCCCGGTCGTTCTATCAGTTCTATAAAAGTGTTTGTAAGATGTGCCGGAAGTTGAAAGCAGTACAGGGTTTTTGAATCATGGAACGCCGGCCTGGTATTTCCCCAAAAGAGAGCCCGTGACCATACGATGGCGGTCCATTCTCCGCTTGACGATTTAAATATTCATTTGAGGGAACTTCCTGATGATTTTCGTGTTTCAATTAATAAGTAAAGAAGAAACGACTATGAAGACATCGGTCAAGAAAAAAAATAAAGTACTGTGCGCTTGTCCATGGTCAAGAGTATGCTGTCGCGAAGGCGCGGGTCCTTAAACGTTCTCTCTACGATTATATGATTCGCAGCCCTTCGTTAAGTTTTTGATGAAGGGCTTTTTTTTTAGCGATGACAACATATGAACTCATATCAAAATTCATTTTAAAGGAGTACCCCAATGGCAAATAGTTATGCACATCCGGAAGTGCTGGTCGATACGGAATGGGTGAGCCGTCACCGGTCAGACCCGAATACCCGGCTGGTGGAAGTCGATGTCGATACACAGGCATACAAGGAAGCCCATATCCCAAACGCAGTCGGTTGGAACTGGCAAACCCAGCTCTCCGACCAGGTCCGGAGAGACCTTGTATCAAAGAAGGATCTGGAACAGCTTCTGGGAAATTCCGGAATTGACAATAACACGAGCGTCATTCTTTACGGAGACAATAACAATTGGTTTGCGGCCTGGGCGTTTTGGCAGCTGAAAATTTACGGACACCGTGATGTGCGTATCATGAATGGAGGCAGGAAGAAATGGATCAAGGAGGGGAGAGAAGTAACAACAGAGATCCCGGCCATTTCAAAGAAAATGTATACGGCAACCGATCCGGATCAATCGCTTCGTGCATATGTCAATGAAATTTCATCGACCACCGCCAATCCGATATCCCTGGTCGATGTCCGGTCGGCGGATGAATATTCAGGAAAAGTCCTGGCGCCTCCCGGACTGCCGGAAACCTGCCAGCGTGGAGGGCACGTGCCGGGGGCATATAACATCCCATGGGGTAAGAATGTCAATGAGGACGGCACGTTCAGGTCGTTCGAAGATTTACGGACGCTCTACGAGCCGCTGGGAATCACTTCAAATAAAAATATCGTTGCATACTGCCGCATTGGCGAGCGGTCCAGCCTGACATGGTTCGTTCTGAAATACCTTCTCGGGTATGCGAACGTGAAGAACTATGACGGTTCATGGACGGAGTGGGGAAATCTCGTCAATGCACCGGTCGCGCAGGGAGGACAGCCATGAGCATTGACCATCCCACGGATTATCAGGAGCGGGTGGAATCAGTCCCGCCGTTCAAGATACATATTACGAGTTATAAAATTCATGAGACGTATCACTGTTCTGTGGACGATTTCGATCCGGGTGCGGTTATTGCCCGTTCCAGCGGAATGACACGGGAAGAAGCGGAATTGAAAGCGGTCATGCGCGCAAAGGAGCGCATGGAACATACCCGTGTACGGAAACCGGCAGATCATGAAGTCCAACAGGAAGATTAGCGCATGACGTGGAAAACAAAAACAGATTCCTATCCCGAGGTCCGGGAAACAGAACTGCAGCAGCTGGTCCGTGATCATTCGTCGATCCTCGGGAGCATCGGCCACACTCCTCTTTTAAAAATCCGGAATATTCCGATTCCGAACGATCGTGTACACATCTATGCAAAAGCAGAATGGTTTAATCCCGGCGGCTCGATCAAAGACCGGCCGGCACTCCACATGCTCCTTGAAGCGGAAAATTCCGGCACCCTGACGAAAGGGAAAATTATCATTGATGCGACCAGCGGCAATACCGGGATCGCCTATGCGATGATCGGAAGCGCTCTGGGCTATAAGGTAACGCTGGCTCTTCCGTCAAATGCAAGTCCGGAACGGAAACAGGTACTCCGTGCGTACGGGGCTGAAATACTGGAAACAAGCGCTCTCACCGGAACGGATGGCGCGCAGCAGGCGGTCAAAGAAATTGTGGCTGCACATCCGGAACAGTATTTTTATCCCGACCAGTATAACAATCCCGCTAACTGGAGGGCTCATTATACGACAACCGCCTGGGAAATTTGGAATCAATCCAGTAAACGAATTACGCATTTCGTGGCCGGATTGGGAACGACCGGCACATTTATCGGAACCAGCAGGAGGTTAAAGGAATGTGATCCGTCGATCCTCTGTATTTCTTTTGGACCCGATTCACCGCTCCATGGACTGGAGGGACTGAAACATTTGCCCACCGCGCTCGTCCCGGGGATTTATGATCCAGCGCTTGCCGATAACCATGTGACGGTTTCGACGGATGAGGCATATGGTATGGCCAGGCAATTAGCGCGGGAGGAAGGAATGTTTGTCGGTATTTCCAGCGGCGCCGCTCTTGCCGCTTCACTCAGAATCGCATCAGAGATCGAAAGCGGGGTCATCGTCACCATCTTTCCGGACGGCGGCGCACGGTACAGCAGCGAACATTTTTGGAATGAACATGAATAATAGGGAGAAGGCATGATACGCTTATCGAAACAGATCGTTGATAAAATTGAATTTCATGCGGAACAAACGTATCCGGAGGAATGCTGCGGCATGCTGCTGGGCTTCAGTAAGAATGGCCTGCACCATATCGAAGAGGCGATCATAATCGACAACCGTCAGGACGAGAATCGCCGCCGCCGGTTTTATATTTCGCCGGAGCAGTACCGGCAGGCGGAACAGCTGGCAGGGAAAATGAAAATGGAGCTGCTCGGATTTTACCATTCGCATCCCGATCATCCTGCCGCGCCATCGGCATTCGATACCGACCATGCCATGCCCTGGTTCACGTATATCATTGTTTCAGTAGAAAAGGGAAAGGCCGCCGCCATGACGGCGTGGCTGTTGAATGAGGAACGGACGCAGTTTCGTGAACGGATTATTATGGTCGGGCAGGCGGCTCCGGTGCCGTCAGACCGGATTCCTGCGAGTTCTTCACACGCAGAACTATAAAGTAATTTTTTTATCCATAAGGAGGACCAATGTCCATTAGAGTATTTATACCTACCCCGCTTCGCCCGTATACGGAAAAACAAGATACGGTGGAGGTGGATGGAAGTACCGTAGAAGAGGTTCTGAAAAATCTTACGTTAAAGTATCATCCGCTCCGGCAACATCTTTATTCCGAAGAAGGCCTGCTGCGGAGTTACGTGAATATTTATGTCAATGAAAACGATATTCGCTATCTCGCCAAAGAAAAGACACCGGTTCATGAAACGGATTCCATCAGTATTATTCCGTCGATTGCCGGAGGAATTGACGTAGAAGTGGAGACGGAAGAAGAAGTCGGGTTGTCGAATGAAGAAATTCTCCGCTACAGCAGGCATCTCATCATTCCTGAAGTGGGGTTGAGCGGACAGAAAAAGCTGAAAGCCGCGAGCGTGCTCCTCATCGGTGCAGGCGGTCTTGGCTCGCCCCTTGCCCTCTATCTTGCTGCAGCGGGCGTCGGAAAAATCGGGATTGTGGATTTTGACGTTGTGGATGAAACAAATCTGCAGCGGCAGATTATGCATGGAACGAGCGATGTTGGAAAGCCGAAGCTTGAATCAGCAAAAAAATCAATCAAGGATATCAACCCCAATGTCACGGTCGAAACCTATCCTGTCCGCCTGTCTTCTGAAAATGCCCTCGACGTGCTGAAGGATTACGACGTTATTGTGGACGGCACCGATAATTTCCCGACCCGCTATCTGGTCAATGATGCCTGCGTTTTGCTGGGCAAACCGAATGTCTACGGATCAATTTTCAGGTTTGACGGGCAGATCACGGTGTTCGATTCGAAACGGGGTCCGTGTTACCGGTGCCTTTACCCGACGCCCCCTCCGCCGGGACTTGTTCCCAGCTGCGCAGAAGGAGGAGTTCTGGGAGTGTTGCCGGGAATTATCGGAACGTTACAGGCATTGGAAACGATCAAATTAATTCTGCAGGAAGGTGAACCGCTCATCGGACGGCTTGTCCTGTTTGATGCGCTGAAATTCAGCTTCCGGGAGTTCACTCTGAAAAAGAATCCTGAATGCCCGGTGTGCGGGACGAATCCGACCATTCACCAATTGATAGACTACGAACAGTTTTGCGGAATTGCGCCGATTGCGAAATCAAAAATTAATTTTCACGAACCGGAAATTTCAGTGGAAGAATTGAAACAGCGGCTGGACCGCGGAGATGATCTCTTTCTTCTGGATGTCCGCGAGCCGAATGAGTACGAAATTGCAAACCTCGGGGGGTACCTGATCCCTCTCTCGGAATTGCCGGAACGCGTTTCCGAACTCAATCCAGTTCAGGAGATCGTCGTCCATTGTAAATCCGGCGGCCGAAGTGCGCGAGCGGTCAAGTTTCTTCAACAAAACGGTTTCCCGAAGGTCATGAATCTTGCCGGCGGCATTACCGCCTGGTCGCAGCGAATCGATCCCCGGATTCCGCGGTATTAAGTCGAAAGTTCTGCTGTCGAATCAGTGCAAATCACTTGAGTGTAATGGTGATGCAAATCTTTTGAGCGTGATGGTGAGTACCAGCGTACGTCGGAGACCCATTTCAACGAACGGTATCCTCGCTCCCAAGCTCTGCTTGGGAGCGTTCATGGTAGAAGCTCCGCTTCATAAAAAATGAGCTCCGTTTATTCGAAGCAGAGCTTCGATCCTTGACCGTTCCCAAACGGAGTTTGGGAACGGGATGAAAAACGGAGTTTGGGAACGAGATGAATGGAAACGAGCACTACTGCCTTATTTGATAAACAATTGTAAGAAAGCACAAGAATACTTTTTAGAAGTGGCACTAGTATCCAAAATCTACTGCCGGATGGGAGGGGCCGGTGGTGAGAGACATCATGAACGCGCTTTCGTCCAGCGCATCAATACTATGGCGGACTTCCGGTTGAAGAGTAAGGATCTGGCCTTTTTGGATATCAATGTGCTGTGAATCTCCATGAATCCGCAATCTGCCCTTTACCACATGGATCGTCAGCGGGCCGAATACCTGATGCTTCGGTATGGAGGAATGGGCGTGCGCAAGAATGAACACCACACGGACTTCCGGGCCCTTGACCAGAGTAATCGCATTGCGTTCTTCTTTTTTCCATATCGTTTCATTCTTGAGCAGCGTGATCATCGCTTGAAGGTCGTATCCCTGTAACGGCGCATTCAATGCCCGCGGGATCACTCTTCGAGTCTCCATAGGCCGCATTTGAATTTTCCTTTTTAAATCCAAAACGACATGATTCATTGCGCATCCAGAAAAAGGGCGGTGGTTTTCAAGCGACACCTTTCAACAAATATTGGGAAGCTTTCTGGGTGATGGCTTTTAACAGGAGGTCGTACGCGTTAATGAATTTCTCTACGCCTTCTTTTTCGAGCTGCCGGGTTATTGCGTCGAGATCGATCCCGAACGTTTGGAGATGTTCAAGATTCGATTGCGCTTCTCTCACATCGTCTGTCAGCGTCGACTGGGGCTTTCCATGATCACGGTACGCGGTAAGCGTTTCGAGCGGAATGGTATTAATAGTTTGTGCTCCGATGAGCGGTTCAATATATTTCACATCGGAATACTTCGGATTTTTTGTCCCGGTGCTCGCCCATAACAGCCGTTGTGTTCTGGCTCCCTGATCTGCCAGCTGCAGATATCGTTTTGCCGAAAACACTTCACTGTAGATCTGATACGCAAGTTTTGCGCTTGAAATTGCCGCGGTGCCG
>RPQN01000015.1 GCA_003819715.1 Ignavibacteriota bacterium | reverse complement strand
TAAGTCGAAAAGTACCGTCTAACGCCATTGATTTCGCTGGAGATGTTAGAGGGGTCGTTTAGTTTTAAGGCAGCGTACTTGCTGGCCTCATTAAACCCCCAGTCATCCGCAGGGAAACTGGTCGGCATTTTTTCTTCGTTCTGGTTCTTAAGGAACTTGCCGGGGATGCGGAAAACTTCGTATAGATGAGTGTCGTTGTTCATAAGGCGAGCAAAACGATTTTTTTTTGAAAGGTCAACGATCTTTTCGAATCAATCCGCCGATTGTGCCGATCAAGCCGAGGTGAACGAGCCAAGCGTCGGGAGCTTCCTTGCCCCCGTAGCAAAGAGCGCCTTCGGCAGAGACGCAAGGACTTTCGTCGTTCGCTACCATCGTGCCGAAAACTTTGCTCGTACGCTTCGCGCCGATGCTGATAAGTTTCTCTGCGGCACCTTCGACCGAGTCGGAGACTGCCCAATGGAAAGAATCTGACGTTAGGAGAAACCGGATGACCGAGGGTTTGTTGTTCATGAGATCAAAGACTACGGGAGTTTTTTCGCAAAGCAAGATTTTTTTTAAGAAATTGTCCACTGGCATTTCAATGCCCAAACGCATATTGGAGCCAGTGATTTGGTTAGTTTTTTAAAGTCAGGCTGTTTTGGTGTCTGCTGTTACCATTCACTTAGCCGTCGAGATGCAGATTTTGGCTCCTGACTTAAAAGTTTTAAAGAACGCTGACAAGAGAGACAATGATGGTTTTCTCTCGTAGATCAACAGAATTCTACGCGAAAAATGATTTTTTTCAATTAAAAAATGCTTGACACGGCGAGAAAACATGATAAAGAGCGGTATCGCAAACAATTTGCAAGACGCCCCCGGCCCGGATTGCAAGTCATTTGCAATAGGCCCACCCCAATTGTATATAGTGAGGTGGGCGCTATATAAAAAACTATATTAATTCAGCGGCACGGCAAAGAATTGCTGCTCGTCGAATCTATAGTTTACCGCATCGGGCGACTCGGCAGGACGCGCATCGGTCGGCACGAACCACCGCGAGAGTAGTTCGGTACCGTAAAGCTGCGCCTCGCGCTCGGTCGCGAAACGAAGAGCGTTTGACGCCCACTTACCATCGACACAAACCTCGGTCTTGAATGACATATTTTTATTCTCCGTCGTAGTTAGAGTACTTGTAAACAGTCGCAAGCGAGCAAGCGAACTTCGCGGCAATTTCGTACAGGTGAATTCCGCAGTTGTCGCGTGAAGTGCGGCGAGGGAGTTTCTGCGCGTAGAACGCAATCGCCCAACGCTCATCTTCATTCATCCATCCATTGCGCCGAAACGTTCTGACCGGAGGCATCCGATCAAACATCTTTTGCGCTTCCTCGGGAGTCTTATCAGCGTACCTCGAAACGCGCTCAAGCGAGTGTTTCAGTTCAGCGATTTGTATTTCGTACCGCGTCCGCATCCATTCGATTCTAGTCTTAGTTTTCATTTGGTTTTTTTTCGCAAGACGATCAGAGCAAGCAAGACAAACAAAAGCAACGCTTCGTTTGACATAGAAGAAAGAAAAAAAGGGGGCGACTGTCACTCGCCCCCGATAACTTAGACTTCGATCACTTCATTGGAGACCGTGAGGCCAGCGAACGGATCGAGCACCGAATGCAGCGATGCCGAACGGTCGCGCATCGCGATCAGATTTCCCTTCCACACCTCCGAAAAGGCGTTGTGAAGCGACCAGAGATTGCGCTCCGAGAAGTCTTCGTGATTCGGCGCGTCCCACTGGTCGATCACGTCGGCAATCATCGTCTTGCCGATAGCACCAGCGCGGAACGAACGAATCACAAGGTCGTGAGCCT
>RPQN01000014.1 GCA_003819715.1 Ignavibacteriota bacterium | reverse complement strand
ATGAACGTAAACATAAATGTCAAGCGCAGATATAAGATTAACGGAAAAGAATATGATTCAATCGAAGATATGCCAGATGAGTTAAGGGATGTGTTCAAAAAGACGTCAGGTCTTAAGATGGGCACGGCAAACCAGATAAATCAGGCGGGCATATGGAGTGAAGCTCCCCGCGGCAAGCCGCGGGGCATCTTTAGCGCAGTTTGAGATCAAGCTGCGCAGGCCCTTGCGTTATATTTCTATGATGCTCAATATATTTCTCTACAACTTCACGAGTCATACGGTCACCAACTGTCCACGCAAAATAGCCGTCCTCCCACAATTCCCCCGACCACAGCTTCCGCTTCAACATCGGGAACGCTCGGAACAGCTGTCTTGCGGATATACTTTTTATGATCCTCACAACTTCGCCTATGGAATACCGAGGTGGAAAGGATAACAAAATATGTACATGATCGACCGATATTTCCATTTCTATCACGTCAAACCCATATTCCTCGCTTATCTCCTGAATCAGCTGTACCGCTCGTTCCTTGACCTCTTCTCGCTCAAAGATACTTTTTCGGTATTTCGGACACCACACCAAGTGGTAACTCGTATCGTAGACCGCATGACTCGTTCGTTTGATCACCATGCATGCTATATATCATGCCTCGACGCAAGGACCTATGAGGATAAGGGGGACGCTCCGCTCCCCCTTATAACCCCCTGGGGAAGGCATGCATTCATCCCCGCGGCAAGCCGCGGGGGATTCTGCAAAGAACTTCGCTAAAATCACGCTCATAAATCTGCGCGTTTCAACCCGTTGTCATTGATTTTTACCGGCCACCCAATCGCTCGCTTATTAGGTGCCTGCTAGGAATGGCGCGCCTGACAATTTCATCGAGCGAAGGTATGCAGTACGGGTGGGAATGTTGAGATTTTGGCCGTGGGCGCAAATTACGGGATGAAAGGTGCAGATTTATGAGCGTGATTTTTGGGGCGGGAGGTTGTACCGTTGCCTTCCTGAAATCCGCAAAACTTTAACCTATCTTAAAGATACTGTATTTCACTGCGTAATGAACACATCTTTGGCAATCCGATTACCGTTGGAACTTTTACACACCAGTTAGATTTTACCGTCTATTCTGCTCATATTTTTCTATGATTGCAGTCAGGATTCATTTCCAGTAATTAATTCCGGAAGCTCGCCGTGAAAACGACATAATTCATTGCGTAGCGGAACACAGCAAGGAAATGTCAAAGCGAAGAGGAGACGTGGCCATGAGATTTATGATTTTGGTTAAAGCAACCAAAGATTCAGAAGCGGGTGTAATGCCAACCAAGGAACTTCTTACTGAAATGGGACGATATAACGAGGAGCTGGTGAACGCGGGAATTATGCTAGCCGGAGAAGGACTTCATCCTTCTTCAAAGGGTGTACGATTGCGCTTCTCGGGAACGGAACGCACGGTTATTGAGGGGCCATTTGCCAATACCAATGAATTGGTGGCAGGGTTCTGGCTCTGGCAGGTAAAATCATGCGAAGAAGCCATTGAGTGGGTGAAGCGTTGTCCAAATCCCATGCCTGAAGATTCGGAAATTGAAATCCGGCAGGTCTTTGAAGCAGAGGACTTTGGCACCGATGTCACGCCAGAACTGCGCGAGCAGGAGGAACGCCTGCGTGCACAGATCGCTGCCAAGACCTGAGGTTGCCTGCGTTAGAGTGAGTGGAAAAAGACTATTGCACTTCCAACCATGCGCCTGACGATTGATTTAATTTCGCTTCCGTAGGCCGCCGGACGCTTAAATTTGTTGTTAGACGTAATAATGGTGTTCGCTCCTCGTATAGAGAAACCACTTTTAAGCGAT
>RPQN01000013.1 GCA_003819715.1 Ignavibacteriota bacterium | reverse complement strand
TTCAGTGGCGATGATGGATACGTTTGCTTCGTAGTCGTGCCCGTCTGGCGAGGAGAACGAGCATGTAAAAATAGTTGGTGATGTGGACATGGTGTGAGTGTGATTAAAGTGAGGAGGCCCCGGCGGGATAGTGCCCGCCGGGGCCTGTTGGGGTGGAGCGATTACTCGCCTTTGCGGATGCGGCTCGTGAGCGCCGAAAGCTCTTCGTCGAGTTTGCCGATGAACTTCGGAGTCGGGGTGACCCAAGAACCTTTGGCTCCCTTCTGGACGGCGGCCGAGAGCTCCCACAGCCCTCTCCAAAGACCGTCGCGCAGGGTGAACTGGCGAGCCGTCAGAAGAGCCTTGGCCATTGAGGTGTAGGCGGATCGGCCCACGCTGATGACAGCAGGAGCCCAGACGGCTCCGCCGATCTCATACATGAACAGGTCGACCACGCCCGCGTTGGCTGGGTCGGTTTCGAAGCCCTCCGGCTTTTCCACCAGCAGGTGGACGTGAGCCAGTTCGGAGAACTGGCCGTCCTTGAAGCCGAACGTGCCGCCGGCGGCGATGACTTCCTCGCGGGAGTTGAATACCTGCCCGGACTCGCCGGAACCGTACTCCGTCTTTTCCTGCCACTGCTTTTTCATGTTCAGGGCGATGAAGCGGACCGGTTGGGGGAGGACAGCCTCTTTGTTGAGGACGATCGAGCCGAAGTCAAACTTGTCCGGCAGTTCTCCGGTGCGCTGCACCAGATTGAGCCGGGGGAGCCTGATGTCGCTGAAGTCCACGTCGCCGACCACGTCATCCGTGGCGGGGCCGGCGGGGCGGCGAGTGATCGGGCTGGACGGGGTATAAGCCTCCATCGCCGAAGAGGCGGGGGCGGCGACGGCTCCCGCAGGAGCAGGCTGTTCCGGGGAGGGAACAGCGGCAGCAGCGGCAGCGACGACTCCCGTAGGAGCGGCTGTGGTGGCGGGGGCGGTTTTACGGAATGATGCGATAGCCATATTGATGTGGGTGTATTGGGTTCGTTGGGTCGGTTACTTGTTCTTTTCCGGCTCCAACTTGTGGTAGGAGCCTTCCGAAGTCATAGCGCCCGCTTCCATGAGGAGCGAGGCTAGGGCTTCTTTTGCTTTCGCCTTGCCGCCCTTCGGGGCGGTTTCGGCAAAAAGGGTTTCCAGCTTGCTGATGGAGAGGCTGGGTGCGCATGCAAGGACGTCTTCGATCGAGACAGCCCCGCGCAAAGCCTCCCACGCCAGAGTGGGGTTGGTCACTTTGCGGGGGTTGCTGACCTCTTTGAGGTTGAATCCTTCTGGGACGATGCCCTCGGTGAGAGCCTGACTAAGCGCCCAGCCGCCGATAAAGTCAGCCCACTTCGTAGCCAGTTTGGCGAGCCTGAGCAGCACGCCGGATTCAGCGGGGGAGCGGACTTCATCGACCGACATCACTGTGGGGGGAATTTCACGACCACCAAAAGTCGAGACGATCGGGATGACGCGGCGGGCGAGAGCTTTGCACCGGACCATGTTGCCGCAGTAGTCGCACGCTTCACAGAGCGGGTTAAACACGGCGATGTTTTTCTCGTCGTAGATGTCCTCTTGCACAGTCGTGGCTCGTTTGAGGACCAACTCGATTTCAGCTCGCAGCAGGGGGAGGTCTGTTTTATGCCACGTATGGGTGGAGATGGTGTCCGTGCGAGGTTGAGCGAGGTGGACAGTGATCGACTCAAGGTCGGGCATGGACTCCCAAACCCCCACGGCGTACCCTTTCATCTGCATGTTGAGGGTGGCGTCGCGCACTTGGACTCGTCCAAACTTGAAGTCGAGGATGTCGGCTTCCTTTTTGCCGGAGCGGACAGCCAGAAGGTCGAGAAACCCAAACTGGTCGAACATCTCCACTTTGATTTCGCGGTAAACTTCCTCGGCTCCGGCGATGACGTCGTCTTCGTAGCCAAGGCACATGTCCACTAGAAGGCGCTCCTCTTCGGTCAACCCGGTGAAGTCGCGAGTTTCGCACGCGTGGTGGCACCGCGTGCCCGAGTCGGCTGCTTCGCGGGCGTATTCAGTGCTGTCACCGCTGACGTAGCCGGGGCAGAGCGCGATGTACTCAAGCTTCGACGGGGAGAACCGGGCGTGAGCCCGCTCGGTAGCCGGTACGGCGGCCGCAGGAAGACCAGCTTTTTTCTCGCGGGGTTTCCGAGGTTTCCGAGGTTTCTTCAGTTCAGAGGCCGGAGAGACGGGTGGCTCTACGATAACCTCCACTTCTATGGAAGGAGCGACGGGTGTAGGTTCA
>RPQN01000012.1 GCA_003819715.1 Ignavibacteriota bacterium | reverse complement strand
TGCGTAGGCGTAGCTTCTTCCATTGAGTGCTGTTGCTCTTGCGCTGTGAATGTAGCGTCATCAGTAATAGTTTCGCTTTTGATGAAATGCCCATGCTTTGCACATTGAACCATATCGATGATTGATGTATTTGATTGTGGCATCTATCTGACGATAGCCATCCAGATTCCGGTAATGCTTTGATCGCATCTGACCTAGTCCGAAATGACTGCCATTCTTAGCTGTTACTGACCATCTTGACTCTTTATAGATGATCTTAGATAAGCAAAGGAATTGCTCATAATTAACAACTCTTGAATGTGCATAGAGCTTGAGATTGTCTGTATTTGGATTTGCTTCCGCTGGTGTTGTGCTAACAACAAATAGCGCACCCAATAGCACCAGACTACGCCCGCGAGCTATCGGCTTCAGCCGCTCGCCAGCGAGTATGGAGCGTACTCCTGAAGTCAAATAGGTTGCAAGAATGTGGATAACTTGAGCGGGCTTTGGGCGTGTTGTCCACAGGTTATCCACAAAGATCACAATCCTTTGAATGATTCTTGATTGAGACTTGTAAGATCGTTACAGCTACAAGTGCTCGTGCAGAATCGATCAAGAATGTCTTTCCACAGTCGCATGTGTGCTTGATTTCTGTTCTCATCCTGTAACGCTCCAACCTGCATTGTCGGCATGATTTCGATAATGCCGATCTTTAGCTGTTTTCATTTGCTTTTCTGTTGTTGTCTTGATTGTTATCCCGCAAGCACATAACCATTCGAAAGTGATCATTTAGATCCGCCCCATCCCTTGCCTTTGAAGTGAATTGGATTCGCTGTCCAGATACGGTTCATTGGAATCATGCACCCTTCACAGTATGGATTCCGGTCGAAGTTATCTTCCATCGATCGGCGTACAGTCGTTACTTTGCCACATACTTCGCAACGATAGTCATATTGAGCCATTACTTAGCATCCGCCAATTTCTTGATGCCCATGACTCCACAGCGTAGGCATTGGACTAGAGCTACTTCCATGCCCAAAGGGACTTCATTCTTTAAGACTGAATGATCTGTGATTTCCTTTTCAACCCTGCACAGGAAGCGTTGCTTCTCCATGACTGCTCCTTCTCAGATTCTCGATGGGATGTAAGTTGTATTGCTCGACCCAATATGTCGGTTGGTCGCGTCTGCGCCACTTCTGATTCTTAGCAATCGTTACCGGTATCCAGCCCTTGAGAAAGTAATTGGGACTTTTGCCAGTTACAAGAATCGCGATATCTGTGTTGCTATCGTTGTCGTAGATAATCAAAGCGCCGTTGTCGTACTTCGTCCACTTGACTTCGATGATCGATCCCACATCTGCGGTTCGCTTGAATCGCGATGCTCTTGGGTTAAAGTCTTTAATCCCAAAGTATTTTGCGACAGCAATTTCAGCGCCCACTGATTCGGCTATCTCGCAAATGTAATCGTGAAAAGACAGATTCTTGTTGTATCGAGAGACATGATCTGGCTTGCCTTCGATCTCTTCGACGCGTTCGATTGCAACTTTTGCAGCTGTCCATTCATCTTCGTGCGTGATTTTCATCTTCATTTACAAGCCGCGCAATACCAAAGCTCATTAGATCCCATCACTTTGTCGAATCTGCCACCTTGTAATTCTTTGTACATCTGGCATCGATCGCACCATTCGATTTTTGGCGGGATCACCTGATCTTTTATGACTGTCCCATCGATCTCGATGATTGTGCGCTCTCCGGTGTCTAGCTTAATGATCTCCATTTCGCCCATTACAGCTGCACCTTCCATTGACCGTCTGATCCCAAGACATACCAGATCGGACTGCATTGATTGGCTTTGACCTTCTCCACGCATACATGTCCACGATAGGGCTTTCCAGTCTTTGCTGTGCCTTCTTTGAGCAACATGTGTCCATGTGCGCAGATTGGAGCTTCCGACAGAATCTCGCCGCCAAGCTTTGATTTGATTTCATCCATCGATGATTGAGCTGTGGCGAATCCATCTTCGCTAAAAGGCTTTGCCCAAAGATCCTCTTCGATAAAGGCTTTCGGCATCGTCTCAACTTGTTGCATTGATTCAAGGCTAGGTTTCGTTTCTGTACCCAAGACCACGCTTGCACATCTTCCAATTGCAGAGCTGACTGTGTCTTCGACATACCAGCGTTTCATTTGCGGGTTGTAAGCCCCGACCATGCCGTGTGCGTAATCAATAGCCGCTGGTTTCTCATCTTCATAATTACGAAAGATCCGGCACTCGATGAGAATGTAACCCTTGTCTGGTTGCCAATCGATGATCGATGTCTCGATGCGGTTGGTTGGGAATGTGGCGTGTAGGCGTATGACCTTTTGATTGACTGTCTCGTAATTGTCCAAGAATCCCATTAGCGAATCTCGGCATTCTTGCGCCCTGCGATCTTGCCGCGAATAAATCCTTCGCGCTTGCCATCTTTAAGTCCCATCGTGTAACCAGCTGTAAAGCC
>RPQN01000011.1 GCA_003819715.1 Ignavibacteriota bacterium | reverse complement strand
GGCTAATATTACGCTAATCCCGCCAATTGCCGCTGTACGCTGTACCCATATTTGTAATGTTACTCTAGATTGCTGTTGTGAATATATTGAAGGACAATTTTCCCTATTACGCTTACAGTCATCTTTCGTTATGAATTTTTCCAGTTGACTATC
Source organism: Ignavibacteriota bacterium (assembly GCA_003819715.1). Lineage (GTDB taxonomy): Bacteria > Bacteroidota > Ignavibacteria > UBA10030 > UBA10030 > Fen-1298. The sequence continues at coordinate 2,530 of RPQN01000011.1, read as the reverse complement.
AATTCGATCGAATCGGTGTGAAAAGTCGTTTTTCATATCTTTAAATACGTCTAGTATCAATGTATAAATTTCATCTCTATTTTGCGATGCCATTTTTAGTGTTACCTTTCTATTAGTTTATTTTTTTTATAATTTCTTAGCTTCCTAACAAAGACTTACACCAATACAACAACTGTAAATTAGAAAGGAAGCTAAGAAGTGTAAATTAAGAATTTTTAACGTTTATTTTGACAATGTTAAATAAATTAGAAGCTGATTGATTAGGTACGATAGTCATGTTACAGTTGATACTTAAAACGCTTATTAAATTAGCATTATCTAATTTCAACATTACCTGTGTCCCATCTTGCATGTTTAAAATAACGGGTGTATTTATGTCAAGATCGATCTTATGAGACGAAAAATTACTCATTGCATATCCTCCAATTTTAATTCGTTAATACAATATTATCATTTTTTCCCCTAATTGTCTACCTAAAATTTAAGTTAATAACCTAACATTTAAAGCAACTGCCCAATAATTGTATTAATTTGTCATATTTTAGCAAATTATGGTTATTCTGGTATTTTTATGTCGTCATCATATGTACACTCTGGATTTTCGCATCTATACACTATTAATGTTCGTCTTGTAACAACTCCATCAGGTCTTTTAAAAGGCTCTGATTCCTCTGTATGACTGAATGTCGCTAATTGTTTACACCTTGGACATCTTGGAATTCTCATATTTTCTCACTTCCTTTCTTTAAAATAACAAAATCCCTATATATCCAAATTTCCCGACTCGAATATACAAGGATTTATTTTAGGTATATGGTAACTGTGTATCGGTCGGGAATCAATACACAATCACCATAAACAGATGATACAATTAAAATACGTTTAATCTAATTATAGCCGAAACCACCTATCATGTAAAGATACAGTTTGTCACCTAACATGAAAACATTGTCGGTTATTATACTCTTTTCAATAAAGTGATGCACCTATGTAAAGTCAACTAAAAAACGTTGAATATTTAATGTAAATTCTTGTCAAATCTATATATATGAAATTATGATATTAAATGTAAAAAGATAAGTGTATTTGTGAATGAAAGGTATCAGGGTTGGTATCAGGGTATCAGGGTTGGTATCAGGGTACATATGTTCCCCTGATACCGGTGTAATGTAGTGAAATAAGTATGTATAGGTATGTGGTATCAGGGTATCAGGGTTAGACCCCTATATTTACATATAGGATTTTTTAAAGTAAACATATGTTCACCTGTAAATACAGTTAAATCTAGTAATATATTATATAAAAGATAAAGTCGCTTAACCCTGATACCCTGATACTTTTTATCTGGAATGTCCTGATATAAGATACTTGATCGGTATCAGGGGAACATATGTACCCTGATACTACCCTGATACTTTTTCATCTAACCCTGATACCTTTCCACTAAAAAATAGACTAGATAACTAGTCTATTTACATTAATTAACTATCAGATTTATAACTCACTCTTAATAATTTCCAATTCTAGAATATTGGGTGTTTCGTCATCTACCGATTTTATACCATATAATGTAGTTATTAGTTTACCATTTACTTTTTTACGCTTGCTTGTAAGGTTTAATTCATCTTTTAACATTGTTACGAATTTGGCTTCTGATAGCTTGCTACCATTTAAATTCCATTCATCACGGTAATATTTATAAAGTTCTCGTGAGCTTACAGAGTAATTATTATTTAATTCACATACTTCATCAACGAATTGTAAAACTGAATTGTTTTCTTTTTTCCATGTGTTCATACATTCGCCGTCATCTTCCTTAAAGAAATTGCCACGAATATCATTTTCTTTTCTATGGATCAATTGCTTATAACCTTCGATCAAATGATTAAGCATAGTAGACATGACATCCTCGTCTTCAAGTAATTTATCACTCAAAAATTCATCCATCTTGTCAACATTTCCAAATTCATTCCCAAAATTGACAACTACCCACCGTAAATAAAATCCGCCGTCATCTTCAGCTTTTAGTTTTGGCATTTTGTTACATTGTAGCAATGGGATCGCTGAATGTTTGATCCTGATAGCTGGCATATTTTTTTGGTGAACTACATCTTCAACACCAGTTATCAAACTATTCAAAAAACCTACGGTTTTTGCAGAAATATAATCTGCTTTATAGTCATCATCTATATATAATACGCGGTCCTTCAGTTCATAACCCGAAAATGAAGTTTCATTAAATCGATTGAGCGAATGTGTGACTGTTCTATTTTCTCCAATAGTATACCTTAATAATTTAACCATAGTACCTTTACCGTTTCTACCTGCTTTTGTCCCCTTGAATATAAGTCCTTTTTCAAGTTTTTTACCCTGATAATGAATATGTCCAAGTATTCGCTGTACCAAGGTTACTGGTTCAGCTTCTGTAATTACAGCGTTAATAAAATCATTACACTTTGTTGGATCTGCGTGTGGATTGTAAGCATAAGTGTTAATGTAAGTAAAAAAATAGTTGGTCGAATGTGGCTTT
>RPQN01000010.1 GCA_003819715.1 Ignavibacteriota bacterium | reverse complement strand
GGCGAAATCAAAGGAGGGGATTTCTTGTCAGATCAAGCGTTATCCATGCCGGTATCTATTTTTGCTAAGCATAAATTTGTAAATTTTACACAAGTAAAAACGGCTTTAGAACGATTGCTCGGCCTTCGGAGACTTGAAGATGAAGTTCCAGAACTTGACCAATGGTCTTCAAATAAGATTAATGCTTCTGACATGGGAGTTGTAACTTTTACCCATCGCATCAATTCTGTTCTTGAACATCCTCTTATGAGACGTTTATCAGGTGAATTACAGCTGGGTATGTTAGATACTGTTTATCCTACAGCAACACATACACGTTTACAGCATTCTCTCGGAGTATATCATGCGGTAACACAATATGTCATTGCTTTATATTACGATCCTGACAATCCAACATTTCGAATCCTTTTCGATGAAACATATGCAAAACGTATAATGCTAGCAGCCCTTATTCATGATATCGGTCAATCAACATTTGGTCACGAATTTGAGGAAATAGATGAAGAAGAATTCTCGCATGCTCGTATAGGAGAAGAAATTATCAAATGTGAGCATATTAAAGACAAGAATGGTCGATCGTTAAAAGATATTATAGAGCATAATGATTATGATTGTTGGGGAGTTAATGCAACAGATGTGATTCGTCTTTTTACTGAAGAATTTATAAAGCCAATAGAAGGTGTTTTACACGATATTCTTGACGGACAACTAGATGCAGATAAGATTGATTTTTTAGTTCGCGATTCAGTTGAATGCCGTGTTCCTTATGGTCATGGAATGGATATTGGTCGATTTCTAAGAATGTTAACAACTGTAGGCAAAGAGGAAGATACAGGTGAATCGTTAATTAGATTAGCTGTTAAAAGAAAAGGTTCTGCAAGTGCAGAAGGATTTGCTTTTGCTCGATACCAACTTTATCAATCAGTTTATTGGCATCATACCTTTCGTGCCGTCAAAGCGATGCTAACTACCGCTTCGAGGCAGATATTTTCTAAATTAGAAAAATCAAAGGATAAGTTGCTTTTTGATCGAGAGTGGAAACTCAAGTCATATATTAGACATGTTATTGGGATTAAAGATGAAAACAGTGAAGATATTACTAAAGATATTGGAAAAGAAACCATAATGAATCGAATTGACAAGTTAATGTTGAAAGAGGAGAAAATAGAATGGCAAGGAAAATATTTCACTGATAAAACTATTAATTTTCTTTGGAATCTTTCCAACGATAAGGAAAGAGAATTATTAAGAGATTTATGTGAACGAAATTATTATAAACGAGTTTTTGAGGCTCCTTTGGCGGCGCTTGATGAGGAGGCATGGATTGATCTTCGCACTGTAATTAAAAGTTCTAAACGCGAAAAACTGCAACAAGTAGTAGAAGAACAATTATTAAATTTATTACGTTTAGCTATTCAAAGTAAAAGCGAAACTCGTGAATCATTGGCTATAGACAATGTAATAGAAACATTTACAAATATATCCGGAAAAAAATATTCTTTTTTAATTGATCTGCCCACTCGAGGTTGGACGGCTAGTGGAGATGATCCGCCTTTTGTAATTGATTATAAACGTAGATATTTTCGTGCGGATGCTGGTGGAGAAGAAAGCTTCGAAATAGGAGCATTATGGACTAGGCATTTAGGAGCTATGATGCGGGGCATTGCTTATTTTAGAGTGTTTTGTGAGCCAAGTCTTCACAGGATTTTGACTAGAGTTCTATCTTCAAAAGAAATTACTCAAGCTGTATTAAGAGCCGTTCCACAACTCAAACGACGTAGTAAGACGAAATAGAATAATAAAAAATCTTTTTTAATATATATTAAAATAATAGAATTTCTTTTGGAATCTTAATTCCTGCTCGCGCACAATGTTGCCAATTAAAAAGCTGGAACGCCTTCCCACCGAAAGATGTTAAAGAAGGGATACCAAGAAAAGCTCTTTCGCCAAGCTCAGGACAGACAGGATGACGGTGCATAGCAGAAATTGCGGTTGCCGTACAACGAATAACCTGGATCCCCTGCTGCTAAACCAAAGAAGCGGCTTTTCGGGGATGATACGAGATTGCAATAAATCGATTGCAATCTCATATCAAAAGTAGTATAAATTACCGTCTTAAAGTGCTTTTTCGACGTATATATTAGGTTTGCATATCAATATAAATCAATTTTATGAGAGGTTAGGCAATTATGGCACGGAGAATGGTAACGATAGACGGGAATACGGCAGCGGCACACGTGGCGCACGCGACAAATGAAGTAATAGCGATATATCCGATAACGCCGAGTTCGCCGATGGGCGAGATTTCGGATGATAAGACATCCAGGAACGAACGCAATATATGGGGCACGATTCCGTCGGTAACGGAAATGCAGTCGGAAGGCGGAGCGGCAGGGGCGGTTCACGGTGCGCTTACAGCAGGGGCATTGACGACGACCTTTACGGCGTCGCAGGGGCTTCTATTGATGATACCGGATATGTATAAAATCGCGGGCGAATTGCTGCCCACGGTGTTTCATATAACGGCAAGGTCATTGGCAGCGCATGCGCTGTCGATTTTCGGCGACCACGCGGACGTGATGGCGTGCAGGCAGACGGGATGGGGGATGCTTTGCTCGTCCTCTGTGCAGGAGGTAATGGATTTCGCATTGATTTCACAGTTGGCGACGCTCGAATCAAGAGTGCCGTTTTTGCATTTCTTTGACGGGTTCCGCACGAGCCATGAGATTCAGAAGGTCGAAGAGCTGAGCTATGATGATATGCGGGCGATGATTCCGGATGAATTGGTCGCGGCGGTGAAGGCAAGGGCGCTATCGCCGGACAGGCCGATGATTGCGGGAACGGCGCAGAACCCGGATGTATATT
>RPQN01000009.1 GCA_003819715.1 Ignavibacteriota bacterium | reverse complement strand
AATTTACCACCTTTATCAGTTGCATCAACCATCGCTTGCTCTACTTCTTTATATGATACTTTACCTTCTGACATCCTTTTGCGAACTTCTTTCATTGTCTCACCAGTCCGCGCGGTTATTTCATTAAGCGGATTCCAACCACGGTTAATTAATTGATTTAAGTCACCTGCTTGCAATCTACCCAATGAAGATACTTGACCTATAACTACACCCAAGCCTTTAAATCGTTCCTCATTGCCAAGCGATATGTCACCTAATCTACCCATCAATGGTAATACTTTTTCCTGACTAATTCCAAATTGTAACAGGGTTTTGGTAACTTCTGATAAACCTGTGATTTCAAATGGTGTTTCTGCGCCCATCTTCTTTAAATCACTTGTCAGTTTAATTGCCTCTTCTTCAGAACCTAATAAAACTTTAAAGTCAGTTTCAAGATTTTGCACTGTAGCACTATATTTTAAACCCTGTACAACTAACCCAGCCAAGGGCAACGTAATACCAGCGGTCAAAGCTGTACCAAAACCCATCATTTTACCACCAATATCAGATATCTTGTTACCAATTTTACTTAAAGCGTTAGATACTTGTGAATCACCACGAATACCCATCCTACCGAATATATTAAATATTTCCATCTGTTCACCTTCTTACTATTGCTTAATATTATCGATTTCTTCTAACATAACCTTCATATGGTTATCTTTATGAGCCGTATTTTTTGGGTGTGATACAACCTTATATATTAAATTCTCATAATCAATCAAGTCACCAAATTCAATTTCCCAATCTGAGGTATAAAACTTGTATTGAGTTTTGACCGTCCATTGACCGGCTATCAAAACATTTTTAATACTCCTTGTACCGACATAACCATTTATAGTAGTATCAGCATATGATTTTATAGCTCTGTTATTTTCATTCAAAGTATTGGTTGGTCTCTTCCTTGTACATTCAATATAAAAATCGTCGATCATATTATCACCACCAAATTAACTTATGTTCTAAAGTCTCTTTATAAACACATCTATATTGATTTAATGCAATCATTAAGTTTTTAGGATAACCATTTAACATATCAGTATCAATTGTATATGTGTAATCATCAATAGTCTGTGATTTAAATAAAGGTGATATCTTTGCCAAATTACATTTAATCATTTGACTAGCAATAATTTTTAATGGTACAGGATATTTAACTTTAACTATTATTACACTGTTACCTTCATCTTCATCCTGAATAGTATTAATACCATTTAAAATAAATTTATTAGTTTCAACACTATCAATGGTATAAACACCGTCATTTCTAAAACTATTGTAAATTCGTATAGTATCATTAGCTATAAATTTTTCACTCTCAATACCTGTCATATTAACACTATTATCACTACTTATAAACGTGATATCACTATTATTAACAGCATCACTAACAGCATCCAAAAAATCGCTCCTGCAATAATCACATATGGTTTGTTCAGCAATTGGTATATTTAGACGAATTAATGTATCATAGGTTGTATCCGTTATTTGCAATATTGATTTCACTTCAGTTAATGTTACAATCATATACTCACCTTCCTTTTTAATTTAGTATCATCCAGTTTGTTTATACGATTAATTATATTTTGTTCGCAGGTATTTTTATCTTCTATACTCATAGTTGACTGTTGAGAATTTGATATTATTGAATTATAGTATTCATCAAATGTATTGTATTTACATATACCTTTTTCTAATTCTAATAAATATAAATCCCATACATTGGCTTTTAATTCTTTCTCGTTTAATTCATGCATACGCTCAATACATTTACTATAGAGGGTATACCCTTCTACAAAGTTTAAATCCATAATGTATTGAACGTATGTAAAATCATGATAATAATTCATTAAGTTTTCTATGACTGTTAAAGAATTGAAACGGTTTATAAGCATGTTATAAGTTAATAAATAAGTATCACAATCTGTAATGTCATCTACTATTTTTGCAGGTCTTTTAATTTTTTTTTATAGGCCGTCATATCAATATTTATTAAATCCTTAAATATGCTAGGTAGACCATTTAACAATAGTTCTTTAAATGTATTAATTACTATATCGCCGTCTAACTCACTAACTGTTTGTATATTCATTTCTTTATAAGATCCTACTAACTCATAAATACTTGTTTCGGCCAAATGCATATTTGAAAATATAAAACTGATACCATTCAAATAAACTATATTCTGTTTACTGTTTAATGATCCAGCTTCTTTTAATATTTTATCAAAATCAGATGTAACTAATTGCTCTATATATTTATTAAACTCAACTTCTTTAAAAATCTTACTTATAATCATTATTTCCTTAAATTTTAATTTTCTCATTTTACACCTCATATATTTTTGGAATTTTAATATTAAACTACATAATCCCAGATTTCGAGTGGTGCATCTGTTGGTGTTGCCGCCGCGTAAAATCCGGTGTATGTCATTTCACTAACAACTTCATCTTTTTCCTTAAATTCTAATGATATATTATCGATATTTAGAGCATTTAACACTTTTATCAAACAGCTTGTACCATCCATTTTCAAGCCTTTAAATGTTATGTTAGTCACAACATCTGCGGCCGCTATTTCTAGATCAAAGGCTATTTTTTTATATGTACCGTCTTTATCAGCCCCATCAGATACAGTTATAGGCAAACCATAAGCCAAGTTCGTGTATGTTAGTTTAAGAAAATTAACAACCAACTTAACTAAATATGTGTCAACCCGTCTCATTTGCTTAGTAGGTCCATACGCACCATCGTATTTTATTTCCTTAATTGGCTTTTCAATAATTAACTTTGATCCACCTCTGGTTGCACCAATTATTAAATTTTCTGTACCATAATTTTTATAAATTACTCCTTCACCAAGCATAATATCACTTGCCTTACTTGGTACAGTTGGTGAAAATACACCTATAGCCATTCAAACCACTCCTTTCTTTTAAGATACATACTCGAATAATTCTATTGGACATGTAGTACCCGCACCGGCTTTATAATGCCCAACAAATTCGGCCGAATTAACTAACTCGTTTTTTTCTTCAAGTGCAAGATCAATGTTACCGTCATTTAATGCATTGAGCAATACAATTTTCACTTTTTTACCATCCAACCTTTGACCAACTAATGTGACATTTTCGATATAGTCATCCTTGGTTAATTCAAGATCCGGTTTGATTAATCTGTATGTAGTTTCATTAGTATAATCAAAATTTGCTCCATTTAAACCGACAATTGCTGAATTTGTCTGAGCTTGAATCAATTCTATTGAATCAATGTAAAATACAGTTTCCGCACTTGGTGCACCATTTAATACAACACTTACACCTTTAACGCCAGTCCATAAACCAGAACCAGTTGTACTAAATGCAGATTTTAACACTTTAAAGGATGTCCATTCATCGGCATTTAATGCGGAAGCTTCTACATCATAATATTT
>RPQN01000001.1 GCA_003819715.1 Ignavibacteriota bacterium | reverse complement strand
GCCTTTGCCGGCTTCCTGTTCTTTCCGGGGGGCGGCAGCCCTTTCCGCCTTTATCTTCGCCATTTCTTCCGTTCTCTTCTCGTTTTCGACGATCAGCCTCAGCCTGTTATTCGAGGCCTTGACGTCGGCCTTCAGTTTCCTGACGATAGGGTCCCTGTCGGCCCGGCGAGATTCGACGCCCTTTCCGGAAAGAAAAGACATCCGTTCCTGCAGATCATGTTCGAATTGGGCCGTTTGCCGTATGATCATCCGCTTCTTCTTTGATTCCATTTTCCTCTTCTCCAAATATGGGAATTTTTTCTCCGGCAGGTCTCAAGGCTTGCGGAGCCTTTTCTCCCCTGCCGGAAGAAAATCGTCATAGGTATTTATATCAGGGTTTTCGCCAAAAGGCCATGCCCCCGCCGTATTTCGATGGTACCCCCGCCTTGTCAACTCCCGTCCACTCTCGCAGGACAAATGCTGTTCGATCGGCCGGATCCTCCCGCAGGAGGTCTTTCGGGGGCGCCTCCCAGATACAGCCGGCTCCGGAGGGGCCTGCCAGGAATATCTGATCAGCCTGGCATGAATCATGCATGGTTTTTCGTCGAGGCTGATTTTCGAAGAGGAGTGATCCCATGAATCTCCTGGCCGTCATTCTCATCGTTCCAAAGAACGGGGTCCCCGCCCACAAGGGCGCCCGCGATACGACTCAAGAAACAGCCGATCGAAAGCGGATCGGAGCTCGTCGCGGACAACGTCCCGCCGCCATCCGATCGCACGAGGGCTTGACCGGGGGCCGGGCCGCCTGAAACGTGGCTGAAGACTTAAGGAACCTGCACCCGGTCCTTCAGGCGCTCGACTCGTCCCGGCGGCGGAACGGGGCGGCAACACGGATCTGGCGACCATGGGGGTGATAGCCGGTTTCGCCCTGATAGTGGTCCTCGACGTCGCTTTCGGCTGACGGATCACACCTGTTCTACTTGACTCCCCAATAGCCGTTTCCCATAATGATGTCAGGCATTAGGATCCGGCAGGTCGGGCGGGAGGGGACCCGGCTCCTGCCCCCGCTCGAAGGGAGGAAAAGAATGACCAAACGCGCTTGCGTTTCCTTCGGGTTTTTCGGCCTCATGCTCCTCTTGTCCCCGAACGGCCTCGTTCCCCAGGGTCAGATCATCCCCCACAACAAGGTCCTGGGGGTGGTCGCCTCGTTCAGCCATTCGGAGTTCGTGGGAACCGACAAGATACGGCTCGATTTCCGCGCCCGGATCACCGTCAATGCCGACGGCCGGGTCCGCTACCGCTGGGTCCGCAGCGACGGGGGGATGGGAAGCCCGGAAGAGATCAACTTCACGGCCGCCGGCAGCATGGTCGTGAACACGTCCTGGACGATGGGCGTGGCCCACTCCGGAGACGCGGTTTGGGAGGCCGTACGGATCCTCTATCCCAACGAGTTGGAATCCAACAAGGCGAGATGCACCGTACCCGCCACGGATTTCAAGATCGTCGGCGTTCTCAACAGCGTCTCGCCCAATAGCTGGAAAGGCCCCTGCCCGGCGACCGTCCAGGCGACCAGTCAGATCGTGGCGACCGGGAAGGGAACGGCCCAGTATCGATGGATCCGCAGCGACGGAGGAAAGACCCAACCCCGGGACCTCGTCTTCGAGGGCCCGGGAACCAAGACCGTGACGACGTCCTGGAAGCTTTCGAACCTCCAGGCCGACGTAACCGAGCGCCGTTGGATCGCGGTCGAGGTCCTTTATCCCAACCACATCCTTCCCTCGACCATGGGCAGTCTCAACCTGGCCACCGCCCCCATCCCGGGAGTGGCGGCTTTCGACCTCCTTTGCACGGAGATCGCACGCAATCCGAACGCACCGATCAGGCTCGAGGTCAGCCTATCCGGTATGGGCGTCGACCTGGGCTACGATTGCTTCACGCCTTCGTACCGCACCCTTCAAAACTGGCACAAAGGGAAGGT
>RPQN01000008.1 GCA_003819715.1 Ignavibacteriota bacterium | reverse complement strand
GCATTGATCGGTCTTCTCTCTGACCAAATAATACGTGTGCAAAATCTATTCTGTTCCTGAAAGCCAACCTGCGGAACACTCGTAAGAAGTGTCGTTGTTTGAGACTTAGAATAGTCAATATTCACCTGTGGTCGGTAGCGGAAACCACCAAGCCCCCAAAGCAAATACTCATCACCATAGTCAGTCTCGTAGTCAGAGAAGATGTGGTTGTCTGCATAAACAGCAGAAGCACCATTATTAAATTGATCATCTTGCCATTGATACGGTCGCTGAACATAATTCTTCAACGGGAAATATGCATCGTATGAATGAAGTGTCGAGTTGTCATTAAATGCAAACGACAAGTTCGTGCGAGATTCAGCAGTCCAAACAGAAAGCAACTGACGAATAGTTGCTCCTTGAGTACCACGTCTCAATCGGCAATTTACAGCATTCTGAATCCAATTCAGAGATACATTTGGATTCTGAATAATCTGTATCCCTGCCGGTAGCCAAAACTCGCCATAAGGAAATGCCATTTCCAATCGGAACTCATCTGCTCCACCAGGAGAATTTGCATTTTTATTGAATCGAATATCCTTAACCGCCCAAACACTCTCGTTAACGTAAGTATCACCACTGAACACACGAACAGGGATTCGGTTGTCGTACTTCACAGAAACGCGAGAACTTGCCGGTGGCACCATGAACGATTGATCAAACGACTGGTTAAACCATTCGAATTTTAATGATACAATCACATTCTCACCAATCGATGACTGAGCATGCTTATAAACGCCATACACATTGTATGATCCGGATGAATCGGTTACAGTAGCAAATCCATTGTTCTGAATATCCGTAAGTACCTGATTAATGAACGCAGGTGTTTCATTAGTAACATTCATCCAACGGTATGTGTTTCCTGTGTTATCTTTTACATAAACAAATCGGTACAACGATGAATAAGCATTATATGTCATTCCGGAAATAGTTGGAACACAATCTTCCCAACGCTCAGACACTAATGGAACAGTAAAGTTCTGCTCACCATTAGCTGAAACCTGATAGATTACGGAATCAAACTTAATAAAGTTCCCTCCATACTTATACTGTGTGGTATTTGTATCCGGAACAGCAGCATCGCGACGAACAAGGTTCACCACATACATAGGCTCCTGCCACTCTTTCACCTCAGTCTTGTCCTCAGCAGTTTCACCGTTTCCTCCCCATTCAGCATACATCGATTGATTTAAAACAACCTTCAAGTATTTCTGACTAGAAGAATGGGTGATTACCTCTTCAACACCGATAATGTCGAAATACATATTTCCATCATTGGCAGTGAACGGAGATCCGTTTGTAGGGTTACGCCACTTACCAAATCCAGTGTATCCATTAATACCGGTATTTGAAGTAGTTGAAGTCGGGTTTATATTTCCATCATCAAATAAAATACGCTGATACGTGATCATATCAACACCATCGTCTGACCCGAAGTTGTTCAAGAATGAATAAACCTCAGAGAAAAACCCAACAGGAGAAACAAGTTGTAACTGGAACGCGGAGAAGTCGCTGATCAAATCATCGAATGCTCCTGGATTTATCCCAATGTTGTCATCCAAGTCAGGGAAGTAAACGTAAAACTCATTTGTTGATTTACCTCCATTCGGACCAAGCGTTCCATCAGGAGTTTCCAAACGGTAGTAACCCATCCCCTGAGCAACAACACGCTTTGCCGGTTCAGTTTGAACAACGGAAAATCCGGATGCCCAAGAAGGAATTGGCTTGTTTGTGGTGTCAATTCCCTTGAAGGAATATCCCATCGCGTAATAATCAAGACCAAACCCTTTTGGATTGTATGGAATCTTAGGATCAAGAATACCTCCGGCAGCAACAAAATTATTTATCTGCTTTGATAAATCCTGTCCTTGAGTATCGATACTTGATACAGGATGCATAGGTCTATATTCTCGATC
>RPQN01000007.1 GCA_003819715.1 Ignavibacteriota bacterium | reverse complement strand
GACGTTGAGCTAGGCACCGTCTCCACAAAATAAGATCCTGACAAGTCTGGATGGGTAGGAACATAGACAATGATCTCATCTCCAATGGCATAACCATGATTTGTTGCACCAAAGTTGAGCGTTACCGTAGATCCAGTGCGGCTAACTGCTGGTGATCCTGTTATGGTGAAGACTTCGTTACGGCTGTAACCACGCAAGATGTAGATCTTGTTTTCAGCTTGGAAGGCGTCGACTGGATCTGACTCTGTGATTCCACGAACATAGCTAGTCCCGCCGATTGTTTGCGTTGGGTAGTTGTAGGCTGAGGAAAACAGCATTGTTGCTGGGCTGTAGGTATAAAGCCCAGTCTCAGAGACTAAGACAATGTATTGCACTCCGCTTGGCGTTGTATAAAGGCACCCAGTGAGAAACTTCTTGTTACTAGCAACAATATCAGTCGTTGTTAAATCAAGACATCCTGGGCGGACCTTAGCTTCTCCACGATCCATTCGCATATTTTGCGCGTATTGCACAAAGCCTGCTGGAATGTTAACAGGGTTCTCTCGGCTGGAGATACCAACAAAGCCAAGGTCACCTTCTGTTTGATATGGATTGTTAGGCATGATTAAACGAGCTTTTGAATGTCTTTGCCGTTACTTTCCATCTTTTGTCGTGCCTGAGCAAGAGACAGCCCAAAGGTAACTTGGAAGTGTGGCGTTTCCGTGAAGCTCTTCCACGTTCCAGCCCATTCAATGCCTAGCTTTGCTGCTATCTTGCCAATCTCAGCGTACAGCTTGTCAGCTTCAGCAGGCTTCTTCTCGTCGAGGTAGATGCCACCCTTGAACAAGCCAAGGTCAATAGCCAGACCGTAATTGTGCCAGCTTGAACCGGGCCTCGCTTTGGTTACGATCCGCCCCGGCTTAGTCCTTCCTGACGCATAGAGAGCAGCCTGAGCAGCCCATGAACGCAAGCCAGAGATGACTTCAACAGTCACGCCTTTAGGTGCAAGGAAAGCCTCTACTTGAGCAATAAACGGCTCAAGTTTAGCAGCGGCCTTCTTGTTTAGACTGCCAAGGTTCTCAATGGTTCTCTTTGTTCGCATGACGTTTATTCTTTTCGTGTTCCGCCTCACGGTCGCAAGTTATAAACAATGCGATTAAGCCAAGCGCCCCCACTGACATCAAGGCAAAGATAATGCCTAGAATAACAGCGAGAACGGTCATCTGAGACAGGACTAGATGCCGCTCTTATCTCCATCCTTAGCTGCAATCAAGCCAAGACTCACAGCGAGAGCCGTTACTTGGTGAGCAACTGTGGCATACTGTGGAAACATTACAGGCACTACCACAGAGGCAACGCCGAAGAATCCTGCGATTGATGTTTTCCAGTTTTTGAAGATGTTTTTTTTCATGTTATTTGCGGAGGTTATTGATTGCTGAAATGCAGCCTAAAATTCCAGCTAAAGTCCCGACTGCGAGAGAACTCAGCTTCAACCAGACTTCGATTTCGGCAAGACTCGTCACCGTGCTTGCAAAGGCGATTAGTGAGCCAATAAAAGGAGTGACGTGATTGTCTTGCATGAAGTTATTTTTCTACTGTTTGTTCGTCTGGCATCTGCTCCAGCAGGACTTGTTCCACCCCGGCGAGGGTAGCGTTATAAACGAACTGATTGCGTGTTTCTGCTGCTGCTGCAAGGTTTACAGCAAGCGTCTTAGCTAGTTCTCTGATCTCTGATGGTGTCATAATCATGTTCCGATTGCAGGAGTGCCGTCGTTGTTCCAAAGGATGCCTGGGCCAGGGTTAGAAGTAGGAAGTCGTGAGATAATCACAACACCGTTCGCAATTGTTCCAGTGCCACCGCTTAGGATCAGGTTTGCACCTGTGCCAACTGTGACGTTATGAGCTTTAATCGTTTGATTCGTGGCAGTGGTTAAATTGTTCTCACCAAGCTGTAGAACAGCGGCAGACGCTCTTCCAACATACAAGTCTTTTCCTACGTTAGCACCAGAATGAGCAGCCCATCCAATCTTGATGTCTGGATGCAGGCCAAGTTCAACGGATGTATTCAACATGCTCAGCCTCGATCCCGTATAGAAATGGAAGCTGTTATTGTAACTTGAGATTGTATTTGTGGAAGTGGCAGCAGACGTTCCAAAACAGATTCCGTTGATCCTTGCGTTAGCCAGAGTCTCACTAGCAGCTAGAGGCATGGAAATTGCACCAGTCAAGGCGCCACCAGCTAGATTCAGCTTGGCGTCTAGGTCAGTCGTTGAAGGAACTCCCATCGCTGTCCTCTGAGCCGCTGCATTAGCAGCTTCAAGCAATGCTGCACCTGCTGCTGTCGAAGTGAACTTCTTGTCAATGCCTGCTTGTGTCCCATAGAACAAGCCACCTAGTCCAGTGGTTGCCGCTGTTAAGTTGTTTAGAGTTGAGTCGGGCATAAATTAGGCGGCGTCTAGTTGCTGTGCGTTAATAAAGACTTCATCGATCT
>RPQN01000006.1 GCA_003819715.1 Ignavibacteriota bacterium | reverse complement strand
TGACCATGAAGGAAGCCGCGATCCGCGCAGGGTACAGGCCCACCAGCGCATCGGTGATGGCCTGGAAGCTGACCAACCCCGCGATCAACCCCCATGTGGTCTCTGCCATCCAGGCGTACCGGGCAGAGCTCAACAGCAAGTACAACACCTCATACGAGCGGCACGTGAAGGATTTGCAGCTTATCCGGTACAAGGCCTTGGAAGCTGGGGCGTATGCTGCAGCAGTGCAAGCCGAATACCGCCGAGGCCAGGCCCTGGGGTCGATCTACGTTGACCGCAAGGAAATCAGGCACGGGACTATTGACAGCATGAGCAAGGAAGAGGTGCAGCGCAAGCTGGACGAACTCAAAGCCCTGTACGGTGGACCGCCCCCGAGCGCGTTGATTGATGCCAGCACGGGCCTGGTGATTGAAAGTATTGACCGTGAAAAAGATCCCGCTTTTGTCTCTCCGGTGGCAGAACCTGCCCCCGATATCTTTGAACGGGATAATGATCTGGGACCCGACGATGACAACACCTGAAGCCGCTTTTGCTACGCGCGTGCGCGAGGGTTTGCGCCCTTTGGGCGTGGACACCGAGCGGATTGAAAACCGGGTGAACCTGGGCGTGTCTGACATGCTGGTGGGTGCTGGGGATCGCTTTGTCACCATTGAGCTCAAAGCAGTCTCGCGCGGGTTGAAGGTCGCGCTGCGCCCCCATCAGATTGCATTTTTAACCCGACATGCTGCTGCTGGCCGCCCTTGCTTTGTCCTAATCCACCAGGTCAGCACGGTGGTGCGCCCTGGCCGCATTGTTTTGTACCATGGCCGCCAGGCGATAGAGCTGGCCGAGCAGGGGCTGCGCCTGGAACCCCTGGCCGCCTGGCCTAATCGGGGCATGCCCTGGCAAGAACTGGCCGACATCCTGTCAGGGAAAACCCTAATTAAATAATTAGGCACGCTGTTGATTTGGTGCTATGATTGCATCACCGGAACAGATCCGGCAACACTGAAAGGATAGAGAAATGAGACCCTACATTGCTTTTTACCGTGGCCGCCAACTTCAAGTTGAAGCGGAATCTTCATACCAGGCGCAAACCATTGCGGCGGGTCTTTTCAAGGCACGCAAGTCCTATGATGTGACTGTCATGCTGGCAGACGTCAAACATAATCCCGCGGTTCTTTAAGAGAGGGCACAGGCTATGTATACAACTAGACGCGGCGGTTTTGACCGTGAAGATGCACGCCTGCATTATCAGCAGCTGCAGCGAGACAATGCCAATTGGCAGACCCAGGCAAGGGGCACCAATGACAATGAGTATCAGATTTATCTGAGCTTTGCCAATGATGGCAAAGGCGGGGATATTACCCGCGGCGGCGCTCCGCTTAAAACTTATGACGAATGGATGTCATCATGAAATATGATATTTTCGAGTTTTTCGCTATAGGCATGACCCCAGGTCAGCGAGCATCCCGCGTGGTTTTCTTGCTGTTCCTGGTGGCTGTTTTAGTCCTGGACCTTTTCGTTTGGCGGCCCTGATGCGACGCCGCCAGGCACGCCGCCAGGCACTAGAGCTCATGAGAAAAGGACCACCACCAGGCGCGCCGCCGCCGCCATCAAAATGGCAATATTTGCAGTTGGTGCAGATGGTCATTGTCTCGAAGCTTTTCCACTCTGCAACAAATAGGGGAAAATACTGATGAAATAATTAGGCGCGCTATTGATTTGATGTTATGATTGCATCACCGGACCACCCCGGCAACCCATAGAGGATAGAGAAAATGAAAAATTCCACACTTGCCAACGCTATCAATCAGGCATGGCCGCGTATCAGCGTTACGTCAAAACTAGATGGCATCCGGTCCTGGTCCCTGCAGGCCCTGGACACTTGCCCTGGCTCGATCGAGTCGCCTGGTGTCCTGGTTGACGCATGTAAGGGCTGTTATGCAACAACGGGAAATTATGTTTTTGCCAACGTGAAAGCCCCCAGGGAATACAACCGAACAGATTGGACCCGCCTGGACTGGTGCGACAACATGGTGCAGGAACTGCAGCGAGACGAGTATTTTCGTTGGTTGGATTCCGGGGACCTGTACAGCCTGGCATTAGCGGAAAAGGTGCTCGAAGTGATGCAGCGTACCCCGTGGGTAAAACACTGGTTACCGACGCGTATGCATAAATTCCCGAAGTTCCGCCAGGTCTTGGACCAAATGAAAGCCCTGGACAACGTAAGCGTTAGATTTTCGGCCGATAGCATCACCGGGGAATATATCCTTGGGTTGCATGGTTCCGTTATCGGTCCAAGTGCTGACACCTTTCAAGATCACCCAGGCGCGTCAC
The DNA here is from genome assembly GCA_003819715.1 of Ignavibacteriota bacterium. Classification (GTDB taxonomy): domain Bacteria; phylum Bacteroidota; class Ignavibacteria; order UBA10030; family UBA10030; genus Fen-1298. Next base: position 207 of record RPQN01000006.1, on the reverse strand, counting down.
TGTGCAGGGCTTATGAGCATGAGGGCAAATGCTCAGGCTGCAGGGCATGCTGGGATAAATCAATTGATCTGATTTGCTACCCGGCGCACGGCCGCAAAATGGCCAAAGTTTTCATGATGAAGCAGGCATAAGGGGCACAACATGAAACCGAATCAAATTGTCTTTATTGATATTCAGGGCAAGATCACCCGTTGCCGCGTATTGGCT
>RPQN01000005.1 GCA_003819715.1 Ignavibacteriota bacterium | reverse complement strand
TAGACAAGACTTAAAGCTTAAAGTAACTGGAGATATGATTGTAACAAAATATGCTCCAGGCGAAGATTTAACTAAATGCTTTAAAGACGGTGATTATAAAGTTAGATGTTTTATTCCTGGGCATAAAGACGATAGCCCGTCTCTAAGCATTAGTAAAAATGATTTTATGTATCACTGTTTTGGTCAATGCTCTTCAGATAAAAATAAAGGTGACTTTATTAAGCTTGTTCAGGTTATGGAGAATTGTTCATTCATAGATGCATTAAAAATATTGTGCAACATGGGTGATTTAGTATTTGACGCTTATGATACTAAAAAACAAAAAGAGCCAGAACCTGAACCACAAACGCCAGAGATACCGTTATCAGTTATAAACAAGTTTCATAATAATCTAATAAATAATAAAGAACTTCTTGATAGGTTTAACAAGAAGCGCGGATTGCCACTAGAGATTATTAAAAGATTTAAGATAGGAGCTGATGATCATGGAAACTTTACGGTACCAATCATTGAAGATAATAGATATGTTTCTATAAAGTATCGGCGCGGAGAAGATGATTCCAAAAAAGCAAAGTACTGGTCTCATAAATCAATTGGCCCAGATGGAGAGGTTATAAAATATGGTAGAGCAAGATTATTCAACGCAGATGACGCCAAACGCGCGCCCAGTGGAACGATTTGTGTTATCTGTGCTGGAGAGTTTGATGCGATAAGACTTTCTGAATTTTCAGATAGTGGAATAGTTGCAGTTTCTGGAACAGCAGGAGAGGGCGACTGGAACGACGAATGGGGCAAGTGGCTAAGCCATTTAAAATGCATTATTTGTTATGATAATGACAAGGCTGGTGTTAATGGTGCCAATCTTGTTATGAAATCAATCAGGGGAGCTAAGACCATATTTCTTGGAGACCTTGAGCCAGGCAGTGATAAGATTGATATTACTGAATTCTTTATTCGCGGTAACACGTTTGACGATTTCATGAAAATCGTTAAAGAAAAGATAGAAGTACCTGCACCCCAAGACAGAAAAGAATCTCCTGAGGAAATTCAGAAACAAAACGAATTATTAGAATCGCTTAGCCCAGATGATATTAAGTCAATGAACCCAGCATTTTTCATTGACGAAAATGGCATTGTTTACATAACTGCAATGTTTGAGCGTAGCAAGACAAAGTCCGAAAAAGTAAAGAAAAAGAAAAAGAATGGTGATGATAACCAAGATCCAGAAGAAGATTCTCCAGAATTTATAGAAATACCATATATAAGTAATGAGCCATTAATCATCACCTCAAAAAAGCAAATACATGAAATACCGAGAGTTGACAAGAAGATCTTATCAGAGGACCCATACGCAGTTGCAAAATTCGGAGAATATACTCTCAAGCAAGAGCCAGCTAGAGCTCAGACTAGATGGTGCGGGAAGTATGTAATAGATTGGATTAAGGGCGAAAGAGAGTTATATACAGATGCTAAACAGTGTTTCCTTGATATATATAACACCATTAAGGAATATGCAAAACTTAGTAGAAAAACATACAGAGGACTTATTGCTTTGTACATTATGGGTTCTTATTTTTATGAGGGTTTTCCATCATATCCATATCTGCACCTACATGGAGAAAAGGGATCTGGAAAATCTACGCTTGGCAAACTCATCGCAGCGCTTGCTTTCAATGGAGAACATGTAATTAACCCAAGCCTTGCCGCTCTAGCTAGAGGAACTGAAGAATGCAAGGGACTCGTCGTTATTGATGAAGCAGAAAAACAGTCACAGCGAGAGCAGGGAAGAAGCGAGATTGGACAGATCCTTAATGCTGGCTATCAGCGTGGTGGCAAGCGCGTATTGTGCGACACTGATAATGGAAATAAGCGTGTATCATTTGATATATATTGCCCAAAGGTTCTTTGTAACATATTCGGATTAAACGACACCACAAAGAATAGATGCATAACTGTAAAGATGCATAAGATTGAGGCGGCTAATCTTAATAAGAAAGATCCAGAGAAATCTGAAGAAATACATGAGATCTCTCGTCATATGTATGACATCTTATTGGGAAAGGCCCAATCTGTTCTGACTAGCTTTGACGAAGTAAACAAATCGCCAGAATTTAAATATATTGAAACAAATAAAACTCAGCAGCCATTAAAGGTATACGGTAGAGATAGAGAGCTGTTCCTGCCATTATTATCAATGGCAAACTTTATCTATAGAGAATCTGGCTACGCAGCTCCTTGGGATAATCTTTTAAATGAACTTAACGAAATTGCAAAAGAAAAGCTTGATGATGAAGACGAAACTCCAGAAAGCGTTCTACGTAATTATATTGTTAGGACTCTCGAGCAAGAAAAGGTAAATGAGCGAGAGTTTAATATGTACGATTTGGTTATGGGATATAGGAACGAATATCTTGAGGATGTTCACGATGTTGAAAAGTGGATATCGTCTACAGTTAAAAAATGTGGATGGTGTGTTAACTACGACAGACGACGTAGGGTCCGAAAGATAGTTCAGGTAAAAATGAAGAATGGCG
>RPQN01000004.1 GCA_003819715.1 Ignavibacteriota bacterium | reverse complement strand
ATTACATCTACATCAAGACTTGTAATCTTAGGAGCAATAGAAGTGGAGCCAAACGCAGACTTTAAAGAAGCATTTCTTTCTTTAAGTTTGTCAATGGTCTCACCCATAAAGATGTAATCTCTAAGCGCTTCCTCATAACCTTTGTTTGCCAAGTATGCTTGGTTGTATGCATCAGTTGCATATTCATACATTGAGTAATCAAACGGATTAGGATACTTAGACTTAACGCTATCGTATCTGTTTTTAATTTCGTTTGCTCTCTGTATAGTCTTATCAATTCTAGCTCTAGCTTCTTCTGCATTAGCAGATCCGGTTGCCTCTACAATACCAACATCATCAAGCTGCTTAAGAGTAGCAAGTTTACCTGTAAGCAAATCAAATGTTCCCGTATCAAGAGCAGTGTAGATCTTATTAAATCTTGACGCTTCTGCAGCATCTCTTACAAGCTTCTCGTCCTGGATAAGGTTTCCAATTTGAATTTGACGTAGAAGCTTTTTAGTAGCCTCATTGGTTCTAATAGAGCGTTCAAAAAGATCAACCGGTGATTGAATTGCAGAATTAATAGTATCAGCAAGCTCATTATTTATTTTTTGCTGCTCAGCTTTATATGCCTGATATCTTTCTTTAAAAGACATCTTCTCTCCAGACTCATTTGTCTGGTTTATAAAAGTATTGATACCTGCATTAATCTTAGCTGCTTTTGCAACTTTACTCATTGCACCTCCGGCAACACCACCAACAAAAGCTCCTGACAAAAATGCTAGCCCTTCATCGGCTCCAGTGTTACTAATGTTCTCTTTAAGGTATCCCATCACATCCATTTTGGGAATACCCATAGGACTAGATAGAATATCACCATAGTAATCTTCCATTGTTTTAGAAGCATACTCTTGAAACACTTCTTGAGCACCTTCACCAAGTCCGTTCTTTAAGAATGCAGTACCTCTAGTCAAGTATTTTCCAGGCTGAAGTAAAGAATTTAAAAACTCTTTACCTTCAAGTGTTACACTTTTTCTAGCACTGGCACCCAATACTTGTTTCGCTGCAACTGTACCATCAGCATTTCTGACAAGACCTTGTAAGTCAGCACCAATACCTCTAGAAATTGTTTTATCTAGCTTATTAAGCATAGGTCCAAAAAGAAGCTTATCTGTAAAAAGAATTACAGGCAAGTTCCAAGCGGTTGTTCTTGCTCCAGCTTCAGTTACTTTTTCTTTAATCTCAGCTAATTCTTCTTCATTTGGAAGTCTTCCGTTAGTTTCATAAAACTCGTTTAGAGCTTTATCACTAAGATTCTTTGCAACAAAACCTCCTTCAAGACTAGCTTCTACTGCGGCAGCTTTAAAAATTTGACCATCACGCATTACAGCACCAACACCTTTACCAATAGACGGTAGTGCCGTGCCAGCACTTGCAGCTTTAGCTACATCATCAATATATCCTACAGTATTTTCTAAAGGATTAAAAAACTTCAGAATAGGATTACCTGTAATCTTTGCAATTTGCGGTGAAGTGGTAGCCAACCAATCAGCTACAGCACCAGCACCTCTAACCGTTTCAGCATTCTTTAGTACAGTGCTTGTTGCGCTAGCAGCTTGTGCTGCTTTTGCTGCAGCAGTAGCATCAGCAGCTTTATCAATAATTCTTAAACCCTGACCAATTTTACGACCAATGTTTAAAAATCCTGCAGCACCACCGGCTTCAGCAGTAGCAAAAGCAAGTGCTGCACTTTCGGGCAATGAACCCAAAACCATTCCACCAATAAAGCCTAACTGGGTTACACCATTAGCAATGAATCCTGTAGCACCACCTTTTGTAGAACCGTAGATTCTATTAATATCTTCAAATTCAGCCGCAGCACCCATATCTGGAGCCATCAACCCTTTAAAGTCAAGAGTTAAAATGTCTGCAGTACCTTTCAGCATATCAAAAGCAGTGCTTCCAGTTAACATTGCAGCACCCTGAAGACCTCTCCAAAGTTCTCCTGCAAAGTTTGCTTCAGCATTATAGATTGCATCATTGTCTCTATAAGGAGAGAAGCCTAATTCATCAAAGTTTGAACGACGAGCATAACGCTCATAGTTGGTCTCATACAATCCGAAGTTTTCATTTGGAAATCTTGTAAACAACGGATTTGGCTCAGGTCTAAACTCAGGTGCTGCTTGTGCTAAAGCACTATTAAAATCAGCTAAAAGTTCAGGGCTAATTCCTGAAAATTTTGGATTTGAAGTATTTGGAAACAGGGGATTTGCATTAAAGTCCATTAGTCTTGTTTTTCCAATGTTATATTTTTTGCAGCATTTGCGTTTAAGTATGTATCTATCCAGTCTTTAGCTTGTTGAACAGAAAAATTACTTTCGTTAATATATTTATTTATCTCTTTAGAAATATTAACTTCTCTATAACCACCTTCATTTGGATCGTAAATATACTTCTCTCCGTAGTATTGATAAGAACCATTACCGTTTCTAGTGATAGTAACTTTTCCTCCATCATAATAACCTCCGCCTATAGTTAACTCTCCACCGTTAACATTAATAGCCGCTT
>RPQN01000003.1 GCA_003819715.1 Ignavibacteriota bacterium | reverse complement strand
CCAGAGATGCTTGAGGCTGAACCCGCACCGCCTGCACCTGTACCGACTGCTTTTCCATAGTTACCACCAGCGCCTAAATTTGCTACGCCAGCAGTTCCTGCTGAGTTTGCATTTCCACCAGCACCGCCACCGCCCGCGCCACCAGCACCCCCACCAGCAACAGTGCCACCACCGCCACCGCCACCACCAGCGTATGTAACGCTAGACCCAGAGATGCTTGAGGCTGAACCCGCACCGCCTGCACCTGTACCGACTGCTTTTCCATCGTTACCGACAGCGCCAGCACCCCCGCCACCACCACCAGACCCAAGAGTACCAGAATTGCTACCAAAATTACCACCGTTGTTACCTTGACTTGGGCTTGTGCTTGGTGTGTTTCCAGAGCCACCCGTGCCAGTTCCAGTATCTCTACCGCCACCCCCAGAGCCGCCGTTTGCGCCAGAGGCGTTTGAACCAGAACCGCCACCACCACCGCCAGTAGAGGTTATAGATGAAAATACAGAATCACCTCCGCTAGAACCTTTATTTGCACCAGCAGTTGACCCACTACCTCCAGCACCAACGGTTACTGTGTAAATTGAATTGCTATCTAAAGTTAATCCAGAATTAGTTCTATATCCACCAGCTCCACCACCGCCAGCGCGGTCAAAACCACCACCCGCACCCCCAGCCACTACCAAGTAACTTGCTGTTACAGATGACAAAGGGCTAAGTGCGCCAGAAGATGTGAATGTGTGAATGAAGTTACCGCCTGATTGGGTAACAGTTCCACCACCAAATAATTGTGTTGCGCTTGTGTATGAAATGATGACAACGCCTGAGCCGCCGTTGCCGCCAGCGCCTTTTGTTCCTCCGGTAGTTTCTCCACCACCACCGCCGCCGCCGCCAGTATTAACAGTTCCAGCGGTTCCAGCACCACCGCTCTTTCCTCCTGCACCGCCACCACCAGAAGCAGAACCGCCAGTAGCAGTATCATTTTGGAACGATGAACCGCCTCCACCGCCTGCACGAGTTACAGATGAACCTGTAATAGTTGAAGCAACACCAGCACCGCCAGCACCATTAAATCCAGCACCACTATTTGAGCCAACCGCACCAGCACCGCCACCACCAGCAGAGGTATTGTTATTTCCACCACCTTGATATTGGGCAGTTCCACCAGCATAGCCTTGATTTGCCGTTCCTGTGCCACCAGCATTATTTGTTGATGTTGCTTCTCCCCTTGCGCCACCACCACCGGAACCACCATTATCTCCAGTATAGGAACCAATGCCACCGCCTCCACCCCCACCAGCAGATGTAATAGTGCTAAAAATTGAATTAGACCCTGTTCCACCTTTACCGGGAGTAGAAGTTGCGCCAGCAGTTCCACCAGCACCAACTGTTACGGTGTATGAAAGTGTTGGGTTTAAAGATACCTTTGCTTCGGCAGATGCCCCGCCACCGGATGTGCCAGCAGATGTACGATAACCTCCCGCTCCACCGCCTGCACCAATAAATCCACCACCACCCCCGCCACCAGCAACAACTAAAAAGTCAACAGTAACCGATTGCAGTCCTGTCCACCCAAAGGCAGCAAGTGCAGCAGCACCAATTTTGGATAAACGTGGCATCTGCGTGTCCTTATGCGAACTTGGTTACAGAAGCTAAAACAGTGAATGTGGCACTTCCTGTTTTGATAATCACATATGTGTAGCTATCAATCGAGCTTGCATTGCCACTTGTCGGTGCAGTTCCACCTTGCCACTTGGGAGTGACAGACGAACCGTCTACCTCAACAGCGGAGTTGTAATAGGCAGTTGCGCCATTCGTCACCAAGAAAGTAGCAGACAACGATTCGCCTGTAGCCATGATGGTGTCCAAAGATGTGCCGCTATTTCCTCTGAAATTAACTGTGAAGTTTCCTGATGCGTCAGTTGTGAAATACAAGACAACTTGAGTCAACGCATCATAGTTAATTGTTCCTGTGGCTGCTGTTGCTGAAACATTTGCAGTCTCACGCATCTCCGTTACAAGAGTGTTTGTAACAGTCAAGTTTCCTATTGAAGTTGCTGTATTTCCAAGTCCAACCGTGGTGTTGCCAATAGTGACAAAACCATTCAAAGCAGAGATGTTTCCTGAAACAGCAACATTACCTCCAACACTTACATTTGAAGTTACTTGCAATGTAGAGATATTTGCAGTGCCAGTTACATTAGCACCAGTAAGAGTGACGTTACCGCTACTGATGGTGACGTTGGTAAGCGTCACATTACCAAGACTGGTAGTGGTATTGCCAAGATAGACCGCAGTATTGCCAATCGTAATTGCAGTAGCAAAATTCTGGTCTAGTTGCGATAACGGAATTGCCGCAGTCGCAGTACCGAAAATATTAGGAACAGCCATGTTAGAACCTCACTCTTAATTCATGTTCAAACTCAATTGTGTTGACAGTTAGCGCAGGGTCTGTGCTAGTGATTGTCAACCCCAAATACTTACCATACTGCTGTGCGTCTGATTTGTACAAGGCATACCCTGAACTTGTCAACCACCCGATAACATTTGAAGAATTATTGACCCAAGTCAAAGTAATGCTTTGATTATTAAACCAAGTCACTGTGTTGTTCAAAACATAAAGAGGGCTTGAGCCACTCTCACTGTCAACAGTGACATTCAACGTACCACCAGTGGTAAGCGTTGCTTCTACACCAAATTTTAATGCTTGTTTGGTGCGAATAGGGTCTTTCATAGGAGACAAAGATGTCTGTATCTCAGAAGAGATATTTGCAGTTGCATCCCCATACAGTCTGAAAAGAGCCGTATCTGTCACCCCGTACAGGTTAATCAAACCTCCTACGGGAGCAGAAGATACATACCGCAACGCACCCTGGCTAGTGACAAACCACTTCTTCTCAAAAAACACGCACTGTACAAACCTGTCTCCCGTGGT
>RPQN01000002.1 GCA_003819715.1 Ignavibacteriota bacterium | reverse complement strand
TCTCTAGCTCTTCATTAATAACATCTACGTCACCAGATGCCAGCGATCCCAGCTCACTGGTGCTGTAGCCCGTTGCACGAGCATTCTCAAAGACTCTAATCTTATCCCACCCAGCGTCAAAGTCACGCGGGTCCTGGCATACACCATGATGGATTTGAACGTCGAACGGACAACGCCGTTTGACATAATCCAAAACTTCACTCGCCGTCATACGATCTCGTAATGACAACGTAATTGTAGCATTCTCCAGTGCCCCTAACACCTCACCCACAACATCAAAGGCACCATACTCAGTTTGCGACGGCGCTTCAACACGAGTCACGTCACCGACCGGCTGTTCCACTGCCCCCGCAGCAGCCCAGCTATGATAAAAAGGAATGTGATCAGGTCCAGCCTGACCCTCAATTGAGAAAACACGGGATAGCCCGCCTAATACTACCTGACCTTCACTCGACATGGTAACTTCTTAACCCCCAAAATATTCTTCTTGGTAAATTTCTAAAATTTGTTTCAGAAGGTTTTTGTCCCGCTTATTTAGAACCGTTCTGATGATGTCAAGGAGTTCACTTCTACGCCCCTGTGTGTCTGAATAATCCCCAAACCCCTTAAGAGCCAACTCGCTTGACAGTTGTTTGATCTGTCTGTTTGTTAAACTTAACCCACTTAAATCAGGTGGGCCAATTAAAATCCCATATTTATACTGCTCAGGAGATGCCTCATCGGGAACTTCCCTAATCTGGATACTCCCATTTTCTAGTTTATAGTTTACTCGCATTTAATACCCCATTAAAATTAGCGGTGCCCACCTAAGCGAGTACCAGGAGAAGTTATTTTCTTCCAGAGTTGCAGCCCAGCTCGTGAGGTTCCAAGAGGACAATCAAGGTCACGCGCCGTCATAGCAAAGGCCCCGTTTGTCATAGGTCTTGCAAGGTCCTGCCGCATGTGTGAGACAGTGCGCTTTAAATTCTCGCATCCTTCAATTTCAGTATCCAGTAGGGTAATAGCGTAGTAGATAATTGCGCGTTCCCAACTTGGGTCCATCTGGATGAGAGGTACATCCAGGGTTTTGTCTTGAAGTCCAGCTCTGTACCAAATATGAACCTTATCCGGTACATGACAATAAGTAAATGCTGCTTGAGTGAACGATTCTGTTGTGCTATCCCAGTCGGAGCGGCTTACAGCTACAATGCCGTTACGAATATCCCTGACATACATACAACCTGTCTCTGAGTAGCCGTTACACGCGGTACAGCCCGTTCCCCCACACGATACACAATAATCTTCTGTCAAGAACACAAGCTGTTGGGAGGGATCGTTGTAAACACGGTAGACATCGACAGTATCAAGGAAGTTTGTATCAACATCACCATCAATAGCTCGGTAGCCATCCCCCGGACTGTCGGCTAACTCTTCTATAAGAACTTCTAAAGGGGATTGGTACTTCTTGAAGGTGATGGTTGCAACACCAGCACCAAATGAGACTGTGATGGGTCTTATTTCCCATATATCAGCTCCCGATTTGCTTGGGTAGTAAACAGCTATTTCAGACGGCTCTGTGATGGTCGTTACAACCGTCACGGTAGCTGTGTCATTGTAACCATCACCGTCTGGGTCACTGTACACTACAGCACTATCAGCCTGTATAAGAGTTTTTGCTTTCCTGCCGCCCTCGATGAAGTAACCCCGGTCGGTGACAATAGATTGTCTCTTACCCCTAACATCTGTGTTTCGTACATAAGTTAGCTCAGGTTTAAAAGGCCTTGTTAGAGCGTGCTCTTCCTCTTCAATCCAAGTAGGAACTGGAAAATAACCAAGATAACTCGCAACTGTATCCTCTGCCTGCCGGATAGCTTGGGCAATTGACTCACGGGAGACCTTTCCCACGAATTGCCAATCATGCTGAGTAAACATAGAATCACAAGCATTGCGGTTTGGGCGCAATGCTGTAACGATACTATTAAAGTGGATAGGATCAATCTGAAGGATTGTTGCGAAGTTATCTAGCGGAATTAGTGTCCGGGTCTTTGCATAAGCCATTACACAATACCAAATATTTTTAAGATTCCTGCAATAACACCACCACTCCCGGCACCAAAAGCAGCAAACTTAATAGCCTCTACACCAATAGATTGCCACAGAGTTAACTCTCGTTTAGTTCGGTCGTCTTGTTCCTTTTCAAAAATTTCGTTACGTTTACTTGCCTCTGCACGGAGACAAGCAAGCTCCTGTTTTAATTCCCTCTGCTCATTTTTAAGATTTAGGATTTCCTGAGCATTAATAGTATTCTGGGTCACAATCTCTTGGGAATTAGTATTAGCTGCTTTGGCTTGTTCTCGCAACCGCAATTCGTGGTCGTCAAGCACCTTTTTAACATCCTTACCGAAATTTTCAAGCGTACTGGCAATTGAAGAAAGCTTAGTTTCTATCAATTTGTTCTGCAAGTCGAAATACTTTTCGTCCATCGTAAGCTCGCTACCACTCATGCTATGTACTCACAATTCTATCTGAGATGATTTCTATTATGATTGCTACAGCCGATATAGCAAATGGTAGCAGGATAAAGGGGAAAACTAAAACAAGAATTGTTGTGCCAATAGAGACCCAAACAGAGAGGCACCAGAAGCACGACCACAGCTTACCGAAGAAGTTATCCGGATAAACAAATTTAGTTTCTTTATTGCCGTCTTCATCCTCCACCAAGACATCTTTGATTCCAAAGAGTCGCCGGATGGGTTTAGCAATCCCCTCCCAGTGGAGAATGTTGGTAAGTCTCCAAGCTGCTAGACAAGCTACAGGAAACCACAAGGCAAACCACAGTGTGATAAATATAACAACCAGAAGGAACCACTTAATATTCTCTAAGTCTACGAAGTTCAACATCTTCTTTATCTACCTTTCTTCTCTTCTCACCCCATCCAACCCGAAGTCGTTTATACCCTCGTTTGGATCGTAGTCGATCAGTATCAGCCCTTCTTTTGGAAGCACGGATTTTTGTAACGAAGTGCTTCCTGAACAGCCGGTCTTCGAGCATTGACAAAAACTCTGATAAGGAGAATTCACCTGACCACATCTTGGGCACCCCCATCCCATTAATAAAGTAGAGTCCATCTTATCCCCAAAACTTATTCAATAACCATAGCACAAAAAGCGCTGCGAATGTAATTGCGGTAATGAGTTCCCACGGCACATTAATAGCAATTCCACCAACGATCAGGCCGCTGGCGAGTGCTATGTATTCTGCCGTATGCGATGTTCGCTTTTGATACATTAAAGTTTGTAAACCTTTCCTACGAGTCGATAACTTAACCCAGCTTGTTCTTGATTAAGGTACATTACAAAACGGCCTTTTGCTCCAGAGACAACTCGCCGCGCTTCGGTGAGGAGGTCTTGGTAGATTTTAAGAATAGCTTGCTTGCTTTCTTCTGTGAGACTTTTAGTATCTTCTTCAAGAGAAACTGTAATTTCTGTAACTATGGATCTGAACGGCTTCAACACCGCCGTGTTGACAGGACCGCCGGTAGATGCAAATAGCCTAATATCCTGAATCGTTTCAGGGATGGGTGTTTCTTTGTTTAAATTTATATAACCAATCTCAGTTGTTTTAATCATTAAATTACTTTCTAATCACTCCGCAACCGCAACCAAAGATCAGCAGTCACCACGTCGTCTCTGTGAACCCCAGTCCTTCCAGGCTCTTTCCATAACTGCTTCTCTTTTGATACAATCTCATCCATTAATGGTTTCCACTTGAGAAATAAATTATCTGCTTTCTGGGTAAGATCTTCCCAAGAATCTTTTGCAATTAAAAATCTCTGTAATAAAGAACCAAACACAAAAAATCTTGCCTCAAAAACATATTTAGATTTTTTAAGATTCTTAGTTCCCTCTACACTACCCCAAGGATTCTCTAGAATATATTTATCAGGAGAATTATACCTGGTATCCCAAACACAAATTGAAATTCCAGTATACCCCCCATTGTTTGGATAAACAGTCGCCTTGCTTGGAGTTATTATTAAACGTCCCATTCTCTACTACCTTTCTAATGTCCCAGAGCACCAATTCTAATACTAAGCGTTAGGATTATCTTCCGGCGGATTATTTGTTTCAAAATAACTTGCCATAAAATCCGGGTGACTCTCCAACCACTTCTGATAACACCCGTTCTTCTCAGCCGTGTGGAAGTTGTAGTAATGATCACCACCATCTGGGTCGGTGTACAAAACACCACACCAACCAAAAGGTAATAAGATATTTTGAGTTTTGACTCCGTTTGATGTAGTGTAATATCTAGCGTGTTCAATCTGGCGACAACCATCGCAGATTATTTTAACAGACATCTCTCCCTACTTTCTTATACATCCAGATTAATATGTTTCACTGAGGAGCCAGAGATCATAACAATCTCCCAGCTCCCTGTTATGAAACTGTTTACTCTCGAATGAACCGGATTCATTAGTAACAATACTAATCCAGTCCCCAGGTAGGAGAATTGTTTTCCCATTTGCATCTACATCTAAGGACTCTGTGCCACCACAAAAATCGCACACTACTTCAAGCATATCCCCCACCTCTACCAGTCCTGTGGTCTGGTAATCATTAATATGGCAGTATAGAAAATCCCAGCCAACAGTCCCCACAGGATACAGGACTAAGTGATTCTCCTACCAAGTATGACCTGGTTGGTGATCATACCATCTATGAAAACTGTTATATAAATCACCGCCCGTAAAAGCACCATTAATCGTTACCACGCCCTACACATACTTTGAGCATCTTCACAAGTAACAGTCCCAAGAGAAAATGTCCACTCTTCATGTTCGTAGTCATATTCCACCGGAGCAAACCTACCGTGACCTTCAAGAGGAAGTTTTACCCAGCCATATTTAGCTGTGTAAACAAAACCGCAATTACAGCACCTCCAAAAAGTTTTAGTTTTAGTAAAACTCTCCCCGGTTGCTGGATGGTTGGGGACTTTATGAAAACAGTGACCTAAAGCATTCTCAGGAACAAAATCAGGTACTTCGTTTTTATTCATTTTTACGAATCTGTCATTTCCTTGTTCCGACATCTCTCCCTACTTTCTACTACACAACCACTACATTAGGTTTCCAAATCCAGAACGGCTGACCATGTACCTTATAGTAGTCATTCACGGCAGGTGAATCTACTTCTAAGATTGTCTGTGGATTTGAGCCAGCAATATATCCCAACAAAGCATAATTGCTGCCGGGTCCAGACCGCTGGTTTACACCATAGCGCACCCTAACAGTAATCACCGAAGGATCTGGGGGCGGTGGTGTAGGCGGAGGGGGTGGAGGAAGTGTCCCAACTTCGGTCCCCTGGCTTACGATGTATGCCAACAGACGATCAAAGATTGCCCAGAACAGGAAACTATCCCACTCGGAACCCCATGCCTGCAAGATGTACAAAGTAAAGCCATCGACTCTGACGCCCAGCGGGTAGATCGTATAGCGAAAAGCCTGATCAGCTCGTACAATGGCATCATAGTAGGCATCATCGCTAATGTTGTGATTCCGGTATCCACCGGGACCATCGAAGCCAAACTCACTAGGAACCCAAATTGTTCCGCTGGGGAACTGATAGTCGTGGATAACTCGTAGGGGCCTATACGCCGTCCAATTGCCGGGATCAACCATTGCTGTATCAGGAAGTTGCCAGTAAGCGTGAGCACCGATAGCGTGTCT
>RPQN01000396.1 GCA_003819715.1 Ignavibacteriota bacterium | reverse complement strand
CAGTATGCCCCGCATCAATCTTCAGACCATTGTGCTGGCCACCCGCAACAGCGGAAAACTCAGGGAATTCCAGACACTGCTCCTGCCGTTGAAAAGCCGGGTCCTGAGCCTGCAGGATATCAGCATTGATCGCGACTTTGAGGAATCCGGGAATACTTTTGCGGAAAACGCCCGGCTGAAGGCGCTGGCGTATTCCGGTTTGACCCCCTTCCCTGTTCTGGCCGACGATTCCGGCCTGGAAGTCATGGCCCTGGGAGGCAGGCCGGGCATATATTCCGCCCGCTATGCCGGATCCGATGCATCGGATGAAGACCGCAATCAAAAGCTTCTCAAAGAGCTTGAGGGTGAGGAGGACAATCGACGGGCGCGCTTTATCTGCGCGCTGGCATTGGCGCAAAAAAACACGGTACTCCTGGAATCGGAAGGGGAGTGCCGGGGCATTATCATCCGTGCCCCGCGAGGAACGAACGGATTCGGATACGATCCGGTTTTCCTGTTCCCCGAGCTGGATAAAACATTTGCGGAGTTCAGCCCGGAAGAGAAAAACGAATACAGCCACCGCACCCGGGCAGTCCGCAATCTGATCTCACAATTAAAGCAATAATAATCGATATCCGGCAGTAGGGGCGAACCTTGTGTTCGCCCTTCCAAGCGAGAAATGCATGCTGGCAGACCGGACGGAATTAAGCTACAATAACGCACCTCTCGATTAAGTCGGGGCATAGCGCAGCCTGGTAGCGCGCCTGCCTTGGGCGCAGGAGGTCCGCAGTTCAAATCTGCGTGCCCCGACCATTTAGAATTAATAAATGGAAAGAATTTTTGCTTGATCGCCGGAATCTCTGTACCTATGCTTGACGGATATATTACGATTTATCGATTATGGTAATTATTCGTACAGGGATTCTACTGGCGGTTGTCACTCTCCTTATCTCAAGCGGCGCAGCAGTTTCGAACACGGAAGGCCGCCTCATTTACTTCCGTTGGGATGGCGGAGTATCCGGTCCCGAAACAGGTCCTTTGCCCGAGCGGTTGGATACACGGGATGTGCTTCGCTGGCGGACCGTACTCGATTCCGGGCATTCCACACCGATCGCCTGCAATGGCCGGATTTTCCTGACGACCTTCAACATGCGGACCGAAGAATTGGCCACACTGGCGCTCTCTGTCGATAGCGGCCGGGTTCTCTGGAAACAAATCGCACCCATTTCCCGCATTGAGGAATTCAATCGCCCTACCGGCAATGCCGCCCAGGCCACGCCGGCATGCGACGGCCGGCGGCTCTACGTATTCTTCGGAAGCTACGGCCTGATCTGCTACGATCTCGAAGGCAAAATGCTTTGGGAGCGCCGGATGGGGCCGTTTCAGGACGAATACGGCTCCGCCAGTTCACCGGTCCTGGTCGACGACAAGGTCATTATCCAGCAGGACCATGACGTCGACAGCTTCCTCACGGCACTCGACGGCAAAAGCGGTGCGGTGCTGTGGAAGAGCGAACGACCCGACGCGGTCCGCAGCTACTCAACGCCCGCTGTCTGGACGCGCAACGGCCGCAAAGAGCTTCTGGTTGCCGGAGCGCTCGAACTGGCAGGGTACGATCCGTCCGACGGCAAACGGCTGTGGTGGATCGATGGGCTGGCCCGCATCGTCATCCCGACTCCCGTGCCCTCCGGGGATACAGTCTATATGGCCTCATGGTCGCCCGGTGGCGAAGGGATGCGGCGTGCCGGTATGGAAACGTGGCCCGAAGCATTGCAAAGATGGGACAGAGACAGCAACGGCAGGCTGTCGCGGTACGAAGTGAG
>RPQN01000372.1 GCA_003819715.1 Ignavibacteriota bacterium | reverse complement strand
GCTATGGCCATGCCGGACGACGCATCGACAATCCTGCAGAAGTTGAAGACGCGCTTAAATGGGCCTTCTCCGAAGAAATGAAGGAAAAGCTGGTATTTCTCGACTTCCGCACCGACCAGACCGAGAATGTGTATCCCATGATTCCGGGCGGCAAGGGCCTATCTGAAATGATTCTGGTGTAAGCATGCGACATATCATCTCCCTCCTCATGGAAAACGAAGCGGGCGCCCTGTCCCGCGTGGCAGGCCTGTTCTCGGCACGCGGCTACAATATCGAGTCGCTCACCGTGGCCCCGACCGAAGACGCCACCCTGTCGCGCATGACCATCGTCACGCGCGGCTCGGATGAAGTCATCGAACAGATCACCAAGCAACTCAACAAGCTGATCGACGTGGTCAAGGTGGTAGACCTGTCCGAGGCCGGCCACATCGAGCGCGAACTGATGCTAGTCAAGGTGCGCGCCGAAGGCGAATGGCGCGAGGAAATGAAGCGCATGTCGGATATCTTCCGCGGCCGCATCATCGACGTGACCGACAAAACCTACACCATCGAAATGACTGGCGCCGGCCACAAGCTGGACGCCTTCCTCGACGCGCTGGACAAGGGCGCGATACTGGAAACAGTGCGTACCGGCGCTTCCGGCATCGGCCGTGGCGATAGAATTCTGAAATCCTGATTTGAACCCTAGCGGTCAGAAAAACCGCGTGCTGAAAACTGACCGCTGACTGCCAATAGCTACTTAACGAAAGGAAAACCATGAAAGTTTATTACGACAAGGACGCCGACCTCTCCCTGATCAAGGGCAAAAAAGTAACCATCGTCGGTTACGGCTCACAGGGCCATGCTCATGCTCAAAACCTGAAGGATTCCGGCGTCAAGGTAACGGTCGGCCTGCGCAAGGACGGCGCCTCCTGGGACAAGGCTGAAAAGGCCGGCCACAAGGTGGAAGAAGTGGGCAAGGCCGTCAAGGGTGCCGATGTCGTCATGATCCTGGTGCCAGACGAGCAGCAACCCAGCGCGTACTACGGCGAAATCGAGCCCAACATCAAGAAAGGCGCGACCCTGGTCTTCGCCCACGGTTTCAACATTCACTACAACCAGATCACGCCGCGCGCAGACCTGGACGTAATCATGGTCGCCCCCAAAGGCCCGGGCCATACCGTGCGCTCCGAATACCTCAAGGGCGGCGGCGTGCCTTCCCTGATCGCGGTGTATCAGGACAAATCCGGCAAGGCCAAGGACATTGCCCTGTCTTACGCTGCAGCCAACGGCGGCACCAAGGGCGGCGTAATCGAAACCAATTTCCGCGAAGAGACCGAGACGGATCTGTTCGGCGAACAGGCCGTGCTGTGTGGCGGCTGCGTGGAACTGGTGAAGGCTGGTTTCGAAACCCTGACCGAAGCCGGCTACGCCCCTGAAATGGCCTACTTCGAGTGCCTGCATGAACTCAAGCTGATCGTTGACCTGATGTATGAAGGCGGCATCGCCAACATGAACTACTCCATCTCCAACAACGCGGAGTATGGCGAGTACGTCACCGGACCAAAAGTGATCAACGAAGAATCCCGCTGGGCAATGAAGGAAGCGCTGGAAAACATCCAGAACGGCAACTACGCCAAGCAGTTCATCCTCGAAGGCAAAACCAACTATCCCGAAATGCACG
>RPQN01000371.1 GCA_003819715.1 Ignavibacteriota bacterium | reverse complement strand
TCATGGCCGGTGGCGTGGCTCTGCTTGCCTGGTCACACCGGCATCTGGGGCGCAATTTCCACGCGCTGGTTGCTGTCCACAGTGAACAGGCGCTGGTCGTCAGCGGTCCTTACCGGTGGGTGCGGCATCCGATGTATGCTGCCTTCTTGCTCTTCGATTTGGGTTGTGGCTTGCTCAGTGCCAGTCTCGTTCTCACCTGGTTATTCCCCACACTTCTCATCCTGCACATCGCCCTGCGCCTGGGTCTGGAAGAGCGGTTGCTTACCGAGCGTTTCGGCGAAGCATATTGGATTTATGCGCAAGAGACCGCACGTTTTTTTCCTCATCTAAGGATAACCCTATGAGAATTGTTCTTCTTTCCCCGAAGGGCCCACTCTACCGGCACCGCGGTGGCATCTTTAAGCAAAACCTCCGCTATGCGCCGCTCACGCTCACGACCCTGGCGGCGTTGGTGCCGCCGGAGCTTGACGCCCTCGTCGACATAATCGACGAGGGGGTGGAAGAGCTTGACGTCGATCGGTTGGAAGCGGACATCGTCGGCATTACCATTATCACCGGTAATGCGGTGCGTGCTTACGAAGTGGCTGATAGACTACGTGCGCGCAAGATACCGGTGGTGCTGGGCGGTCCGCACGTCACGCTGGTCCCTGATGACGCCCAGCCGCACGCCGATGCCATCGTGGTGGGATATGCGGAAGACACCTGGCCGGCCCTCCTACGAGATTTCGCTGCCGGGCGGATCCAGCCACGCTACGACCAGTCACCCGATCTCAGCCTGGCCGGGCGCCCCTTCCCCCTGCGCGACAAAATCAAGCGGCACCGCTATATCACCACGCACGTGTTTGAGGCCACCCGATCCTGCATCCACACATGTGACTTCTGTGTGGCTCCGGTGGCCTGGGGGACGCGGCCCTATCTCAAACCAGTTGAAGATGTCGTCGCCGATATACGCCAGCACTGGGGGCGCAAAATCATGTTCGTGGATCTGAACATGATCTCCGACCGCGAGTATGCCGCCCGGCTGTTCGAAGCGCTCATCCCCCTTAAGGTGGAGTGGTTCGGTCTGACCACCACACTGCTCGTGCATGACCGGCCCCTCCTCGACCTGGCAGCGCGCAGTGGCTGCAGCGGGCTGCTGATGGGCTTTGAGACCATCTCGCCGGATAACCTTAAGCTGGCGCGCAAGGGCTTTAACACGCCTGATGAATATCGCGAGCTGGTGGCGCTGCTGCACCACTATCGTATCACCTTGATGGCGTGCTTCACCTTTGGCCTCGATCACGACACGCCTGACGTGTTTATGCAGACGGCGCGTTTTGCTGTAGAGGCGTGCATCGACCTGCCTCGCTACGCCATCGTCACGCCGTTCCCTGGTACGCTGCTCTACCGCCGTCTGGAAAGTGAGGGACGCCTTCTTACCAGGAACTGGGAGCTTTACGACGCCCAGCACGTGGTCTTCCAGCCGAGGTTGATGACGCCACAGCAGCTTTACGAGGGGCACGAAAAAGCCTGGAAGTACACTTACTCTGCCGCCTCATTGGCACAACGCTTTCTCGGCTCGCGCATCCAGGTGCCCGTCTGGTGGATCGCCAACCTGGGCTACCGCTTCTATGCCCACCACCTGCACGATTTTTACAACTGTGACTGGATTATTGGTCACTCACCCGAGACATCACGCCCTACCCCCGCGGCTCTTCCGGATACCCAGGAGCAGCGATGTCACTAGTAGCAGTCAGCCGTCAGCCGTCAGCTTTTAGCTCTTAGCTATTGGCTAACACATTGGTT
>RPQN01000395.1 GCA_003819715.1 Ignavibacteriota bacterium | reverse complement strand
TTCAAATAAATAAAAGAACGCGGTCCGTTCGCGGTTGAACTCGTTGAAATGCCGGTTATCGAGAACCGCGATCCTCCCCGCGGCCCGCCCGGTGCTCTCCCGGACCAGGAAGAACGCCGCATCGGAATGACGGTAGAACGGATGCCGCCGGTCCAGCTGGGAGCCGGCTTCCGACGCCAACGGGGGCACCCACTGCGGGCAATCCCGATAAAGGGAAAATGGGAGGTCAAGAAATGCTTGTATTTCTTCGTTCTTGCCATCCTCTACCTGAAAGATATTCATGCGAATACCATCACGATTTCCATACCTTGCGAATGGCAATACGGAGAGGCTCCCAGGTTATCAGAGAGCGCCAAAGAGTGTGTCGATTTTCCCCATACAACCCATGGATCACGGCCAGTACCTCACTCTCCTCCGGCGCGGCGGATACATCCATTAGTATATCCTAATCCGATGTCGTATAATTGAGATATACTTCATCACTGTCAATTCTCGCGATGCGCGAACCACTTCGAGGAAAGGAGTTTTTTCTGTTCAGGGAGATCCGGATGAAGTTTTTTAATCGTGATTTTTCCTTGATCGCTCGACACGCATATCATCTTCCATCGTATCCCGCCTACTTCCTAAAATGCTTCTCCATCTTCAAGCGCCCAACGCAAATTATTTCTTGCTATCTCCGGATGACTCCACCCCCCACAGGAGTGGTTGATTTGCGCAGCGGATTGACAGTCCATTTGTCCAGTCATCCCCATGACATCGTGACTATTTTTATCATCTTCATCCGCGGGGAGTACGGCCGAATTTCACCGGGCAGTACGGTAATTGACATCGGCGCAAATATCGGTGCTTTCTCGCTTTTCGCTGCGAGTTGCGGAGCGTCCAAGGTCTTCGCCTTTGAACCGAATGCGGAAGCGTTCCAATGCCTTCAGAAGAACATCCATGCAAACCGTTTGGATTCGGTCATCAAACCGCACCGATTCGCCGTCGCCGGTTCGGCAGGCCGAAGGATCCGCTTTCCAAAGAATGCCAGTGCCTACAATTCCTTCCTTCGGGGTGAATCAGCCAAAGAATATGAATTCGTCAAGACGATTGACTTGACGAGGATTATGAAGAATATCGATCATGTGGACCTTCTTAAAATGGATTGTGAGGGTGCCGAGTGGGAAATTCTTCACGGTACGAACCGTGAAGTCCTGGATCGGATTGATGCCATCCGTATGGAATACCATTTAGGTCAGCGGGATCAAATTGCCGCGTTTCTTCAACAGAATGGCTTCTCATTAAAAATGCTTGCAGGACCAAAATATGCGGGAAATATGTGGTTGGATAAGTTATGAGGAGATTCATCGTTTGAATGCCGATATATCAAATTTCCAGCCGCAACACCCACCGCCGCTAGCTCCCAATTGATAAAAGGCAGGTCGAGGAATTCCCCGACCTGCCTTTTATTTCTCGAGTCCACCCGGACAATTTTCACTTCTTCGATTGTACCGGTTTTTCCCC
>RPQN01000394.1 GCA_003819715.1 Ignavibacteriota bacterium | reverse complement strand
GGAAATCCGGTATTTCCCGGGGCAATCATTCTTCTGGCATCCTCTCCCTTATCCCCTGTTCTCTAACCCCTTCTCTTCTACTTTATCGCGCGCGTCCGGTACTCATCATAATCAGGCAGGATACGCTCATACTCTTCATCCATCAGTGGGGAGGAGATCATGAAATCCGCCGAGGTGCGATTGCAGGCGATCGGGATATTCCAGACGACTGCCATCCGTAAAAGCGCCTTGACGTCGGGGTCGTGGGGCTGGGGCTCCAGCGGATCCCAGAAGAAGATCAGGAAGTCGATCCTGTTTTCCGCGATCATCGCGCCGACCTGCTGGTCGCCTCCCAGCGGACCGCTCTGAAGCTTGTTGACGGACAACCCCAGTTCGCGCTCCAGCAGCGTGCCGGTCGTCCCGGTGGCATAGAGGCTGTGGTGCCTCAGCAGGATAAGATTATATTTTGCCCATTCCAACAGATCCCTTTTCATGTGGTCATGTGCCACCAGGGCGATCTTCTTGTCATGTTTCATCTCGATCGTTTTGTGTATCATATACTCTCCCTTTGTTTTTTGATGTCATTCTGAGGGAGCGCTAGCGACCGAAGAATCCCGCCGCGCAGCGGCGAGACCCTTCGCTCCGCTCAGGGTGACATAACCGAGAAAAGTATACTCCACGCCCTTGAACATTTGATTAAGAAGCTGTTATCAGCTTTTGCATAAATTCTCCTGCTTCGGAAACCCTGTAAAAAATCCGTGCCGATCCGTGAAATCCGTGGCAAAAAAGAACTCCCGTGCCTGGGGGACACGGGAGCTTGGAGCGGATTGAACGTATCAGGAGCAGCCTGAGGTTTGGCAGGTTGTCCCCTTCAGGGCTGCCGCTGCTTAGCGCGGCGTTCGCGAAAACCTGCCCTACTTCACTTCGACAACCACCCAGTCGCTGCCGCTGCGGCCAAAGACCTCCGGAGAATACATCTCCTCGGCCTTGGCAGGCGGGACAATGAACGTGCCGGGAGTGGTCGCACGCGCAATGTAGGTATATTCATAGACGCCATCCCAGAGCAGCGAGGTAAACGCTTCGGCGCGGTCATCGCGCATGTTTTGATGCTGGTACCATGTGCCCCACCACCACCATCCGTAACGATAGCTTGAATCGTTTGGATTCTGCGGAACATTCTCGGAAACAGCCAGCGACGGGTTGACGATTTCAAGACCGGCGGGCAGCGGATCGACCAGCGCGACGTGATAGCGGCGGTTGTCCGCGACCATTGTGATCTTGACCCGCACCTTCGCCCCGGCTTTGATGTGCCAGAGTCCATCACTGTCCTGCCAGACATCCTCGGGGTCATCCACGCCTTCGTAGCGGCGCTGGACCACGAAGCCCATATCCAGCGGATCGAGGTTCAGGTCGGTGGGGGCATAGCGCAGACCGAGGCGATAGTAGAGCCGCCCGGGTCCATCCTTGCCGATGATGAAGTTTTGGGTCCCACCACCCGCCGATGTTTCGGACATTACATATTCCATCGGGATAAGCGTT
>RPQN01000393.1 GCA_003819715.1 Ignavibacteriota bacterium | reverse complement strand
TGCACTATGCATTTCAAACACCGGAAGATAAGCTGGTCTGGGATGTCGGGCATCAGGCATATCCGCATAAGATTCTTACCGGACGGAAGGGACGGATGGAGACCATCCGAAAACTGGGAGGACTCAGCGGGTTTTTAAAGCGGACGGAAAGTGAATTCGATACCTTCGGTGCCGGCCATGCCAGTACGGCAATTTCAGCAGCGCTGGGCATCGCAGCGGCCCGTGATCTGGAAAAAAAGAATTTCAAAGTCGTGGCCATTGTCGGCGACGGTTCCATGACCGGCGGTATGATCTACGAGGCAATGAATAATGCCGGCGTGCTCAAAAAAAATCTTATTGTGGTACTCAACGACAACCAGATGGGCTCGCTTTCCTCGCTTGAACCAAGCGTCTGGTCATTCCACAATTATTTTACAAAAATGCTCACGCACCCGACCTACAATAAATTTAAAGCGAATGTCTGGGACCTGACGGGTAAACTGGATGCGTTCGGCGATCGGCTGCGAATGGTGGCGCAGCAGATGGAACGAGGAATTAAAGCCGTGGTGACACCCGGCATGCTTTTTGAAGCGCTTGGATTTCGATACTTTGGCCCGATTAACGGTCATAATGTCGTCAAGCTCGTGGAAATATTCAGGCAGGTGAAAGATTTAAACGGACCGATTCTTATTCACGTTATCACCGAAAAGGGAAAAGGTTATGCCCCGGCAGAGCGCGAGGTGACGCGTTTGCACGGCGTGACGCCATTCGATAAAATTACCGGTATCTCTCCGAAGAAGAATGGGCAGCCGCCGGCGTACACCGACATCTTTGGAAAAGCGCTGGTGGAAATCTGCAAACAAAATAAAAAGGTCATCGGTATTTCCGCCGCAATGTCGGATGGCACCGGTCTGATCCATCTCCACGAAGAGATGCCTGAACGTTTTTTTGATGTCGGCATAGCCGAACCGCATGCGGTGACGTTTGCCGCCGGGATGGCGACGGAAGGATATATTCCCGTCGTTGCAATTTATTCCACGTTTATGCAGCGTGCGTTCGATCAGATCGTCCACGACTGCGCAATACAGAAACTCCATGTCGTTCTGGC
This sequence comes from Ignavibacteriota bacterium, assembly GCA_003819715.1. Taxonomy (GTDB): domain Bacteria; phylum Bacteroidota; class Ignavibacteria; order UBA10030; family UBA10030; genus Fen-1298. Next base: position 460 of record RPQN01000393.1, on the reverse strand, counting down.
AATGGATCGCGGCGGTTTGGTCGGTGCAGACGGTGCCACACACCATGGAACACTCGATTATTCATTTTTACGCTGTATCCCCGGTATGGTTATTATGGCGCCCAGGGATGAACAGGAATTGCGCGATATGCTTTACACTGCGGTGAATTATACCCAAGGACCGATTTCCCTTCGGTATCCTCGAGGACATGCCCTGGGGGTGCCGGTACGCGAAGGATTTCAACAACTGGAAATTGGAAAAGCAGAAACGGTTCGGACCGGCAACGACATCGCTCTCCTGGCGATTGGGAATATGGTCCCCCATGCACTTCAGGCGGCAGAAGAACTCAGTCGTGAAGGTATCGAAGCGGAAGTGGTGAATATGAGATTCGTAAAACCGTTGGATGAAGAATTGCTGGTATCGTTGTCCCGGCGATTTCAAACGATGATGACGATTGAAGACAATGTGGTTCAAGGCGGA
>RPQN01000392.1 GCA_003819715.1 Ignavibacteriota bacterium | reverse complement strand
TGGTTTTTTCGTAAGTCCTTGTGGCACGGTGTTTTTCCTGCGGGGTTGCCTCGCGCATCTTGGGCAGCCCCGGCGGGTGGTCGTTCTTCTTGCGTGGCCAGGAGCGGGTAGCCTTCAATCCCTTACGCACGTAGCCATCCTTCACCGCCCGGCGCAACTGGGTCCCAAGGCCGCCGTGACGGCCAGACCGTCCGGCCGGACGCATCGCCCGGCGGACGATGCGTAGCGCTTCGGCGACACTCCACGTCAGCGGGTCCCGCTGGGCCTCAATCTGGGCCTGGACCGTCCAGAGGCCCAGGAGCAGGTACGCCATCAGCGCCCAGTCCAATTCCCGCCGAGCCTCGCCGGGAGAGGCGCTGTGCATCTTGTGCTGCGCCAGCGTCTGTTTGAACGAACGATGAAAGACCTCCTGGCCCCACCGCAACCGATAGAACTGCCCGATCTGCCGATCCGTCAAGACCCGCTCGTCCAGCACACTGGTCGCCAGACACATCGGCGTATGGTTCGCCTGCTCGATCCGGATCAGCCGCAGCTTCAGCGGCGGATACTGCGTTTGTTTCTTCTTCGGCCACAGCCACACCAGTTCGCCCCGGATTTGGGCGTGGGCGTCCTGGACCCCTGTCAGCAGCGTGCGGTTCGAACCCATTCGCACCAGAACCTCCACCCCGTGGGCAGACAACGCCCGCAACAGATCAAAGCTGGTAAAACCCGCGTCTGCGATCAGCAGGGAACCCCGGGGCAGTTGTCCAAGCATCCGCCGCAAATGGACCTGCTCCGACTCCGTCCCTGGTCCGATCCGCCACGCCCAGGGCAGGCCCGTCCCCATGTGATACAGGCTGGTCAACTGCAACTGCGGGGCGGTCTTGTCCCGCCCTGCGCAGCCGAAGGCCTTTTCGTTCTTGGCCGTCCGGGGCAGTTCGATCCGCGTCCCGTCGGCGGAAAACGCCAACCAGTCGTTCCGACGCCAGAACGGCCCGGCGATCCGCCGATGAGAGCGGCACAAGGCGTGTTTGGTGAGCCGAAGCTGGCGGCGGGTAATCTGACGGCGAGCCTTGATATATCCCTGGTAGGTCCGTCCCGGCCGCCGGCGACCGGCGAACATCTCCACGACGCTCTGGCGGGCATTGGCAAAACGCTCCTTCAGGGTCGGCGCGGCATCCAGCACCATCAGCAGGGAAACATAAATCACGTGCTCCACCGTCCAACGCCGCCGCTGGCCCCCTTGGGGTCCCACCCCGAGCAACGCCGAAAAAAGGGGGCCGTGAGAATGCAACTCATGGCCGACCGCAAGGATGACCGATAGAATGATAGAGAATCTCTGCTCTCGACAGATCGAGTCTTCATAACGCACCTCCTTGCTTTGTTGTCCGGACAAACACAACATCGGCAAGGAGGTCCTATTTCCTTTGATTTCCAGCACTTCTATCTTCCGTCACGCCCATAGAGTTCACGGCGTTGGATGGCACGGGTTCGCAGTGCTCCCGCCTCGATGAGCGACTGCTTCAGCGGTTTTCCTTCTTTGTTGCGCTCCTCCACGAACTCCACCAGCA
>RPQN01000391.1 GCA_003819715.1 Ignavibacteriota bacterium | reverse complement strand
TGAAAACTATCCAGTCCTTATCAGTGTTGTAGTAACTTCGCAGGCATCGAAGATACTCGAGCGGCAATTCCTCGAACCTGATAAAAAACGCACCCTCGGTTTTTACAGTTTCTTCGAAGAAATTCATGGCTTTAATGAATGAAACATTCGAACCTGTATCATCCTCGATTTTCTCACCAAACAGATTAAATGAAGTCATTTTAATACTCCCAGTAAAAAAGAAGCGTGAAAACGATTAGCGATTTTTGCTGTATCAGGATCCAGGACAAAAGCTTTGTGACAAGAAGGGCAGCATTTCGCATCCGGCTTTAAGAATATAAAATCAGGCGTGACAATTATACTCGAGCAATGAGGGCAAATGAGATCGCCTAAAGTGGTTACGCCGCAAGAGAGAGCCGGGTCCTTTGCACTTTGTAACTGACATTTTTGAATTTCAGGCATAAGATATTCTCCAGGGGAATAAAACGATAATTCTTAAAATTCATATCGTAAACAAGCAAGAGATTTTTTTCAGAAGGGTTATAGGCAAGACCCTTGTTTTTCAAATCTTTATGAACTCCGGTTCTGCATAGAATCGAGCGAATGGCGCCATCTTTTCGTTTAACGAACCAGCATCGAAAGAATCTTCCCTTCGTTCTCTCTATAAAGCTTTCCAGGGAATCTGTTGAAATATTTTCAGGGAAATTCTGACCACAATGATTGCCGAAATTATCTGTGAAATAAGAGTCCCTGAATAAAGAAGCGATTATTGCGTTTCTGTAATAACCAAGATGAATGAATTTTCTATTTATCTTTGTTTTTGTAACATACAATTTTCTGCCTTTTCTTAAACATACGCCTCTGAAATGAGAGATAGAAAGAGACGGAGAATGTCAATTTCTTGTGTTTAGGGAATAGCTGCAAATTCTAAGATTAGACCTGCGATTATCAAGAGTATCACCATTAATATGATCAACAACCATTTTTGCAGGCACATCCATGATAAATCTATAAATCCGTACACGTTTGTCCTCACAATAAAAATGCGGACGTTTTCCACCGTAAAGAGTTATATTTCGTCTAATTAATATTTCAGCGATATCGGGATCGACTTTGGTTTTATAGCCGCCGTGAACGGGTAATTCTACGTAATCTTTATCCATATAATTATTCCTCGATAAATGGATTTGGCATTTCGATATCCAGGTACTCATAATATTCCGGGAACTCTTCAAGAAAGGCATCGACGGCATCATCGGATGATCCGAAAAGATATTCTTCCTTATCTACTAAATCCCTGATACTGAAGCTCTCATCAAGAAATTCTTTGTAATCATTTTCATAACGGATGGAAAATTTATTAGACACTGACTGACCTCTCATAACCAAGCTGCGATTTCATAAGTGACATAAAAAGAGCGTTCGGATTATCGCCGGATTTGGCTTCACGTGCGTACTGCAAAGCTCGCTGGAAGATCTCCAGATTGAATTTTCCCGCACGACAGCCGTCAGCGAGAAATCGTGAAACGTTCATGAAGGCTGTCCTGTCAGAGCGGGATTTAGCAAAAAGGGT
>RPQN01000390.1 GCA_003819715.1 Ignavibacteriota bacterium | reverse complement strand
GTCGAGATTCCGAACGCGATTCGATCAGAGGCACCGTTCATCTTTCCCGGAGTTCTGAAGCCGGGGAGACACTGCGTTGAAAGTAATCAGTGGGGAGCAATATCCGCACGCGACAACACAGGCAGGCTGATGGGTATTCGTCCACATGAATGCGTCATTGTCGAAATGTGTCCGAATGAGCATTTGAAGCGAACTGGAGATGATTGATGACTGATTGCTGCTGCGGAAATCCGGAAGGCGACAACGATGAGTGCGAGCGGTGCAGGCTGATCGCTCGGATCAAAACGCTGAAATCGAAGTTCGACGAATCAAATGACGGTGCGGACAGGGCTGCTGCGTTTCTTGAATCGCTGGTCGCGTTGATGAAAGAGCATCACGTTAAAGTCAATGGTGCTTTGCGTGAGTGCTGTTTTGAGCATCAGTTCGGCGAGCGTGAAAACTGGTGGCAGTTGGACATGTACGAGGTTCACACGTTGACGGACGGGAAGGCGCGATGAACACAGGCCACCTAAAAGAGATCCTTGACGGTCCCGGCACAAAAGCCAGCAAGCGGCGGCAGTTGCGGCGATACGCACGGGCAATTGAAAAGATGCACTCGGCACTGGCAATCCTGCACACATGGTGCAAGCACGATCCGATAGGCACGACGCATGGGCAAATTGTCGGCATTATCGACGCAACGCTGGATGAGGTCAGGGAACTGGAAGAGCAGAATCGAAGGGAGCGCGAGTAGTGGCGAGCCATCAAAGTGCAGACGTTCGCATGATGCGTAAAAAGTGCGTTCGCGTCGTCAAGATTGGCGACAAATGGAATACCTATCTTCAGATCGATCATCAGGGATTTTGCGTCGTGGAGCAGACAACCAGGCAGCGAGCGAATTGGTTCGGCAAGATGCTGGCGGTTGCGTTGGTGAGATTGGTCGGCAGTTCTCAGGCGGAATTCGAAGCTGAAAAGGCTCGCCAGTTGGCAGCGTTGAAGGAATGGGAGTCGCGAAGACACGTTGACAGTTCGCGGGTTGTGGAATAAGATTGGGGCTTGTCGCAAAGCAAGTGCGGCAACACCAAAGACGTTTTCGGGGATTCCCCGATTCACAGCCCTCGCATGACTGCTTGCTTCAGTTGTGCGAGGGTTTCTTGTTTGGCTGATGAAATGACACAGGCAGAATTTGACGCTGAGAAAGCTCGCCAACTGGCTGCTCTTAAAGAATGGGAGCAACAACGCAATGGCCGGTGACTGGATCAAAGTCGAGACATGCACTCCGGACAAGCCGGAAGTCTACCAGTTGGCCGAAACTCTCGGCATCGATCCTGATGCGATCACAGGCAAGCTGCTCCGCATTTGGGTTTGGGCCGATCAGCAGACATTCGATGGTAACGCTGGCAGCGTTACAAAAACATTACTCGACCGAATCACTGGCGTTTCAGGATTCGCGGAAGCAATGCTCAAAGTCGGATGGCTAGAGAAAACAGACGCAGGATTTCGGTTGCCAAACTTTGACAGGCACAACGGAAACACCGCAAAAAGCCGGGCGTTGTCAGGAAAACGAGTAGCAAAACACAGGTCGAAGCCTGCTGAAAAATG
>RPQN01000389.1 GCA_003819715.1 Ignavibacteriota bacterium | reverse complement strand
TCCTGTACGGAGCCCCTGTGCGGAGCAGGTCCGTATAGAGTACAAGCGCTCCTGCATCGGCCATGAATCCGTTCGATTGTTCATACATCAGAAGTCCCGAGGGTTGAACCGACCAATGATCTGCAAGAGGGAGGGTTATTCCTGTGGTAAAATAATAGGCGTATTTGCTGAAATCGTGATAAGCCGCGACTTCTCCGCTTTCGTTCGTTTCATAACCGAGAAGCAGGGGAATGGATAATCCGGCGTAAAAGGTTTTGGTATAGTAGTACATTCCCACACCAAAATTGGGCAGCAGGTATGAAGCAGATTTTTCCCCGAAAACCGGGTCATCGTTGCCCAGGTCAATGGATTCAAATTTTCCGGTAGCCATGCCCGCTTTTAAGCCAAGGGCAAGTTTTCCATTTCCCATCGTGAGCCGGTGTGCATAGTTAAGATAGAATCCGGTATATTTCCTCAATCCAATGCTTTCGTTCATTACAAGGAGGCCCACACCCATGGCTGTTTTCTTAAGGGGAGTATGAAGGCCGGCAATATTATAGGAGGGAGCCCCTTCAAAACCCATCCACTGGTTCCGGTGGGAAAGGTTGACGCTTAATACATCGCGGCTCCCTGCAAAAGCAGGATTGATCGCCAGTCCGTTGTACGTGTAATGGCTGTAAAGCATGGCCTTCTCCTGCGCTTCGAGCACGGGGTAAAAGAATAAAAAGAGGATGAAGGCAGCAAGGAAACGCATTATCTAAGTATTTCTACGAATGACCTGAACTGAACTCTCTTTTGCCTTCCGGCAACCTTAATATCCGCGATGTAGAAATAAGTACCCTCGGGCAATTCCACACCGGTCTTGTTGTATCCGTCCCACAGGCTTCCTGCTTCATAGTTTTCCGATTCATGGACAAGGGTACCTGTTTTGCTGAATATTTTAATGTGTATATTCTCGGCATAGGTAGCCCCAAGGTCGAAATAGTCATTTTTTGAATCCCCGTTCGGGGTAAATCCCTTTACAATTTCAAGAGGATGAATTGTTACATTCATGCTGTCGCTCACCGCAGGACAGACACCATTAGTCACCGTCCACCGTAATAAATTCGATTCATCCAGTTCTTCGATCATGGCGTCGGGCTTGGAATCTGCATCAAACATACCGCCACCGGAAACAACAAACCATTTGCCGGCTCCTGCCGTTGGTTGGGAAGCCTACAGGCGGGTTATATAGTTGAATTCGAGCACCTGGTCCGGTCCTGCGTCAGGTTCCTGAGGCTGTTCATCGAAAATGTACAAAACCCTGTCTTCATCCGTGCAATGCCAGTTTGATTCCGTCCATGTAAATTCCTTGTTTCCATAGGTTTCCATGGTTACAGTGCTTTCTGCACTGAAGGCATCCTCAAATACCGCATCGTCATTTGTGCTCCACAAACCGGACGATCCGGAAACACTCAGGATTGCATGAAGTGTATTTTGCAGGTCGCAGATTTCATCATCCGGACCGGCATTGGCAACCGGCACCTCGTAAACAACAGCTTCAGCAATGCCGGTGTTGGATGCCAGATCTGCCACGCATCCACTGTCGTCCTGTATCATTTCTATTTTATATTGTCCCGAGACGGAGGGA
>RPQN01000388.1 GCA_003819715.1 Ignavibacteriota bacterium | reverse complement strand
CAATATGTCTATCGAACAGATTGGAGGAATCCTTCGTGCCGAGAACCTGAACATGCCTTCAGGGAATGTGGAAATGGGTGAGATGAACTATCCTTTGAGGGTGCAGGGTGAATTTGAGAGCAGTGAACAGATAAAGAATATTGTGCTGGGTAATTTCCAGGGAAAGACTGTTTTTCTGAAAGATGTTGCCAATGTCAACGATTCCATCCGGAAGATGACCATTGATGCCAAAATGAATGGCAAACCGGGTATTGAAATGATGGTTCAGAAAAAATCGGGCGCCAATACGGTCAAGATTGCAAGGGAGATCAAAAAGGAACTCGGAAAATTGCAGAAAACGCTTCCATCCGATGTTAAGATCATGACGATTTTTGACACCAGTGATTTCATCACACATTCCATCAACAACCTTTCCGAAACACTCTTATTCGCATTTATTTTCGTAGTACTCGTGGTTTTGTTCTTCCTGGGACGATGGAGGGCAACATTGATCATTATCCTCACGATACCCATTTCACTGATTGTTGCATTTATCTATCTGGGGGTTTCAGGCAATACCATAAATATTATCTCACTCTCAGCTTTGTCCATTGCCATTGGTATGGTGGTCGACGATGCCATTGTTGTTCTCGAGAATATTACAAAACATATTGAGAGGGGAAGTACTCCCCGCGAGGCATCAATCTATGCCACCAACGAAGTATGGCTGGCGGTTATAGCAACCACGCTGACCATTGTGGCAGTATTCTTCCCGATGACCATGGTTTCAGGATTGGCCGGAATCATGTTTAAACAGCTTGGCTGGATTGTGACCATAACCATTGTCACATCTGCACTTGCTGCTATTACTTTAACCCCCATGCTAAGTTCAAAAATGCTCATTCTTCAATCGAAAAGAAAGAAGACAGGCAGGTTTAGTCATGAACGACTTGTTGTTCCCTGGCTTAATAAACTTGACAATTTCTATGTTAAAACTTTACATTGGGCATTGCATCACAGACGGACAGTAGTTTTTGGTGCAATCGGGATTTTTATTGGTTCACTGGTCCTTGCCGGATACTTTGTTAAGGCAGAATTCCTGCCGCAAAGCGATGAAGGACAGATCACCGCTTATGTTGAGCTGCCGGCCGGAACGAGGGTTGACGAGAGTGTGAAAATTGCCAGGTTGGTTGAGGATTATATTAACAGGGAGATACCTGAGAAAACACTTGTTTCGACAACTGCAGGAGCCTATGACGAAGCAAGTTTTGCTGCATTATTTACAAAATCAGGTTCAAACATTATCAATTTCACAATCGCTCTTACTACCGTTTCAGAGAGGGAACGATCGGTTTTTGAAATTGCTGATAATCTGAGAACTTTTATTGGTACGTTTCCTGAAATAACCAAATACAATGTTACCACCAGTCAAGGTGGTATGATGGGAGGAAGCAATACTGTTGATGTAGAAATTTTTGGTTATGACCTGGAGCAAACAACGGCCCTGGCAAATCAGGTAGCTGAAAAGGTTAAAAAACTGAACGGTGCCAGGGATGTAACCATCAGCAGGGAAAAAGCAAAACCTGAGCTCAGGATCCTTCTTGACCAGGAGAAAATGTCACAAAACGGTTTGAACACGGCCACCGT
>RPQN01000387.1 GCA_003819715.1 Ignavibacteriota bacterium | reverse complement strand
CAATCTCACAGCCGCAGCTATGACAATATTGCTTTTGCTTGGTCTTTTCATTCCGTTTTTTATATTTGGTTTGACGCTGACTGAAAATATCACGGCCGGTCTTAAGTGGATAGAGGCCCAAAAAGGGAATAATATTGTCCCGTCCCCTCCTGAGTGGGTAGGGCGTATTCCTTTAATAGGGGAAAATATCAAGGGCCGCTGGGCTGAAATGTCCGAAAATGCCGGACCGGTATTGAGGCGGCTCACTCCCTGGTTTCAGCAGGCCAGTTTATGGATGCTCAAGCATAGTCTCGATTTTGCTGCCGGAGTGTTTAATTTCGGCATCAGCTTATTGATTGCATTTTTCCTTTATCGGGATGGAGAAGGGCTTATCGCCAATCTTCAGCAGGCCTCGCAAAAAATAACTGGTGATTCATCTCAGCGGCTTATGGAAATAATTAAAAACACAATTCATAGTGTAATATACGGGACTATCGGAACGGCACTGGCACAGGCAATCGCAGCCGGTATTGGATTTGCCATAGCCGGCGTGCCGTCACCGGTGCTGCTTGCGATGATTACTTTTATTCTCGGATTTATTCCTTATGCGCCGCCGATTGTCTGGATTATAGCATCGCTGTGGCTGCTGACTGAGCAGCATCCGGGCTGGGCAATTTTCATGTTTGTTTACGGGATTTTCTGCATCAGCGGAATCGATAATATTGTCAGGCCATTTTTAATAAGCCGTAAATCGAAATTGTCATTTATTGTTACTCTTTTGGGAGTCCTGGGAGGGTTGGCGGTATTTGGTTTTATAGGAGTTTTCCTTGGGCCGATACTGCTGGCCATCGGTTACACGATTGCCCAGGAAATCTTAAATCCGAAGAAGGCGTAAATATCAGGATAAAAAAAAATGGGGCAAATGCCCCACATTTTTTTTCCGCCTCCTGCTCTCTTTATCGCTTAATAATAACTCGGCGATTCAGACTTCGGAGTTGGAGGCTGCGGTTGACCACCGGACTGCGGCTGCCGCTGAGGAGTTTGCTTCTGAGGCTGCTGCTGAGGATTGGCTTCACGATCCGCGCGAACCTTATCAACAACTTTCAAAAGTGCGCCTGCAGCGGGGCCATTTATGTTATCATTAACTATGGGTTTTAGTGCGGCCTCTGCCTTATCGATATCACCCATACCAAGCTTATTGTACCCTACCAGTAACTGCAGGTCAGCATTTTGCGGATTAGTGTCTGCCGCCAGCGAAAGATTATCTAACTGCCTTTGTAGAACCTCTTCAGATGAATACATTCCTCGAGGATAAAATACGCCTTCAGTTTCAGTGTTAACTTTTGAAACTGCATCCCGAAGCGCTGCGGCCGCAGCAGTATAATCACCCTGGGCTAAAATAGCCTGGGTATAAGCAAATGGAAGTATTTTATCCTGCGGCTTTAATTTCTGAGATTCTAAAAATTTTGCAGCTGCAGTTTTGTAATCCGCATCTCTGAATGCCTTTACACCTTCATTGAAGGGGGCACTGGCAGGCGATGTCTGAGTATCCTGCCCTGCAGCGGAATCCGAATACTGTTCTCTTCCTTCAGTACTGTACAGGTAGGGGCTTGTGTCGTAATAATTATAAGTGTTATATCTGTCACCATAACCGTACCCATACGGATAATT
>RPQN01000386.1 GCA_003819715.1 Ignavibacteriota bacterium | reverse complement strand
CGTTGATGAATAATCCGAAATTTAAAAACAAACCCATGCCGTTTGATGTGAACCGAATGGTCTATGGCGGATTTAAAGTCCTCGTCGAATCGTAAATTCCCGAAATATCAACCGTCGGTGTTTTGAATAGAATTGATCTTCATTGTTCTACTTCTATGCTTGCATCATCGATAGTCGTATGAAGCACAGACCACTTGAAAAAAATCGGGACAGGCCTGGAAAGACCGAAGGCAGTGAGGAGGAATGCCGCTACAAAACCGAAAGGAGCAGAAGAGTATGCAAAAAATCATCCCACATTTATGGTTTGATAAAGAAGCCAAAGATGCGGCAAAGTTTTATACTTCCGTCTTTGACAATTCTAAAATCAACTCTATAACACAAATACGTGATACTCCGTCAGGCGACTGCGATATTGTCGGCTTTCAGGTACTGGGATATGATTTCATGGCTATTAGCGCAGGTCCTTTGTTCAGGATCAATCCATCGATTTCATTCCACACCAAGTGCAGAACAGTAGAAGAAGTAAACAAAATATGGAAAAGGTTGTCTGATGGCGGAACGGTCATGATGGAGATCGGGGAATATCCGTTCAGCAAGAGATATGGTTGGATTCAAGATAAGTTCGGAGTATCATGGCAGGTCATACACACAGAGGGAGATGTCAAGCTGAGGATTACACCGGTGCTGATGTTTGTCGGGCATGTATGCGGTATGGCGAGTGAGGCGGTAGACTTCTACGCTTCAGTTTTCCCTGACGGAAAATCACATGTGTTTGCGCGCTATGATAAAAGTGAAGATCCTGACAAGGAGGGAACGGTGAAATATGCACAATTCAACCTGAACGGCCAGGAATTCGGCGCCATGGACTCTGCTCGAATGCATAATTTTGGTTTCAATGAAGCTGTCTCATTAATGATTAACTGCAGTGATCAAGCTGAAATAGATTATTTCTGGAAAAAGCTCTCTGCCGTTCCTGAAGCGGAACAGTGCGGTTGGGTAAAAGACAAATATGGAGTCTCATGGCAAATAATTCCGGCAAACATGGGAGACCTTCTGCAAACGAATCCTGAAAAAACCACGCCGGTAATGCTCGGGATGAAGAAAATTATTATCGCAGATCTCGTAAAAGCGGCTGAAGGATTATGAATAAAAAAGAAATCGCAGTGTCGTTCCTTAAACTTGCCTCGTCGGGCCAGGTACGGGATGCATATGAAAAACATATTCATCCCCAATTTCGTCACCACAATGCATATTTTAAAGGAGATCGGGAATCGCTTCGGAAAGGCATGGAAGAAAATGCGATACAATTCCCGCACAAAACATTTGAAGTATTGCGTGTTCTTGAGGACGGACACCTTGTTGCGGTACACGGGAAAGTAAAATTATCACCAGAATCCCAGTGGTCCGTAATACACATTTTCCGTTTTGAGGAAAACATGATTGTAGAGTTATGGGAAGCATCGCAGGAGGTGCTGAAGGATTCTCCGAATGAAAACGGGATATTCTAAGGGTGTCGATGAACTTGAATCGGAAAAAGGCGACTGTTTTTCCGTCACAACTTCACCCCACGTAGCCTCAGCGAGTTTGTTACGACACTTACCGAACTGAACGCCATCGCGCCAGCCGCGATCATAGGATTCAGCAGACCGAATGCCGCAAGCGGGATTCCGATCGCATTATATATAAACGCCCAAAAAAGATTTTGCCTGATCGTACGTATT
>RPQN01000385.1 GCA_003819715.1 Ignavibacteriota bacterium | reverse complement strand
ATGTTTTGTATGAAGGAGTTGGACTGATTCTATATGCTTCAATGACACTTGCGCCCATCGCTCCGCAATCATCCAATTCCTCCATCAGAAAAAATTGGCCAAATGGATAATTCCATTTCCCTTCTCCGTTATAGTCCTTTTCGAATTCCGGGGCGACTTCGAATCCGAACGCGATATTTCGTTTTGCAAAATCGACATATGCAGAATTTTCCATGACGCGGCCCAGATCCATCATTGCAATATTCAGTACACCGTTCCAATACCGCCAATCGTTATACGGACTCACCAGGTGCTTTAGTTTTTTTAGCGGAACGTTCACGTACGAGTTTACCGCCGGTTCTTTGCGCTCTTCTTTCAATTGAAAAATTCCGCTTGAAAGGACCGACTGAGCGACTGCAGCGAGTTTGATCTTCGTTTCATCGCTCGTCTGCCCATGAACCGGCAGGACTATGACCATGGAACAAAGAATGAACATCCAGCGGGAACACATGGCTATATCCGTGCAGCACGAATGAACGCGTTTATGTTTTCAGTGCTGACCGCAGGCGGCATTCCCCCGCCGCATGAAAAAACAACTCTCGATCGATCTGATAATGACTTCACCAGTTCGGCGGTGACACGGGCGACATCTGCAGGTGTGCCGGCCGCCAGCACATCCCGCGGAGGGATATTCCCGAGCATGGTCACTTTGTTCCGTGTCAGGGTCTTCAAATCATTCAGTGTAATGTCAAACCCCATATTGAATAGATTCACACCCATTTCCGGAAGAAAGGGAGCCGACACCCTGCATTGGGCATCGTTGTGCAGGAATTTCACGGATACCGGTACATCGTACAATTCTTTAAAATACGGCAGACCGAACTCACAAAATTCCGGTTCACCCATGAATCCGATAATATCATCCAGCAGGAATATTCCGTCGATGGAGGGGAATGTTGCCATTTGCAAGTGGAGCCAATCCTTGAGATAGGCCGTGATTTTCTTCAAAAGGTCATGCGCCTTCTCCGGCTGCATCATCATCATGGTAAGGAATTCAGTCGAACCCATCAGATAACTGGCGATATTCAGCGGTCCGCGTGATACGGCAAATCGGATTTTATGCCCGGCGGCTTCGAGCCGGGGCTGTGCCAGCTTCAACCGGTTGAGAACAAACGGCAGCAATCCATCCGTTTTCACATTCGGGATACTCAGCGCATCAATATCGTCGGCAGAATGGATCAGGGTGTGCGCATAGGGAAATTCGTTTTCCGGAAACGTGCACCGCACACCGAATGCCGAAGGTTCTGTGCACATTCCAAATTCCGACCAGAATCCTGGAAAGAACATTACATCCGGAAAATCATTCAAGACCTTCAGATTTGCTTTCAGCCATAATTCATCATTCGTAAAATAATCCAGAATCTTTATGCCATACCAATTGGGAAGCCAGGGGCAATCGACGACAAACCCGACCGGGGCTGGTTGAATCATGCCGCCGTTTATGATGTTTTTCAGAGCTGCCCATTGCTGATCGGTCATGTCCTTTTCCCTTTTATCGTTGATGTTGATCTTTTTTTCCGAAACGCTTTATACGTACAGTCTTTACGGCCGCATTCATCACAAAAATATGGTTTATAGTTCACGTGTTCACCGACGCCAATAATTCCACTGATGGATTTAATCGGGATCATCAGGGCGGATTCTGTCAGAGCCACTCCGCAGAATCTCTTCGGCAGGAAAGAAAATAATTTCTTCT
>RPQN01000384.1 GCA_003819715.1 Ignavibacteriota bacterium | reverse complement strand
CCGGGATTGCTGCAGTGTAAAGGTCAGACTCATGTATTCTCTCTCCAAGGGATCCATTAATTCCACACACGTACCGGCAGCACCACCATCGACAATCCCTGAAATTGGAGACGGTTCTGGATTGCATACGCCGTTTCGCTGTGCAGAATTCGTTGATACCATTTTTGTTTTTGGAAAACTAATTTTGCCGCGAAGAAAACCGACTGTTTAAATTCACGGGCGAGTTCCAGACAAACCTTTTCGGCTTCCTCCACGGCCTCCGTTCCTACCGACATGCGCGAAGCGGCAGGGAGGCCAAGATTCACCGCTAATTTTACATACCGGTCCAGTTCATGGATTGTATTTTCTTCAAGCCGATCCATTTCATTAGCGCCTTTAAAATTACCGGAGTCAACGACTGCAACAGATACAAAGACGATCTGTTTAAAATAGCCGGGGAACTGTTTCAGGATATTCAGCATCGAGTGGATTCCAAGGCCATTATAGCTTTCGACCAGTAAGATCGCGGTAGGTTTTTTCCCGTCCAGCTTCATTTTCGTTTGAACGGGCAAGTCCTCTGCAGGAAGTCCCTGTAAAATATCTGAGAGAGACCGGAGCTTCAGAGTCACCAAATGATAATGCCGCCGAATGATCACACACAAGAGAATGAGCACGGAGGTAATCACGACGGTCAGCCATGCCCCTTCCTCGAATTTCTCGTAGACCACGATCGCGAGAATTCCAACACAAAGGATGAGGCCGATGATATGAATCGTGATGGACTTCAGCCATTCGCTGCGATTCCGGCGCTCCCGGATCCAAAAACGGACCATGCCCAGTTGAGACAATGAAAACGTCACAAAGACGTTCACGGAATACATCGTCACGAGAGTATCGATGTGTCCTTGTGTATAAAAGAGGAGCGCGAGTGACGCCGTTCCCATCAGAATAATTCCATAATGCATGGTCAGCCGGTCGGATAAGGAGGCAAACCGATGAGGCATCCATCGATCGTTCGCCATATTTGCCATGACACGCGGTCCGTCAATGAAACCGGTTTGCGCTGCCACGAACAGAAGAGCTGCCTCAGAAATTAAAACCGTCATCACAAACCATGGTCCGAAGCCCAATTTCTCAACCATGACGGCGTTGAGTGTCTTGCCGGGTTCCTCACTCACACCAAGCAGCAAATATAAGAGAAATATAGCGCTTGCAGTTATTGCCAGCGACACCGCCATATACACCATCGTACGTTTTGCAGTCGGTACTCGCGGTTCACGCATGATCTGAAGACCGTTCGAGACTGCTTCAATCCCTGTGTAGGTACCTGCACCGCGGGAATATGCCCGGGCAAATATCAGGAACATCCCGAGCCAGCCGATGGTCGACAAATCGTTATGAAGATTACTTACCGCCGTAGACGCGACCTGGGGAATATCACCAAACCGCAGGACAACGGCTCCGATAAATACGGCAATATGCGCGACAAGAAAGAGAATGAATATCGGTACCAGCGCAGAAATCGATTCTTTGATTCCCCTGAGATTGAGAATGATCAGGAGAATAATCGCAACTGCTTCAACAGGCACCATCCACGGTTGCCACGCATAGGGGAGAAAGCTGAAGATCTGTGCTGCGCCGGAAGCTATCGATACGGTAATGGTAAGAATATAATCGATAAGCAAGGCGCTCCCGGACACTACTCCGAACGGTGCGCCCAGGAGTTTTGTCGCGACGACATATCCCCCGCCGCCGCTTGGAAAGTGT
>RPQN01000383.1 GCA_003819715.1 Ignavibacteriota bacterium | reverse complement strand
CCGATGGTGTGGGACGACGAAAGCCTGATCGACACCGTCGTCGTCAATGCCGTCGACAACACCAACCCGATCAGGATTTATGTCTCCACCGCCGAGATCAACCAGTTCGTCGCCGGGGCCTACGTCTACACCACCGGGATAACACAGGTGGGCCTTACGCAGGCCAACGACTTCAGGAAAATCGCCACGGTCACGCCGTCAGTCGTCTATAATGGCGTCACATATGGCATGTTCACTCTGACCGGCCTCAATGGCCTGTCATCGACGTCGGACCAGACCACCGGCACCATGCGGACGACCCCCGCCATCCTCGTACAGCAGATTTCCAACACCAACCCGGCTGTCGCCACCGTCTCCTCGACCGACATCGGCAAGTTCACCGACGGCCAGAAGGTCAGGATCAACGGTCTTACTGGGGGCATCGTCCCGCCGCCCTCCGGTCTGTTCATCATCGACAGCGTCAACAACCCGGTCAACACGTTCCGCTTGATAGGCTTGAACGCCTCCGGGTTTGCCGCGCCGCAGACCGCCGATACGTGGTGTACGCTGACCGCCGACGTGGCCCGCACCGGGCGCGGCTTCATCAACCTGTCTCTCACCGACGCCGCCAGCGAGAGCCTCCGATCCATCGAGGTCTATTACGACAAGCTGGCGATCTTCTCGACGCAGGCGACGCAGATATGGGCGGTCGCCGCCGACCCGGCGCAGAATGCCTTTGACCAGTTGCTGCGCGGTTCCGGTACCAGCGCAGCGCGATCCCCATTGCAGTACGGTTCCGGCGACGTGCTGTACCTCGATCCGTCCGGCGTCCGGTCTCTGAAGGCCAAGGACAGCTCAAACTCAGCCTCTGTCTCCGACATCGGATCTCCGATGGACCCGCACATCCAGCAGATGAAAATAAACTACGGGCAGGCCCAGCTCGACAAGGCGATCGCGCTGCTGGAGCCGAGCGTCGGCCGCTTCTGGATGGTGTTCCCCGACGAGATTTTGGTCCTCTCCTACTTCCCCGGCCCCAAGATCACGGCGTGGTCGACTTTCACGCTTCCCGAACTGGGCGGCTCCGACATCACCTACGCCGCAACGTGCGGCGGCAGGATTTTCCTGCGCGACAGTGCCAACCGCATCTGGACCTACGGTGCAGTCGACCCGGCCGACGTCGCCAACAACTACAACAACTGCCACGTCGACATCCGGCTGCCGTATCTCGACGGCAAGAAGCCCGGCCACAAGAAGACCTTCCAAGCGGTCGACGCCACCGTCAACGGCCTCACCCCGGCGACGGCCCCGGAGGCGACCGGCGCGTGGCGCATCGCCATCTCCTACGACTTCAACAACCCGGAGCAGGAGGAGACGATCGGCACCATCACGCAATCGACGTGGAACATCGGGGCCAACGAGCTGCAAGGCTACGACAGCCACTACTCGCTTCGGTTTTACAACGACGACGCCTTCCCGGCGACGCTGTCCAACGTGGCCGTGCATTACAACATGGCGGACGACGAGGCATGATGACCATCAGCAACGCCACCTATGACGACCTGACCTATATCGGGTCGTGGCTGTGCGAGGAGGACCGCCTCGAACTCATGCTGACCAGAGACACCGACGACTATGTCTCGCTGGCCAATGACGCATGGGCCAGCAAATACAAGTACGTCGCCCTCGACGAGGCCATCCCGGTGATGGCGTTCGGGGCAAGGCCGATGGTGAGAGACACGGCGCTGGTGTGGGGCTTCAAGACCGATCGCGGCTG
>RPQN01000382.1 GCA_003819715.1 Ignavibacteriota bacterium | reverse complement strand
TGTGACCTGGTAAATAAACGATGGGTTCTCGAACTCAAGCATCGGGCCCGGCCTGACGTTATGAAGCATGAGGGCCCCAAGCAGCACGGCCGCCGGAGGGCTTTTCACCTCGAACGTGAAGCTCCGGTCCGTGTAGACCGTGATCACCACCGGCACGATCGTCCCGTTCATCTCCCGGGTGCGCTCATTGAACTGAGACACGAACTGCCCGATGTTCACGCCGTGTTGGCCAAGAGCCGGCCCGATCGGGGGGGCCGGCGTGGCCTTGCCGCCGGGGGCCTGCAACTTGATTTGAGTCGTGATTTCTTTTGCCATCTTCTACCCTTATCGTTTCAACCCACACCCGCGCCAGGCGGATGACTGAGCGGCGCCGCCGCCGGTACCGCTACCTCAGACCTTTTCGATCTGCCAATATTCGATGTCGAGCGGCGTGCTGCGCCCGAAGATCGTGACAATAACCTTTACAATGCCACGCTCGGAGTCGATCGCATCGACCACACCCTCGAAATTCTCGAACGCCCCTTCGCGAATTTTGATATGGTCGCCCTTTTGAAACTCCACCTTGATGCTGGGAGCCTCTTCGGGTTTCTCCGCTTCGAGCAGCATCTTGGCCACATCCGTATCCCGCATGGGGGTCGGGATGCCCTCGGTGCCGATGAAATCGCCCACCCCGGCGGTGCCCTTAATCATGAACCACGCCTTCTCCGGCACCCGGCCGTCCTCGGTCGTCTCCATCTCCATGAACACGTACCCGGGGTACAGTTTGCGACTGAGAACCGTCTGCTTGCCGGCACGAATGCGTTTGATCTGCTCCGTGGGCACTTCGACCCGGCCGATCACGTCGTTCAAGGCCTCTTGCTCCACCTTGCGCGCGAGGGCCTCACGAACCTGCATCTCTTTGTTTGCCGCAACTCTTAGTACGTACCATCGCATTTGAGAATCTTCAACACCCGATGAACGTGCACTTATCCTTTCGGGCCCGCGCCCACGCACTTCTCGCTCAGCCGCCGCTTTTCACCGTATCCCCGAGCCGGCGGGCCTGGTCCCCGATCCGCATCCCTGAGGCCGGCCCAGCCTATCCGATCAGTTTCTGGAACACCAACTGGAACACAAAGTCCGTCGTGCCCAGCAGGGCCGCCATGAGTATGACAACGATGATGACCACCAATGTCGAGACAGCGATCTCTTTGCGGCTGGACCAGTTCACTTTCTTGAGCTCGCCTTCGGCCGCGATCAGAAAATCGGCAACCGCGGGCTTGTTCAGCAGCCAGTACGTACCGGCCAGCAGCCCCACGAGAATCACCGCCGGCACCATCGTCGAGATCCACAGGCTCACGTCGGAACCCGTCAGCATCTTATAGAGCTGGTAACACCCGGCCGCCACGACGACCCCTACGGTGAACCCACTGCCCAGTCGTGTATATTTGCCCTGTCCCGGTTTATAGATCTGCGTAAACATAATCAATCCCGTTTAACACGCGGCGTTGGCACGGCCATGGTCCAACATCACGCCAGGAGGGAATCGAACCCCCAACCTTCGGTTTTGGAGACCGATGCTCTACCAAGTTGAGCTACTGGCGTATCGCCGCGGCTTCCCCGAGGAGAAGCCGCATTGCCTTTGAGTCTATTTGCGCCTGAGCTTGTGTACCGTGCGCTTTCGCTCGGACTTGCAGTACTTCTTCAGCTCCAGCTTGGGCGATCCTTCCGCCGTGCTGATCTCCGTCCGGTAATTCCTCTGATTGCACTCCGTGCACTCGAGCCAGGCGTATTCTCTTTTGCTC
>RPQN01000381.1 GCA_003819715.1 Ignavibacteriota bacterium | reverse complement strand
TGGCAAAATTCCTCCACATGGCAAAGGATTATGCCCGTAAAAACGGTTTTAAAGGCTGGTTTTTCATAGAGCCGAAACCCATGGAACCCACCAAACACCAGTATGATTTTGATGCCGCCACTGTGGTGGGTTTTCTGCGGAACTTCGGATTGGATAAGGACTTCAAACTGAATGTGGAGGTGAACCATGCCACTCTGGCCGGGCACAGCTTCCAGCACGATCTGCAGGTAGCTGCCGATGCAGGAATGTTGGGCAGTATGGATGCAAACCGCGGGGATGCTTTCAATGGATGGGACACCGACCAGTTCCCTATCGATTTGTATGAACTCACCGAGGCCATGCTTGTCATTCTTGAGGCAGGCGGTTTCCAGGGCGGGGGCGTGAATTTTGATGCAAAAATCAGGCGGAACTCAACCGACCAGCAGGACCTGTTCATTGCACATGTGGCTGCTATGGATGCATTTGCACGCGCACTTACAATCGCTGATAATATTATGGTCAAATCGCCTTACCTGGCTATGCGGAAAGACCGTTACGCATCGTTCGACCAGGGTGAGGGCAAAGCGTTTGAAGAAGGGAAATATACCCTGGAGGACTTGCGTAACCTTGCAATGAAAAAGGGAGAACCCGGATTGAAAAGTGGCAGGCAGGAATTGTACGAAGCTATTTTGAACATGTATATTTAATGCCTCATGCGACTTCACTACGGTCAGCATGACAGTATCACTTGTATTAAAACAATATAATAAACCTGAATTATGTCATTTATCAACACATCCTCCGGATCAACCGCCACCTCCTTTACCAAAGGAAACCCTGTCTACATCATGGCATTAACCCTGGTAGCCACCCTGGGTGGTTTGTTGTTCGGCTATGATACCGCCGTCGTCAATGGTGCGGAGAAATCACTCGTGGAATTCTATATCACGAAGATTTTTGATCCGGCAAATCACGCGTATGCCCTTTCACTGATCAGCCAGTACAAGGTTACGATGACACTGGTTATATACCTTGTTTTCGTGATCATTTCCGCCCAGGTGATCCGGCTGATATCCATGCGGAAAGGATTGGGGGTAAGTGCCGCTATTCTGGCCATCGTTACAGTTTGGGCATTGGGTTTTCTACGCAGGCCTATCCCTGTGGAAGGGCCGGCTCTCCAGGATACCGCTGATGCAATCAAGGGATTCGTCATTGCCAGTGCGCTTATCGGCTGTGTGATCGGAGGGGCTGCCGCGGGGTTCATTTCAAAATCCCTGGGCCGCAGAAACGGACTGATCATTGCCGCAGTCGCATTTTTCTTGTCCGCCATCGGCGCATGGAAGCCCGAAGCCTTCAATGTATTTGGAACGCTGCCCGTTTTTTCATTCGTGGCATACCGCATCATTGGCGGAATAGGTGTTGGCATTGCCTCCATGATCTCTCCCATGTATATTGCCGAAATTGCACCTGCGGGTGTACGGGGTAAACTGGTTTCCTGGAACCAGTTTGCGATTATTTTTGGCATGCTGGTTATCTATTTTGTCAATTATTTCATTGCCAGGCAGGGAAACGAGCAATGGCTTATTGAAGAAGGCTGGCGCTGGATGTTCTTTTCCGGATCGATCCCAGCGGGTATATTTCTGATCCTTTTGTTTTTTGTACCTGAAACCCCTCGGTATCTTGTCATGAAAGGGAAAGATGGAA
Organism: Ignavibacteriota bacterium; assembly: GCA_003819715.1. Classification (GTDB taxonomy): domain Bacteria; phylum Bacteroidota; class Ignavibacteria; order UBA10030; family UBA10030; genus Fen-1298. The sequence goes on along the minus strand of RPQN01000381.1, from coordinate 116 downwards.
AAGCCCTCGAGGTATTGAATAAGATAGCCGGAAAAGAGGATGCACCCGGTATTCTGAAGGAAATCAAGGAAACGATCCATGAAAAAAGTGCTCCCTGGCTGTCCTTTGGGTTCTTT
>RPQN01000380.1 GCA_003819715.1 Ignavibacteriota bacterium | reverse complement strand
GGATGGGCAGTAACATGAAAACTGAATCAACTAATTCAATTGATCCTGTTGTACTAGCTCAAAAATATTTGAATGATAATATAAACGAAATAAATAACTTTACGCTGGATACTCATGCTATCACTATATCATTTAAAAATGGCAGTAGTATTGAAGTTTGCGCAGATGAATTTGAATTATTTTTTATAAACCTAGATTGAAAGGGTGGGCTAATGATGAAAAGGCAAAACAGGTTTAAAAGTAAGGTCGCATGGATGGCGATTGGATCACTCATATTATTAGTTTGTAATACATTTGGTCTATTTGACAAAATGGGGATAACGTCTACCAGTGGGCAATTGATAATTGACAGTATACTTTCTATCCTTGTGTTATTTGGTGTATTAAATTCACCTACAGATGCAAACAATTTTTAGTTAAATAATTAATGAAAGAAGGAAATTTATATGAAATATAGTATTGCTATTGACGATGGACACGGACTTGAAACCGCCGGAAAACGAACACCAGACGGATACATTGAGAATAATTTTAATCATTTTACAAAAGAGTTTTTAAAAGAAGAGCTAATATTTAACGGGTTCACAGTGGTGGATGCTTCACCTGATAGATCCGACAATTCATTAGCCAATAGATGTGAAATAGCTAATAAGGCTAAAGCTGATATATTCGTGTCTATACATTTTAATGCCATGTCTGGTACATGGGGATCATGGGCAGGTATTGAAACTTATAGTTACCCAGGTTCTGAAAAAGGTCGTAAACTAGCAACGTTAGTACATCAGTCATTAATGAAAGGCACGGCGATGGTAGACCGTGGTATAAAAACAGCTGGTTTTTATGTATTAAAACATACAAATATGCCAGCTGTATTGGTAGAATGTGGATTCATGGACAACAAAAGAGAAGCCTTATTGATGAAGTCTAATGAATATAGAAAAGAATGTGCTATTGAGATATGTAAAGGTATTTGTAAGTATTTTGATAAAGAATATAAACCTATTGAAGTTTCAGATGATAAAATATGGGTAGTTCAAGCCGGAGCATTCAGAAATAAACAAAATGCTATAGATTGTGAATCTTTTCTTAAAAGTAAAGGTATTGATTGTTTTATAACTGTTAAATAGGAGTGATAACATGATAAAAAAACTATTAAATATCTTCATTAGAAAATGCCCTAATTGTTCAAGCACTAATATTATTAAAATGAATACCAGAAAACCATTACTTGATACAAAAGTAATCATGTGGGGTTGTTGTGATTGTTGCCATGAATGGAAAACTAACTGATTATTAAAATTAATTAATCTACCTAATTTTTAGGTTGACAACTTAACTATTAGGTAGTATAATTAATATATACTAATTAACAGGAGGTTTTACAATGTTTATAGATTATATTGATGAATTTGAAGGTTTTGAGATTGATTGGGTGGCAATAGCTGAAAGTAATAACAATGATACTGCTATTTTGGAGGATGATGATATTTTTTAAAGGATGG
>RPQN01000379.1 GCA_003819715.1 Ignavibacteriota bacterium | reverse complement strand
ATCCCCTGGGTATCAGGATTTTCTGAAACCTCATCAACTACCGCAAAAAGCTTTTCAAACTGCTTTATTTGCTCATGATTTTTCAAAAAAAGTGATAACTGTTCTCTCGAAAGTTTTAAACGATTATTTATCGACATTAAAACACCAACGGCTCAATTTGAGCCTCAAGCCGTAAAAAAGACACATGCGCTTGGCTATCGCCTCGGAAACGCTGAATTCGCATGTTTCTCGTTATTCCCTGTTGAAACCAAACTAGGCGTTTCATCGTGCTCCCAGTGGTCCCAGCGGAAATAGCCTTATCCTGCGACCAGGTCCTACCGTCGAGGCTGTAGCTTGTTGTTATCATCGGATTGATGCCCAGAGCAGCGGAGCCAGGGAGCGCCACGAGTTCAAGTTCATGGAAAATTGCGCCTCGGCTTTTGTTATATATTATTGTTGTTGAAAATTCCCATCTTACAATATTGCCCCAATGCGAGCTTACCGAATCGCTGATTGTCCCCAAGTTTTGCGTCTGCGTATCGGCTGCAAGCCACTGATTATACGCCCAGACAAAATTTCTCAAACGATACTCAGCGAAACCAACAATTGAGCTGGTAAGCACAAACCAAAGGAATTCCTGTGATTGTTTGGAGCCCATACCGTCAAAAACTATTGTCCTATCTGGCAAATGAATCAATAAATGCTCATGGCTTTTGTCTGTTTTAGCCTCTACAACAATACCGCTTAACTGGTCTTCAGTATATAATTGCAATAAATTATCTATTTCAGCGGTTGATATTTTGGATGCGGTTGCGTTGGTTCCAAGATACACCGCAGGGGGTTCGTTTCTCCCTCCGCCAACAAACGCAATAGCGTCCATAAATACGCAACAAGCGTGTGTTCCAATCGCACCCTTAGTTATATGTGCCCCGTCGATTCGCTGATACGGGAAATAAGGCCCACCTACGTTATCAAAGACTTCAATTGTGTGTCTGTTAATTGCCCATGCTTCATTTCTAAGTTTAAGAATTGCTTGAATTGGATCGGGATCAACCTCAGAACTTCCGTATTTTATCGGGTTGATTTGCGTAGGGTCATTAAGCTCGGTAACTACTAGATTTTCGCCATCGGTTATCAAAAAATACCCGTCTATCCATCGGATATCGACTACTGTGCCGAGATCTGGGTCAACTACCTGAATCAGGCCGAGCGCCTGGGACCAATAATAAAGGCGGCCTTGGGATGCAATAGCCAGCCTATCAAAAGAATAGGTCAACGAGACCTGATCCCCGCCAACGCCACCAACATCGCCCAGGATATCAATACTGCCATCGGCATTGACCCGCACCAATTTGGAGCCCATCACGCGGTAGCAGATGCCTTCCCAGTTTATCCCGCCCCGGTCAATTCCAGGACCAGGAACGGCAGCGACAATGCCCCAAGCCGGTCTCAAATATCCGTCGGAAACGCCCGATTCTTTTGGCACCGGAATCAAATTTACTGGAAAGCTTGACCTGACATGTGGTGAATTGTCGGTAT
>RPQN01000378.1 GCA_003819715.1 Ignavibacteriota bacterium | reverse complement strand
CGCTGGGCAGCATAGTAGACGACTGCTGAGAAGATCTTGATTCCCTGTCCTCGGCGGAGAACGTACTCCATCGGAACCTTGCAGACGTCGGCCATCCCCCGAGCATTGACGAGCGTATCCAGTTTTGCCATGAGCGTGAGGACCAGGTCGCAATCCTGAATACAGTACTTGGCAATCCGAGCACGGTCGGCAGACGATCCGCGATGAAGACGAAACAACTCAGCAGGTTCCACGTCATCCTTCGTGAACGTCCACTCCAGCGACTTTAATTGCTTATCGGAGAGATCGTAGAAGAGGTCCGGAGCACCGTCAATCCGGAACGACTTGGATTGGACATCGGACACCACAAACTTGTGTCCTTCGCGATACGGATCCGTCGTGTGTCCCACGAGGTCAAACTTCACGTAGTTCCCGTTGCGGAGACCACGCGTGCTGTTCGTGTAGACTCGCCCGTCCTTGTAGGAGACGACCTTGTCTCGTAGGAAGACCGAAGCAACATTGTCCAGCTTGAAGGAGTCCAGACTGTGCTCGCGACGCATGTTCAGCAGCAAGTCGAGGCCCAGACGGCCCCGGAGGACCAGGAACCGAAGATCGTACTTGCCCGACGCCAACTCGAACTTCTTGCTCTCTGCAAATCGGGTAATAAATCTGCCATCTTCCTTTCCAACCGTAGGGCATCTTGCGAGTTCCATCTCCGAAAGAATCCCCAGTCGCTTGCAGCGATCTTCAATGTAGGCATCATCAAAACCAAAGGTGTTGTATCCGCACATGATATCAGGGTTGTTGGTCTTGATATCCTTGGCAAACTTCAGAAGCATCTCCGATTCATTGACACAGGAGACAAAGGTTGTCTCGGGCTCATCAGAAGGATCCACGGTGCCATTGACGTAGACCGTACGAGCCACGGGAGTCAACAAGTCATCCGTCCATCGGTACGAGATCCCGATTTGAATGATCGGATCCTTGGACGCTTGGGGAAAGAGACCCGAGGCAGAATACATCTCCAAATCATACGATGCCACCAACTGGGGGATGGTGTCCCCGGGTGCAGATTCTACATTCTGGACTTCTGCCTCGTAGTAGGCCTCCACGTGATACTTGGGCTCTTCCGTATCCTTGTCCGTGGGGATATCGAGTTCTTGTGTGTATGAAACTCGAATGGGCGAGGCAGGACTCAGGTGTCGCTCGTGGAACATTCGCATAAAGGGCGGTAGGCTGCTCTCGTACAACTGTTGGCCCCGGGTGTCCTTCGCTGCCCGTATAGCTTCGTGGAAGGCATTGAGGGTATCGCATTCCACCTTCCACACCCTCTTGGATTTGAGATCCGCAAATCCGGCCATAACATCGTGCTTGAACACTTGCTTGCTTGTCATAGCATCGTCGGTTATGGGTTTGAGACTGTAGAAGTAAGGCTTGAACCCAACAATTCGCACGCACACGACCCGCTCATCGTCTGTACGACCAAACACGTCGACAACATACTGACGACGCTTATTAATTGTGATATCATGCTGATACCAATCGCTTGGTT
>RPQN01000377.1 GCA_003819715.1 Ignavibacteriota bacterium | reverse complement strand
CACTTCGATTGCTTGACCATCTCCGAACACTAACGATACCTCCCAAAGACCTGTGGCGTTTTTCTGGACTAGATACTGCACCAACTTGTCGCCAACTGTCCAGCCTGTGACTAAGTAGCCTCCGTCATACTTTGCTCTAGTTGTGACCATGTTTGATGCTCCTTGGTTGGTTAATTTGTTTCTGTGTTTCTATGACTCCAATGTAGCACAGAAGTTCACGATGTCAATAACTTTCTTCATTGTATTTTTCTATCGATGCAATAGTTTTAGACAATGATAAACAATCAGACAAATAAGAATGATTCTCATTTAGATAGCATACAGAGTTGCACCAAAGTAATGCATAGGCATAGACTATCGTTGTCCAGGATTCGATAGGTTTCATAAATGCTCTGATATGGTGCATAACTATCCCATTCACCTAGCCATTGAGAATGATTCGCATTATCACTATGTTGTTTCTATACAACACTCTACAAAGTAAGCACTTACTAACTATCCAGGACTAAGTGAGTACTAACTAACCTAGACAAGCCTTGTAAGTGAGTACTAACTAACATGGGGGGAGGGGGTTAGACAGTGTGTTGTAATGTTGTGAACCCTACAACGTACAAAAAAGAGGAAATTAAGCAATATTGCACTGCACTATACAATGTAAAAAGATTAATTAAATCAAAGCCTTACTAGATCTGGGCAATATCTAAGTAAAAACTACTAAATGTGGGTTAGTTTTAGAGCACTTTAAGCCTTAATTGTAAGAAAAAGTAAAGTTTAACTTGACAAATGAAAAAAAATATGCTAAAATAAATGCTACTATATAGAATTGTGTAGATTCAAAGCACAGAGTAGCGCACTTAGAGCTTCTAAGAATGATAATCATAAATTTTCTGCTACAATAATTGTTTGTTGTCTATCATCTACAATATAAGATAACATAAAGAGCAGACTATGTAGAACTATATAAAGGAACTCGATGGAAAAAGAAGATATTTTGTCTTCCTCTGTCTCCCCTTTACAAACCGTGCAAACATCTGTACCTGCACAGCCTGTAAAGCGTAAGGCTGGCAGACCTAAGAAGTCTGATATTCAGGCTAAACTTAAAAGAGATGGAAGAGGTCGTCCTAAAGGTGACGCTGGTCGTCTAGCAGAATTAAAAGCAAGGTTGTTAGCTACCTCTGGTGAGAGGATGATTAACAAGGTTGTTGAGATTGCCATGACTGATGGACACCCAGGTCAGATGGCTGCTATGAAGATGTGTCTAGATAGAGTCATGCCTATTTCAATGTTCGAAAAGGACAGTTCTGGCTCTTCTAAAGGTATAACCATTAACATTACTGGTCTAACAGCCGATGTGTCTAATGATGAAGATACAACCATAGACGCAGAGGACGTAGAATTTAAATGAATCTAGACATTAAACTACTTCCTTGGCAGACTGGTGTCTGGAACGATCAAACAAGGTTCAAGGTTGTTGCAGCAGGACGACGTACAGGTAAGTCTAGGCTTGCAGCATGGATGCTGATAGTTGAAGCACTACAGACTGATCGTGGTCATGTCTGGTATGTTGCACCCACTCAGGGACAGGCTAGAGACATTATGTGGCAGTTGCT
>RPQN01000376.1 GCA_003819715.1 Ignavibacteriota bacterium | reverse complement strand
CGTCCTCACCACTTCTGGCTTCTTCTCTATCTCCACGTGTATATGTGCTGGTGGTGTCGGTATGAACGCTATCAGTAGCGTCAGTGCTGCCGTCAATATCAAGCCACTTCTTACCCAGTTGTTCATCAGAGATCTTCTCCTGCTCTAATAGTTCCTTGTAGGTTTCAGGGTAGTGATTTGATAGGCGCGCTAACGCCCTATCCCTAGCCCTCCGATAGTTGCGATAGCCCGTTGCTACTCGCTTAGCCGTTGCTATTCTTCTATCTATATCCGTCATTGTATTTATCCTCCATAACTATAAGTGCATAGGCTATCAGTAAGGCTAGTATGATTCCAATAGTAAAGATCACTTGTCCTCCTCCACCTTGCTTGCCACGATTGAGGTGATCTCGATAGGTCTGCCCACTAGGTGAGCGTCCTCCTCATCACTCTCCCAAGTGGAGATAAACACGCGTGAGTCCGGAGTTCTTTGGTGCCAGTCGAACATATCCTTGATCTGCTCGCCTCCCCATACTGCCACCCCTTGCGGGTCGGTGACTTCATACAGATAGACAAGACCGGAATTGGTTGCATAGAAGTTACTCATTGTTATTTACCTGCGAATTCATCCAGTCATTTAACTGACTAATTTGGTACCTATACGCGCTTCCAATACGAGCACGGGGTACGCCTGCTTTTTGACCCTTTTGGTAAAGCCAACTAGGGCTTACTTGTAAATGAAATGCTGCTTCTTTCAAAGTAACCCAACGTTCTGATAGTTCTGTCATATTATTCTCTCCCTCTTCTCTCTTCTATATCGAGTAGCTGGATCTGCCCAAGCGCACGAATCATACGCTTAAAGTTCTTCACGCCCTCCTCCTCATTGCCGGCGTTGATCTGTTCAACGGCCAGGTTACTGCATAGCTCTGCCTTAGCCGATAGATATTCCCTATTCATTAAACTCTCCCTCTAATTTGATCTGATATTTCATAGGTTCATCTAGCGGTATCCCGCACTCTTGATCTAATTTCTGCAAGGCAAAGCGTTTAGCCTCATCCTCATTGTCTGCATAGATAACGGTAGTGATATTAAATAGATCGTACACAAGCGTTACTGTATAATCTTTCATTACTCTCCCTCTCTCTCTACATAATCGTTAAATCCGGTGCCGTCATCTCCATTTTCTTGACGATCTAGTAGCCACTCTTTCATTTTACTCATTTACTTTCCCTCTTTCGCTAGTCTAAGTGCAGATATTGCACCCTCAATATACTCTTGCGTGTACATAGAGAATAAACCGGCCTTGATATTGACCAGCTCGATCTCGCACCACTCTAGCTCTTCCGTAATCGTTGGTATATTCATTTACTTTGCCCTCTCTCTCACTTTACAGGTGGGGCAGATATTGCCCTCTCCCTCTTGATCGTCAAAATATTCTTCACACTCTGCACACTTGATCTCATTTAATATGTGATTAGACCAAGGATCTCCGTCATAATACCCCATTCTAGTCCTCCCACTTATGCGTATTACGGTAGGCGTTAGTCATATCTATAATCTCTTTCACAATCTCTAGGCGCTCTTCGTCCGTCCACTCTTCACCGTCCACCCCTGCCACTTGCGTAACTAGGTCTAGTGATTGCCCATTGAGGGTATCTAAGCCCTCGATATAGGCGTTAAAATTAGCG